>NZ_AP023360.1:4831785-5153928 GCF_018326265.1 Catellatospora sp. IY07-71
CCTGCGCTGGCGCTTCGGCACCGGGCCGACACGGGTGCTGCTGCTCGGCCACCACGACACGGTGTGGCCGCTGGGCTCGCTGGCCACCCACCCGTTCTCGGTGGACGGCGGCGTGCTGCGCGGTCCGGGCTGCTTCGACATGAAGGCCGGCCTGGCCATGATCTTCCACGCGGTCGCCGCCCTGCCGTCGCGGGACGGCGTGACGATCCTGGTCAACGGCGACGAGGAACTCGGCTCGCCCAGCTCCCGCGGCCTCATCGAGACCGAGGCGACCGGCTGCGCGGCGGCCCTGGTCCTGGAGGCCTCCGCCACCGGCGGCGCCCTGAAGACCGAACGCAAGGGCGTCTCCCTCTACCGCGTCCGCGTCACCGGCCGCGCCGCCCACGCGGGCCTCGAACCCGAACGCGGCGTCAACGCCACGATCGAGCTGGCCCGCCAGGTCCTCGCCGTCGCCGCCCTCGCCGACCCCGACCAGGGCACCACCGTCACCCCCACCCTCATGTCCGCCGGCACCACCACCAACACCGTCCCCGCCCTCGGCGAGTTCGCCGTCGACGTCCGCGTACGCACCGTCGCCGAACAAACCCGCATCCACACCGCCCTAGAAAGGAAGGGCACCCTCTTATCGTTTTCCGATGTAGAAGGTGCCCTTCCTAACCAGGCCGGGGTTGAGGTGCTCGGGGGGCCGAACCGGCCGCCGCTGGACGGGGCGTCGTCGGCCGGGCTCTACACCCGCGCCCAGAAACTCGCCGCCGAGCTGGGACTGCCGCCGCTGACCTGCACGGCGGTCGGCGGGGCGTCGGACGGCAACTTCACCGCCGGGGTCGGCACGCCCACCCTGGACGGGCTGGGCGCGGTCGGCGGCGGCGCGCACGCCGACGACGAGCACGTCCTGATCGACGCCCTCCCCGGCCGGACAGCCCTGCTCGCCGCCTTGATCGCCGACCTCCTCCCCGGCGGCCGCTAGATCGTTCGACTTGCCAGGCACATGGGCGAAAGCGCGCTCAAGATACGCCCGGGTGCCTGGCAAGTCGGACGATCATGAGGTTGGTGCGCGGCGACGAAGCGGAGGGGTGGTCTCGTCGGGCGGGACGAACTAGGGTGGCCGTCCTGCTCCTATGTTCGGACGGTGCTGACCACGGTGAAGGCGAATCTGCGCTCCCAGGCGACCCTCGGCCGCGTGCTCGACGATCTCGGCGCGACCCTGCTCGAACTCGTGCACGGCGAGCCGGACGCGGCCGGTGACATCGGCGGCGTGGCCATCCACGATCCGCTGGAGGAGCCGGTGCTGCCCCAGCGCGCGCTGGTGCTCGGCGTCGGGCTGCGCGAACCCGCCGAGATCGCGCGGCTGCTGCGTACGCTCGCCGCGCAGGGGGCCGCCGGGCTGGTGCTGCGGGCACCGGTGCCGCGCGACGCGGAGCTGGCGCGGGCCGCCGCCGAGTCGGGCGTCGCCGTGCTCGCGCTGACCCGCGGCGCGTCCTGGGCGCAGCTCGCCGCGCTGCTGCGGGCGCTGCTGGCCGAGGGCGACGTCGGCGACGCCGGGCCGCAGACCATCGGCGGTATGCCGTCCGGCGACCTGTTCGCCCTGGCCAACGCGGTCGGCGCGCTGCTCGACGCACCGGTGACCATCGAGGACCGCAGCTCACGGGTGCTGGCCTTCTCCGGCCGCCAGGACGAGGCCGACCCGTCCCGGGTCGAGACCATCCTGGGCCGCCAGGTGCCCGAGCAGTATTCCCGCCTGCTCACCGAGCGCGGCGTGTTCCGCGACCTCTACCGCAGCGACGAGCCGGTGTTCGTCGAGCCGCCGGGCTCGCCGGGCGGGTTCACCGTGCCGCGGGTCGCGGTGGCGGTGCGCGCCGGGGACGAGGTGCTCGGCTCGATCTGGGCGGCGGTGCGCGAGCCGCTCAGCCCCGAGCGCAGCCAGGCGCTGCGGGACGCGGCCCGGCTGGTGGCGCTGCACATGCTGCGCATCCGGGCCGGTGCCGACGTGGAGCGCCGGCTGCGCGCAGACCTGCTGAGCACCGCGCTGGAGGGCGGCGCCGGGGCGCGCGAGGCGCTGCACCGGCTGGGCCTGGCCGACCAGCCCGTGGTGGTGCTGGCGCTGGCCACGCTGCGCGCCGACCGGGGCGAGTCGCTGGGTACGGACGTCAACCTGGCCACCGAACGCCAGCGCCTGGCCGACGGCCTGGCCATGCACCTGACCGCGGTGCATCCCCGCTGCGTCGCGGCCCTGGTCGGCGATGTGGCGTACGGCCTGATCCCGGTCGCGCGGGAGGGCGACGGCGAGCAGCGCGCGCTGCGCATCGCCACGGACTTCCTGGACCGGGTCGGCGACCGGGTGCGCGCGGTGATCGGGATCGGCTCGGTGGCGGCCGACGCGGGCGGCCTGGCCGAGGCGCGCGCGGGCGCCGACCGGGCGCTGCGGGTGCTGCGCTCCGGCTCGGCCGGCGGCGGGCACCGGGTGGCCCGGCTGTCGGACGTGCACGTCGAGTCGCTGCTGCTGGAGCTGCGCGACCTGGTCGCGGCGCGGGGGGACCGGCCGACCGGGCCGGTGGCGCGGCTGTTCGCGTACGACGAGCAGCACAACGCGAACCTCGTGGACACGCTGCGGGCGTGGCTGGACGCGTTCGGCGACGTGATCGCGGCCTCGGCGGCGATGTACGTGCACCCGAACACGTTCCGCTACCGGCTGCGCCGCCTGGCCGAGGTCGGCGGCATCGACCTCACCGACCCCGAGGCCCGCTTCGCCGCGATGCTCCAGCTCCGCGTCCTCCCGCCCGGTAGCCGCCCCGCCTAGCCGCGCAGCGCGGCCCAGCGTTCGTGCATGAGCTTGGTGAGGAAGTCGAGGTCGTCGCGGCGGGCGCGGTACGCCGCGCAGCTCGCGACCATCGCGCCGTGCACCGTCTCGGCGAACGGGTCGGCGCCCGCGGCGAGCAGCCGGTGGATCAGCGACACGTCGCCGCCGTTCATGACGGCCACGTACAGCGGGGTGCGGCCGGCGCGGTCGCGCGCGTCGACGGGCACCCCGGCGGCGTCCAGCAGCGGCAGCAGCCGCTCGTGGTCCACCCACATCGCGGTGTGCCGCAGCGACCAGCCGCTGCCGTCGCGCATGTGCGGGTCGATCACGCCGCGCGCCAGGCCGTCCAGCAGCCAGTCGGTGTCGCCGTCGAGCATGCGCTCGCGGACCAGCGCCCGCTGCGCGACCAGCGCCCTCGGCAGCCGTCCGGCCCCGGTCAGCCACGCCTCCCGCGCTGCGAAGCAGCCCGCGCTCGCGCCGCCCATGGCCCGCAGCGTCTGCTCCCGCCGCAGCTCGTCGTCGGTATGGTCGTCCAGCCGCAGCGCACCCTCGCGCACGCCGAGCACGTGCCACGCCCCCTGGCAGCGGATCCGCGCCGGATCGCCCGGCTGACCCCGCCGCCGCCCCGCCCGCCGCGTCTCCTCGCGGCGTGTCTGCGCATCCTGCGGGTCGACGCGCGGCGGGTTCGCGGACGTCGTGCGGTCAGCGGCCACGCCCGCGGCCGGGTCGGCGGCTGGTCCGTCCTCCGGCTGCCGGCATCCCGGCGGGCTCGCGAGTGCTGCTTTCGCTACGGGGTCACAACTTCTGGGTTGTGGGTACAACCCAGAAGTCGTCACGTCTGGAGCGGTGGTGTCCGGGCGGCGGAGGACGGCGGCCGGAGACTCCGGTGTCGCGGCACCGGGCCGGTGCGCGGGGCGGGCGGGCAGCAGCGCGTCGCGCAGCAGGGGGTGCAGGTCGTCGGGGGTCAGCCGGCCGCTGTACAGCAGCGCCAGGTCAGCCGGGATGGGACCGCTGGCGACGCGGGGATACAGGTCGTAGTAGTCGTGGGCGTCGCCCGCCGCGGCGGTGAGCGTCTCGCCCACGGTCACGTCGACGTGCGCGCCGAACTGGGTGCTGACCTGCGCCGTCCTGAACGCGGCGGCGGCCGCGCGCAGCTCGGCGGCCAGGCCGACGGGGCAGGTCGGCGGGGCGGTGTCGGCCTGCAGCGCCTTCGTCTCGGTGAACGGGATGTCGAAACCGCAGGCCCGCCAGGCGGCGGCGTACTCACCCGCGGCCAGCATCAGGTAGATCCGTTCGGTGGCCGCCGCCGCATCGGAGCCGCGACCGAGTTCCGGCCAGGGGAGCGGGGTGCCGTCGGGACGCAGCAGCGGCGGGCGGTCGTCGGCGCATCCCCAGGCGGCGCGCAGCCCGGCGGTGGCGCGCACGTCCCAGGTATGGCGGGGGGCGACGTACCAGCGATGGTCGGCCATCTCGTCGACGGTCGCGACGGTCAGCCGCAGGCGCTGCGGTCCGGTGGGCGAAAGCGGCAGGCGTACCCGGATCAGCGGCGCCCCCGGCTCGACGGCGTCGGGGACGAGCACCGCGCTGGTGCGGGCCCGGTAGGTCGTCATGCCGCCAGGGTGCCGGGGCAGGTGCCAGACCAGCAGGTCCAGCGCGAGGTGACGCAGGTCGTCCTCGACCCGCGCGGCCGCCTCGGCGCCGTGGCGGTCCCGTACGGCGGCCAGGTCGAGGTCGAGGTCGACGGGCACCGCGGCCGCGGCCGTGCGCCAGTCACCGGCTGCCCGGGCGCGGGCCGCCGCCGTGACCGCCTCGGGTGAGGGCATGCGGGCGCGGATGCGGCGCCACTGCGCCAGGTCGTTGCGCAGCGACATGATCATCCGCACACCTCCAGCCGAAAGGCGGCAGGCCGGCCGGATTCGAACCGGCGTCCTCCAACTGCGCGAAGTGGCGCGACGACCTCTGCGCTACGGCCTGCCGTCCGGCACACTACACACCGATTCCGACGGTCCGGGCATCCACGTCGGCGGCTGAACGCGGCCCCCGCCGGGGAGCGCGGAGGCGGACGTGTGTGCTACAACCTTCGCGTGACCGCGACACCTCCTCAGCTCAGCCACCTCATCGTCGCCGCGGACGGTGAGGTGCGGGTCGCGCTGGCCGGAGAGGTCGATCTCGCCGTGGCCGACGAGCTGCACCGGTGGCTCACCGGGGCGGCGGGGGACCACCCGGGGCTGCCCGTGGTCGTGGACATGAGCGCGGTGACCTTCATCGACTCGTCGGGGATCAGGGCGTTCGTGCGCGCCCGCGCGGACGTCACGGCGGCCGGATGCGGCATGCGGCTGGTCAACACGACGGGCATGGCGCTGCGGGTGCTGCAGGTCGCGGGGGTGTACACGCACCTGAGCGGGGAGCCCGTCGAGTGAGCCCCGCGCGGCCGGTGGACGTGAGCTGACCTCGCCTCCGAGGTGTGCGCCTGTTACCTTTGGGCGGTGCACCAGGCGGTCGTCGTGATCATGGATCTCCATGTCGCCGGGCCGCGGGTGTCCGCCGCATGAGGCCCGGTGCGCCTGACGGCTTCCTCCACGAGGCCGCGTTCCCCGGCTCCGACAGCGAGTTCCTCGATCTCGTCGTGCCGTTCGTGCGCCGCGGGCTGGCCGCGGGCGAGCCGGTCGTCGTGGCGTACGGCCCACGGCAGCGCGGGCTGCTGTCCGACGCGCTGGGTCCGGACAGCGGGGTGCTGTTCCTCGACGGCGGCGACCAGTACGCACGCCCGGCGCTCGCGCTCAAGCAGTACGGGGAGCTGTTCGGCGACCTGCTCGCGCGGGGCGCGACACGGATCCGGGTGACCGGCGAGGTGTCACACCAGGGGCTGCGCGAGCAGTGGGACTGGTGGGCGCGCTACGAGTCGGCGGTCAACACCGCCTGGGCCGGCCTGCCGGTGTGGGCTCTGTGCCCCTACGACGTCCGCCACACCCCGCCGCGCGTGGTCGACGACGTGCGCCGCACCCACCCCTACCGCGCCGTGCCGGGCGGCCACTACCGCGATACGGCGTACCAGGAGCCGGGCGAGTTCACCCCCGGGGTCGAGGCGTGGCGGGACCCGCTGGAGGAGGCCGCGCCCGTCGTCGACCTGGCCGATCCGCAGCCGGGCCCGGCCCGCGACGCGGTCGCGGCGCTGCGGCAGGCGGCCGGGATCAGCGTCGACGAGCTGCAGGCGCTGCTGGTCGCGGTCAGCGAGGCGGTGACCAACGCCTGGCTGCACGGCCGTCCGCCGCTGCGGCTACGGGCCTGGACCGGACCGGGGCGGCTGGTGGTCAGCGTCGCCGACGCCGGGCCCGGCCCCGCCGACCCGATGGCCGGCCTGGTGCCCGGCCCGCGCCCCGGCGGCATGGGCCTCTGGCTCGCCCATCAGCTGTGTACGCATGTGTCGCTGGAGCGTGACCCGCACGGATTCACGGTGCGCCTGGCCGCCGGGCGGCTCGGCGGCTGAGCGGTGCGCGCCCGACTGGTGCCGGGGCGGGCGCTAAGCGACAATCCTGCGGTGGAGCGCGGCGCCGATCCGGGCCGGCATCGAGCTTCATCGCGGTACGCGGGCCCTGACCGGCCCGTACGGCCGTCCTTTCCCCGAGCACTCAGGAGCAGCCACGTGTCCGATGTCGATGTCGAGCCGGTGTCCGCGTCCCCGGACCAGGTTCCGCCCCAGCCGCAGGCACCGGAGCCGGCGGCGCCGTGGTGGCGGGGCGTCCGGCTGCCGTACGCCCTGACCGGCGTGCTGCTGCTGGTGATGACCTGGTTCACGATCGCGCAGGGCCGCTTCCACGGCCGCACCTACGACGAGTACATGCAGGACGACTACGGCGCCCGGGTGCTGAAGTTCTACCTGTCCGGCACCGAGGACCGCTCCTTCCTCGACTTCCCGGACTACCTCTACATGCCGCAGCACGGCGCCGGGTTCGAGCTGATCGTGGCGTTCTTCCAGCACCTCACCGGCGAGGTGTGGCAGACCCGCACGATCGTCAACGGGCTGTTCGGCGTGCTCGGCATGCTGATCATCGGGCTGGCCGCCCGGGAGCTGGCCGGCCGCGGGGTGACCGGGGCGTGGGCCGGGTTCGCCGCCGCGCTCGGGCTCGCGCTCTACCCGCGCTACACCGGCCAGATGATGAACAACTCCAAGGACATCCCGCTGGCCGTGGCGATGGTGCTGGTGCTCTGGCTGGTGCTGCGGCTGATGCGCCGCTGGCAGGAGCCGGACCGGCGCGGCGAGGTGCTGGAGCTGGGCGCGATCGGCGCCGCCATCGGCTTCGCGGCCTCGATCCGGGTCAACGCGCTGCTGTGGTTCGGGCTGCTGGCGCTGGTGGCGGGCGGCTACTGGGCCCTGCACGGCTGGAAGCTGCGCGGCCGGGAGCTGCGGTCGGAGATCACCAACCAGATCACCGCGCTGCTGGCCATCGGCACCACCGCCTACCTGGTGATGTCGCTGCTGTGGCCGTACCTGCTGACCAACCCGACCGACGGCCTGCTCGCCTCGGTCGAGTCGATGGCCAAGTACGACTGGGACAACGAGATCCGCTTCGGCGGCGAGATGGTCCGCTCCACCCAGCTGCCCTGGTACTACGCGCCCTGGTGGCTGGTGATCGGCTCGCCGCTGCCCGTGGTGGCGCTGACCGCGGCCGCGGTGGTCGCCGGGGCGGTCGCGCTGGTCCGGCGCACCGGCGTGGACGGGCGGCTGCTGCTGGTCGGCGCGTACATCCTGGTGCCGCTCGTGCTTATCATCGGGGCGCACTCGACGCTGTACAACAGCCTGCGGCAGTTCCTGTTCGTGGCGCCGGGCCTGATCGTGCTGGGCGCCGTGCTGCTGGTGCGCTGGATCCGGCAGGCGTTCGCGTCCGGGCGCACCGCGCTGGCCTGGTCGCTGCTCGGCCTGGCGGTGCTCGGCCAGGTCGAGGTGCTCTACGCCTCCGCCCGCATCTACCCGTACGAGTACTCGTACTTCAACCCGCTGGTCGGCGGCTACGCCGAGGCCCGGCACGACTACGAGAGCACCTACTACGGCTCGTGCACCCGGGCGGCGGCGGTCTGGCTGGGCGAGAACTACCAGCGCTACACCCCCGACCCGGCGCCCACGTTCCGCGACGAGCACCAGTGGAACTCGCTGGCCGAGGTGGACCTGCCGGACAACTTCGTGGGGATCGGCGACGGCCAGCCGTACTTCCGCATCGTCAGCGGCGATCCGGGTCCCGGCTACCGGGAGATCCACGCCGTGGTCGTCGAGGGCGAGCCGGTCTGCCGGGTAGCCGTCGTCGACTACGCGCCCGGCGGCTGACCAGCGGTTACTCGTGGCATGGCGCGGGGTATCCCCGCGCCATGACCCTCAACGAGAACGCGGATATCGACACCAGCCAGGTGACCGACGCCCGGGGCGGTGGCGGTGGGGGCCGGAGCTTCGGCGGTGGCGGCATCCCCATCCCGATCCCCACGAGCGGCGGCGGGATCATCGGCACGCTGCTGGTGATCGGCCTGGCGCTGGCCGGGGCGTTCCTCGGCCCGCAGATGCTCGGCGGCGGCGGTGACGCCGGCGGGCCCGGCGTCAGCGAGACCTGCTCGACGGCCAACCCGAAGCGGCTCGAGAACGCCGAGTGCCGCAACGCGCTGTACATCAACTCGATCCAGGCGTACTGGCGCGAGGCGATGCCGGAGACGTTCGGGCAGGCGTACCAGCAGACCGACACGGTCTTCTTCTCCCAGGCCGTGAACACCGCCTGCGGCTCGGCCGACAGCGGCGTGGGCCCGTTCTACTGCCCGGCCGACAACCAGGTCTACATCGACCTGTCCTTCTACGACGAGCTGGCCAGCCGGTTCGGCGCGGACGGCCAGTTCGCCCAGCCGTACGTGCTGGCGCACGAGTACGGCCACCACCTGCAGAACCTGCTCGGCACCTCGGCGCAGGTGCAGCGCGAGTCCGAGCGCGACCCCGGCAACGCCAACGCGCTGTCGGTGAAGCTGGAGCTGCAGGCCGACTGCCTGGCCGGGGTATGGGCCAAGCACGCGACCGAGACCGAGGACGCCAAGGGGCAGCCGATCTTCAAGTCGGTCACCCAGCAGGACATCGACCAGGCGCTCGAAGCGGCCGCCGCGATCGGTGACGACAAGATCATGGAGCGCTCAGGCGTGCCCGTGGACGAGTCCAAGTTCACCCACGGCACCGCCAAGCAGCGCAGCGACTGGTTCAACACCGGTTTCCGCACCGGCGACGGCCGCCAGTGCGACACCTTCACCAAGGGCGTCTGACCGCCCGCCTGTGTGAGGATCGAAGCTCCCGCCGCGCTGCCGGAACAGCGTGGCGGGAGCTTCGTCGATAATTGCGGGTCAGGACTCCGCCCGAGCCGCCTCGGCGCGGATGTCGCGGCGCACCCGGTCCACGGCGCGGGTGAAGCCGAACAGCAGCGCCAGCACCGCGGCCGTGCCCCCGGTCAGGGCCACCACCAGTGTCCAGGCCGCGTCGATGCCGTCATGGCCGGTCAGCCCCAGCGCCAGGGTGACGTTCGACGGCCAGGCCAGCACCAGCGCCGCGAAGCCGAGCAGCAGCGCCGCGGCCGCCCCGCCCGGCTCGCCCCGGGTGGCGCGCAGCACCCGCACCAGGCCCGTGCTCAGCGCGAAGCCGATGCCCGCGAAGGCGAGCATCGTGCCGGCTTCGCGCCACGTCGCGTCCTGCCGGTAGCTGTTCAGAACCAGCACGACGCCGCATCCGGCGGCGGCGACGCCCACCACGTCCCAGGGCAGCCGGCGATCGGCGAACCACACCGCCGCCGCGCCGAGAACGATCCCCGCGAGCGCGATGAGTGCCATCGTGTACGGCGACCGCCCGACCGGCGTGAACGCCCACAGAGCCAGCGCCAGCGGCGTGGCCAGCAGAAAGCACAGCACGGGCCAGGCGGCCAGGTCTGCCCGGCCCCGGCGGTACGCATACCCGGCCAGCACCAGCGCTGCCGCGACGGTGATCGCCACCAGCCCGTAGCGCATCAGGTCCTCGGCGAACTCGGCCCGGCGCGGCGTGGGCAGACCGTCCTGGGTGACCTGCACCTCGTCGGCAACCGTACGCAGTAGCAGGCGCCCGGCGTGCACGATCACCGTCGCGGCGAGCACGGCGACCGCCGCACCCCAGATCCCGGGCCGCCGTGACGGCACCGCCTCCGCCGGTGTCCCTTCCGGCGAGGGCGCGGCCGGTGGGACTGCGCTGCGCTGCCGGGAGCAGGCCAAGGCGGCGAGCAGCGCCAGGACGAGCGCGGCGATGGGCAGGATGAGGTCGAGGTCGAGTGGCTCCGCTCCCGGTCCGCGCTCGGCCAGCAGGACCAGGACGGGCTGGCCGAGCGCGATCCCGGCGATCAGGCCGAGCCCGGTGGCCAGGCGGATCGCGCCCGGCAGTGCTGTCCCGAGCAGCACGCCGGCGATGGCGACACCGAGTCCGGCTTCCAGCATGACGGAGAGGATCCGGTGGGCCTGGACCGGACCCAGCAGGCCCGCCATCGGGTCGCCGGCCTGGATCTTGGGCTCCGGCTTGAGCTGCAGCGCCGCGAGCACGGCCAGCAGGCCGACGGTCGTGACCAGCCAGCCGCTGCTGCGCAGGACGCCGGGCCACCGGTCCGCAACCGTCACAGTGAGCGCCGCCCCCAGCACGATCACCACCGTCTGCAGCGCCAGGGAGGTGTTGCCGCCCTTGTAGAACCAGAGCCCGACCAGGTACGCCGTCGAGGCGAGGCCGTAGTAGTAGAAGACGACGCCGGTCGCCAGGGCGGCGAGCCCGGCGAGCACAGGCGCGGCGGGCGAGACACGTCTGAGAGGTTCCCCGTTGCTCATGACGCGTGATGCTGGCACATCCGCGCTTCCGGCGCTGTCCCGCGCCGGGGACCTCGGCGGCTGTGCCGCTTGCGGCATGCGGAAACCGGTTTCTATAGTAGCCCCGACCTGATCATCGTCCGGGAGGTCCGACCGTGCACCCTGTCCGCCTCGCCCTCATCGGTGCCGGTGACCGCGGCAACGCGTATTCGCGGTGGGCCCTGGCACACCCGGACCGGGCACGGGTGGTCGCCGTCGCCGAGCCGCAGGACGAGCGCCGCGAGCGCTTCGCGGTGGACCACGGCATCGCCGCGGCCGCGCAATACCCGAGCTGGGAGCAGCTGCTCGCCGATCCTGCGCTGGACGTCGACGCGGTCCTCATCGCCACCCAGGACTCCGGGCACGCCGCCCCCGCGATCGCGGCCGCGCGGCGCGGGCTGCACATCATGCTGGAGAAGCCGCTCGCGCCGACCCCCGAGGAGTGCGTACGCGTCGTCGACGCGGTCGCCGAGGCGGGCGTGATGCTGGCCGTGTGCCACGTGCTGCGCTACGCGCCGTACACGCGGCTGGTCAAGAGCCTGCTCGACGGCGGCGCGATCGGCGATGTGGTGTCGGTGCAGCATCACGAGCCGGTCGGGTTCTGGCACCAGGCCCACTCGTTCGTGCGCGGCAACTGGCGCCGCGAGGACCTGTCCAGCTTCATGCTGCTGGCCAAGTCGTGCCACGACATCGACTGGCTGCAGCACGTCGTCGGCCGCGACATCACCCGCGTGTCCAGCTTCGGCGGGCTGCGCCACTTCCGCCCCGAGCACCGCCCCGACGGCGCCGCCGACCGCTGCCTGGACTGCGCGGTGGAGCCGGGCTGCCCGTACTCCGCACCCCGCCTCTACCGTGACCGGCTCGCCCGGGGCCACCACGGCTGGCCGCTGAGCGTCGTCACGCCCGTCTTCACCGAGGAGGCGCTGACCGCCGCGCTGCGCGAGGGACCCTACGGGCGCTGCGTGTACGCCTGCGACAACGACGTGGTCGACCACCAGGTGGTGGCGATGGAGTTCGCCGGCGGCGTGAGCGCGGTGTTCACCATGAACGCGTTCAACACCGGCGGGCACCGGCGCACCCGGATCTTCGGCACGCGCGGCGAGCTGGTCTGCGAGGGCACCGCGATCACCGTGCACGACTTCGTCACCGGCACCGCGACCAGACACGACCCGGCCACGGCAGGCGGGGCGGACGCCGCGGGCGGGCACGGCGGCGGCGACGCCGGGCTGATGGACGCCTTCACCGCCGCGGTGGCCACCGGCGAGCGCGACCGCATCCTGTCCGGCCCGGCCGCGACGCTCAACTCCCACCTGGCCACGTTCGCCGCCGAGCAGGCCCGGCACGAGGGCGCCGTGATCACCGTACAAAGGCCGGGCACCACCCTCGCGCCCACCCCGTCGTTTGGAGGTTAGGCACGCCTGACACCGACAGCGCGGGTGGGCCGTGGCGTCGGGGGTGGGCAATGACAGACGGCGGGGCACCGCGGGTGCGCGCGCTGGAGTACACGACACGGGACCTGGAGGTGGCACACCAGGTCCTGCGGGACACGTACGTCGACCACCGGCATCGGCTGTTCGGCGCGTCCGGGGAGTTCGTGTACCGGCAGCACACCGTGGGCGCCGGGGAGCTGGCGATGGACAGCGTGCGGCACACGGCCGCCGTGGAGAACGCCGTCGAGCCGCTGACCTACCTGATGTTCGGCGTGCCGCTGAGCCCGTCGATCACCATCCGGGCCGGGCGCGCCGAGCTGCGGCCGGGCCGCGGCGAGGCGTACCTCTACCCGACCGGTGTCCCGTTCACCGTGCGCTGGGGCGAGCTGGACGTGCGGCTGCTGCGCCTGCCCATCGAGCGGGTCGCCCGGGTCGCGGCGCGGTCCACCGGCATCGCGGTGGCAGACTTCCGCTTCGACGGCATGTCCCCGGTGTCGCCGCACGCGGCCCGGCACTGGCGCGACACCATGGCCTACCTCTACCACGTGCTGTCCGCGCCGGACTCGGCGCTGGCCAACCCGCTGGTGCACGCCGCCGCGGTGGACCTGGCCGCCTCCGTGGCCGTCGCCACCTTCCCGAACACCGCCACCTCGGTCGGACACCTGGCCGAGCCGGGCCGGGTGGCGCCCGCCGCGCTGCGCCGCGCGGTCGCGTACATCGACGCGCACGCGCACGAGCCGGTCACCGTCGAGGACATCGCCGAGGCGGCCGGGATCTCCTCGCGCGGGCTGCAGGCCGCGTTCAGCCGGCACGCCGACACGACCCCGATGTCGTACCTGCGCCGGGTGCGGCTGGAGCGGGCCCATCGCGACCTGCTCGCGGCCGACCCGGCGCGCGGCGACACGGTCGCCGACGTGGCCCGGCGCTGGGGCTTCGCCAGCCTGAGCCGGTTCGCCGCGGTGTACCGCGAGGAGTACGGCAGATCACCGCGGCACACCTTGCGCACCTAGGGGCAACCGCACCCGGGTCCCAGCCGGTATCTCCATGCAGGACGGACGGGGAGGTTCGGGTGCGCCGCAGGACATTGATCACCGCTGTGGGGCTGCTGCTCGTGGCGGGCTGCGGCGCACCCGCTCCACCGGCGTCGCCCGCGCCGCCGTCGGTGCTGCGGCTCGACCTGGCCAACGGGCCGGAGCGGCCGCTGCCGACCGAGGTGCGCCTGCCGGCCGGCGGCGGGCGGCATCCGCTGCTGGTGTTCGTGCACGGTTACACCTGCCACGTCGCCGAGTACGCCGACCTGCTGGACCACTGGGCGCGGGCCGGATTCGCGGTGGCCGCGCCGACGTTCCCGTACACCCACGGCGCCGCCGCGAAGCTCGACATCATGGACCTGCTCAAGCAGCCGGCCGACGTCACCGCCGTCCTCGACGCCCTGCTGTCCCGCGCGGGGCAGCCGGGTGACCCGCTGCACGGCCGCCTCGACCCGGCCCGCGTCGCGGCCGGCGGGCACTCGCTCGGCGGGATGACGACCGTGGGCGCGCTCGGCAAGTGGCGCGACCCGCGGCTCAAGGCCGGGCTCGTGCTGGCCGGCAGCGCCCGCGACGTGGGCACCGCGTTCCAGGGCGAGCCCGCGCCGCTGCTGTTCGTGCACGGGCTCGGCGACCGGGTCGTCACCATCGACCAGGGGCGGGCGGCGTACGAGGCGGTTCCCTGGCCCAAGGCGTTCCTGACGCTGCCGCTGGGCACCCACCGCAACCCGTTCATGTTCACGTCCGACCCGGACTGGGCGCGGGTCGCCGACGCCACCACGGACTTCCTGCGCTGGCGGCTGGCCGGGGACAGCTCGGCCCGCACCAGGCTGACCGCCCTCGGCCCGGACTTCGAGGACCGCCTCGGCTGATCCCCGCCCGCTCACGGCCGCAGGTGGCGCACCCGCTCCCAGGACGGATCCGTGCTGGTGCGGACCTTCGCCCGGCCCTCCCGCCAGGACGCGGCGTGCTTCTCCAACGGCTTGGCCGCGAAGCGGGTCGAGTCGCCGTAGATGTGCAGCGTACGGACGTTCTCCCCGGTCTCGTGCGCGATCAGCTCGGCGCCGTCGAGCAGCGGGGCCAGGCTGTCCTCGAAGGCGCGCAGCGCGTGCAGCGAGTCCCGGTCGGGCAGGCCGTTGCCGGTCGCCCGGAACGGCAGCGTCACCCCGATGTGGGTGTCGTACGAGGGCCGCCGGGCGGGCTTGAGCGGCTGCTGGACCGTCGCGACCCGGGGCACGGGGGCTGTCTCCGGGGTGCCGAGCACCGCCCAGCTGTCCTCGTCGAACTGACCGGCGAGCGCGGACACCGCCTCGGCCAGCGCCGCGCCGGGCAGCGCCCCGTCGAGCTCGGCGACGGTGGCGTCGATCGTGCCGATCCAGATCTCGACCCCGTCCTCGCCGAGCAGCCAGGTCAGCGACAGGTACGCCAGGCGCAGGCGGTGCTGCTCGGGCATGGAGACGAAGGCCGGGTGGTACACCACGACGTCGTACTCGTGGCGCGGCTCGTCGAGCGCGAACCCGTAGCGGAGGTCGGCGAGCTGGACCCGGACCCCGTCCGCCTCGAACGCTCCGTCGAGCATCTCCGGCTCGGCCTGGCGGGCGCCGTGATACTCCCAGGTGGCGTCGGGTGCGGGCGCGGCCAGCTGCCAGCGGTGGGCGATCGCGCGCAGCGCCGGGTCACCGGCCGCGCTGACGATGAACGCGTGCTGCGCGGTGCGGCCCTTGCTGAACTCCCACTCCAGGTCGCCGTGGATGGCGTCCACCCGCTTGGACACCTCGCGGACCAGGTCGTGGTCGACCTCCTTCGCCGCGAACGCGGCCTCGGCGCGGGCCCGCAGCCCAGGCCAGGCGGCCCAGAAGTCCCTGATGCCGGAGGACGGGTCACGACGGCGCGAGAAGATCATGGCGAGGGAGCTTACGGGTCGGCCCGCTGCCGCGAAAGGCCCGGGCGGCTCGTTGTCGCAGCATCGTGTGATGCTGTGGCGGTGATCGTGGATTTCGAGGCCGAGCTGTGGTTGTGGGACGCCCGCCGCGACGAGAGCTGGACGTTCGTCAGCCTCCCCACCGAGGCGTCCGAGGACATCCGGGAGCTTTCCGCCGGTCCGCGCCGCGGGTTCGGCGCGGTGCGGGTGAAGGTCACCATCGGCACCAGCAGCTGGGCGACCTCGATCTTCCCGGACGGCGCCCGTGGCTGCTACGTGCTGCCGGTCAAGCGAGCCGTACGCAAGGCGCAGCGGCTCGACGTGGGCGACACTGCCTCGGTGCGGGTGGAACTAGTCGACCTCTGAGACCGCCCGCTGCTACTCAGTAGATCCGCACCAGGGTGAGCCCGACGAAATAGGCGGCGCCCGGACAGAGCAGCAGGCCCGCGGCCCAGCCGGTGAGCACGCCCAGCCCGGTCCCGCGTTCGCGGCGCACGGCACCGGCGATGCCGCACCCGAGCGCGACGGTCGCCAGCACCGCCTGCCCGGAGATCAGCGCGGGGAGATACACGTCGAGTGGCGCCGGGTGCTCGCCGAAGCCGCCATCGACCGCCTCTTTCGGGTAGAACAGGGCGAGCGGCCATGCCACCAGGATCGTCGCCAGGTGCGCCCCGAGCGCCAGCGCGATCCCGGCGCGTAGGCGGCGGCCGTGCGGTCCGGCTGCAGGCGGCGCCGACGTTCGGCCGTGATCCATTCGCATCTCTCCCAGGCGTGGTGCGATCAGCGTAGGGCGGTCGCGCCGGTGGGGCCATGGCCGTGCGGGGGACCGGGCCGGTGGTTAGGGTCGGCGCATGGGTTCCTGGGAGGTCGGCACGCCGGGCGTGCTGCGGCTGCCGTCGGAGCGGCTGGTGCGCGGGCGTGGCCTGAGCCGGCCGCTGCCGGACGGGCCGCTGCCGGAGTACGGCGTCTACCTGCTCGGCCATGAGCCGCCAGGCACCGCCTGGGATGCGCGATGGGTGCGCTGGCCCGACTTCCGGCTGCCCGCCGACCCGGCCACGCTGCCCGGGGTGCTGGCCGAGGCGCTGCGCCGGGCGGCGGGGGAGCGGGTCGAATTCGCCTGTGCCGGCGGACGCGGCCGGACCGGGACCGCGCTGGCCTGCCTGGCCGTGCTCGACGGCGTGCCCGCGGCCGAGGCGGTCGGCTGGGTGCGGGCGCACTACGACCGCCGGGCCGTGGAGACGCCGTGGCAGCGGCGTTTCGTCGAGCGGTTCGGAGCCGCCTGAACAGGGGTGTCGCGGGGCGGCGCCGGGCAGTACATTGCACGGCGTTCGATCAACCTCGTATCGATTGAGGACACCTCCATGAGCGCCAACCTGCCCCTGCGCGCGCGCCGGATCGACATCTTCTTCGCGGTCGTGTTCAGCGCGTTCACGATCACCTCGCTGATCGCCGATCTGATGCCGACGCTCGGCTTCGACTTCAGCGAGCCGTCCGACAACTTCATCCTCAACGCCAACCACTGGTACGCCCACGACACCGACCCGCTGTTCATGAACCCGCCGGTGTGGATGCGCATCGTGACCGGCCTGTCGGCGCTGGTCTACATGCCGTTCTACGTGGTGCTGGTGTACGCGCTGCTGCGCGGGCGCAACTGGATCCAGCTCCCGGCGGTGATCTACGCGACGATGATCTCCACGATCACCGGGATCATCGTGTTCGGGGTGGAGTTCTTCGGCGAGCCGCAGTGGCAGACCCCGAACCCGGCCAAGTTCCTCGCCTTCAACCTGCCGTACGTGCTGCTCCCGCTGCTGCTCCTGGCGCGTATGCGCAAGCCGGAGCCGTTCACCCGCCGGTTCTGAGAGACTGGTGGCGGCGCGGCCGGCATGCGCGCGGCGGCGTCCCGGCATACGGTGAGGGCATCGATCTGATCCGATCCGGGAGGGAACCTGTGAGACCGCGTCACCACCGTGCGCTCGCTCTGCTCGCCGCCACCGCCCTGGCCTCGACGGTCCTCACCGCACCGGCGCACGCCGGATCGCCCTCGCCGCCGCCGTCGGCCCCGCCCAAGCAGCCGACCGCCGTCGGCTACGGCGGGGCGGTGGCCACCGTGGACGCCGACGCGACCGCGGCGGGCCTGGACGTGCTGCGCAAGGGCGGCAACGCGGTCGACGCCGCGATCGCCGCGGCTGCCACGCTGGGCGTCACCGAGCCGTTCTCGGCGGGCATCGGGGGCGGCGGGTTCTTCGTCTACTACAGCGCTCGCGACCGGCGCGTGTACACCATCGACGGGCGCGAGACCGCGCCGCTGACGATGACCGAGACCGCGTTCGTCGACCCGGCCACCGGCCTGCCCTTCGCGTTCCCGGAGGCGCGGGTCAGCGGCATCTCCGCGGGCGTGCCCGGCACCCTGGCCACGTGGGAGAAGGCGTTGCGCAGCTGGGGCACCACGGACCTGGCCGACGCGCTGCGCCCGGCGGTGAAGGTCGCCGACAAGGGCTTCCTGGTCGACAACACGTTCCGCACCCAGATCAGCGACAACGCGGCCGCGTTCGGGCAGTTCTCGTCCACGGCGGAGCTGTACCTGCCGGGCGGGCAGCCGCCCGCGGCCGGTTCGGTGTTCCGCAACCCGGACCTCGCCGACACCTACCGGCTGATCGCCCGCCACGGCACCGGCGTGTTCTACCGGGGTGCGGTGGCCCGCGACATCGTGGACACCGTGCAGCACCCGCCGGTGGCCGATGCGCCCGTCGGCACCTGGGCCTACCCGATCCGCCCCGGCACCATGGCACTGTCCGACCTGGCGGCGTACCGGGTGCGCACGCCCGAGCCGACGCGCATCGGCTACCGCGGCTACGAGGTGTACGGCATGCCGACCCCGTCCAGCGGCGGCCAGGCCGTCGGGGAGGCGCTCAACATCCTGGAGCAGACGGACCTGAGCGCGCTGTCGCGCACCGAGGCGCTGCACCACTACCTGGAGTCGAGCGCGCTCGCCTTCGCCGACCGCAACCGCTACGTCGGCGACCACACGCCCCGGGCGCTGCTGGACGAGCTGCTGTCGGACGGGTTCGCCAAGGAGCGCGCGTGCCAGATCAACCCGGCGCAGGCGCTGGTCAAGCCGGTCGCCCCGGGACAGCCCGACGGGTCGTACACCGGCTGCGCGACGGTGGCGCCGGGCTCCGCCGTGACCGAAGGCCAGTCCACGACGAACCTGACCGTGGCCGACCGCTGGGGCAACGTGGTCGAGTACACGCTGACCATCGAGCAGACCGGCGGCAACGGCATGGTGGTGCCGGGCCGCGGCTTCCTGCTCAACAACGAGATGACCGACTTCAACTTCACCCCGACGCAGGGCACCGCCCCGGACCCGAACCTGCCCGGTCCGGGCAAGCGCCCGCGCAGCTCGATGGCCCCGACGATCGTCCTGAAGGACGGCAAGCCGTTCCTCGCCGTGGGCACGCCCGGCGGCTCGACGATCATCACGACGGTGCTGCAGATCCTGGTGAACCGCCTGGACCTGGGCATGACCCTGCCGGAGGCGGTGGCCGCCGCGCGGGCCACCCAGCGCAACACGGCTTCGGTGCTGGCCGAGGCGGAGTTCGCCCCGGACGTCCCCGGGCTGACCGCGCTGGGTCACGTGTTCGGGCCGAGCCCGGAGATCGGGGCCGCGACCGGCATCGAGTTCCTCGGCCACGGCCGGCTGCTCGCGGCGGCCGAGCCGGTGCGCCGGGGCGGTGGCGCCGCCGGAGTCGTGTGGCCGACGTCCTGACCGGGTCGTGACCGGAGCGCCGTTCCCACGCCCCCGTGCCGTGGGAACGGCGCTCCGGCCGCGCCGTCAGACGCCGGTCGCGGCCGCGGCGAGCAGGCGGGCCAGCTCGTCCGGCCGGCTGAACATGGGCCAGTGCCCGGAGTCGATGTCGGCGAAGTCGATGTGCTTGGCGCGAGCGAGTTCGGGCAGGTCACCGGCGGCGATCCACTCCCGGGCCTCGTCGGGGGTGAACTCGGGGCAGATCATCAGGACCGGCACGTCGTAGCGCCGCTCGTCGGTCAGGCGTACCACGCCGGTGGCCACCTCGCCCGGGACGTCGACCATGGTGCTCGCGATGGCGGCCAGGGCCTGCTCGTCCAGGTCGGCGGTGTCCGGGCCCGCGAACGGGCCCCAGCCCGGGAACGCCATGACCCCGTCCTCGATCTCGAAGAAGGCGGCGTAGGGCTGCCCGTCGGTCTTGGGGAAGCCGCCGATGAGCGCGACCTTGGCGACCCGCTCCGGGCGGGCGTCGGCGGCCAGCCAGGCCAGGGTGCAGGCGGCCGAGTGCCCGACGACCAGCGGGCTGCCGTCGGCCGTGTCGACGGCGGCGAGCACCGCCGCGACCTGGTCGTCGAGCGTGGCGCCGGTCGCGCCGTCACCCTGGCCGGGCAGGGTGATCGGCACGGCGCGGTGGCCGAGCTTCTCGAGTGCGGGCGCGACCTCGGCCCAGGCGGAGCCGTCCAGCCACAGGCCGGCGATGAGCAGGATGTCCATGTCGGTTGCCTTTCTCCAGTGCGTTCAGATCACGTTCGGCAGGAGCGGGCGAGGTCCCGGTCCCTGAACGCGACCACGTGCACCAACCTAGGCCCAATTCCGGACGATCTGCTTCCGGTACGCGGCGGGGTTGCCTAGTCTTCAGGACGTGTCGACCGAGACGAGCCCGACCGCGCGCGCCCTGCTCACGTTGGAGGTGCTGCAGACCCGCCCCGGCACTACCGCCACTGAGCTGGCCGAACGGCTCGGCGTGACCGAGCGCGCCGCCCGGCGATACATCGGCATCCTGCGCGAGGCCGGGATTCAGGTCGAGTCTGCCCGGGGCCCGCACGGCGGCTACCGGCTGCGGCGCGGCACGCGGCTGCCGCCGGTCGTGTTCACCCAGGCCGAGGCGCTGGGGCTGGTCATGGCGGTGCTCGACGGGCATCCGGCCGCGGCCGACGCCGACGACCCGGTCGGCGCGGCCCTGGGCAAGGTGATCCAGGCGCTGCCGGAGGGGGTCGGGCGGCAGGCGGCGGTGCTGCGCGACCACGCGGCCGCCACCCCGGACCGGTATCCGGCCCGGCCCGAGCCTGCCACGACCAGCGCGCTCGTCGCCGCGTCGGCGGCCCGGCGGCGGGTGAGCGTCACCTACCGCAGCGAGAGCGGCCGGGAGTGGGACGCCGAGGTGGACCCGTGGGCGGTGGTGGTCCGGCACGGACGGTGGTACCTGCTGTGCCGCTCGCATCGCGCGGACGCGGTGCGCACCTATCGCATCGACCGGATCCGTGCCGTACGGCAGACCGGCCAGGTCTTCGAACCGCCGGACGGCCTGGACCCGGTCGCCGCGCTGGAGGACAACCTCGGCGTCGGCTGGGAGTTCGCCGTCCGGGTGCGCTTCGACGCGCCGATGGAGCAGGTGGCGCGGTGGATCCGGCCGCCCATGGGACGCCTCGAAGAGGACGGCGACGGGTGCGTGCTCGTCGGCAGCACCAGCAATCCCGCCATGTACGCGCAGGAGTGGCTCTCGACGGTGCCGCTGCCGTTCCGTGTCGAGCAAGGCCCGGAGCTGCGGACCGCGGTCGCCGAGGTGGCGGCGCGGTTCGCCGCCGCCCTGCGCTCGCCCGCCGGGGACGCCTGAGCGGCGAGCAGGTCGGCGAAACCGGCGAGCCGGGCGGGCCTCGGGCGAGATCATGACAACGTGACGGAACAGCCGATCGTGGACATGCCGTGGTGAGCCGGCCGAACACGGCATCGCTGCCGCCCCGGCCCGGCCCGTCGCCGCGGGTGTCCATCCCCGTGCCGCACGTGTCGTTCCCGCTGCAGCGCTTCCTGGCCACCGAGGCCGGCGGCGGACTGCTGCTGCTGATCGCCACCGTGGTGGCGTTGATCTGGGCGAACATCCCAGGCGGCGGGTACGAGCAGTTCTGGCACACCGAGGCGTCGGTGCGCGTCGGCGACCTGGCCATCGACCTGGACCTGCGGCACTGGGTCAACGACCTGGCGATGGCGCTGTTCTTCCTCACCGTCGGGCTGGAGATCAGCCGCGAGGTCACCGTGGGCGAGCTGAGACGGCCCCGGACCGTGGTGGTGCCCGTGCTCGGCGCGATCGGCGGCCTGGTCCTGCCCGCGCTGATCTACGTGGCGTTCAACCCGTCCCCGCCCGCCCTGCACGGCTGGGGCGTGCCGGTGTCCACCGACACCGCGTTCCTGGTCGGCGTGCTGGCCCTGTTCGGGCCGCGCTGCCCGGACCAGCTGCGGCTGTTCCTGCTGACCCTCGCCATCGCCGACGACATCGGCGCGATCGGCGTGCTGGCCGTCGTCTACACCGACTCGGTGTCGGTGCCCGCGCTGCTGGCGGCGTTCGTGCTCACGCTGGTGCTGGTGGCGCTGCGCTGGGCCCGGGTCTGGCAGCTGCAGCCGTACGTGGTGGTCGGCATGCTGCTGTGGGTGGCGGTGTTCGTCTCGGGCGTGCACGCGACGCTGGCCGGGGTGGTGGTCGGCCTGCTGGTGCCCGCCACGCCCGTCGAGCCGGAGCAGGTCGAGCGGCTGCGCTACTTCGGCCGGGCGGTGATCGAACGCGCCGACGCGGTGCGGGCGCGGCTGGCCGCGGCGGCCGCGCGGGCCACCGTGCCGCCCAACGACCGGCTGCAGGACGCGCTGCACCCGGTGAGCGCGTTCCTGGTGATCCCCGTGTTCGGCCTCGCCAACGCCGGGGTGCGGCTCGACGGCGAGACGGTGAGCCGGGCGATGACCTCGCCGGTGACCATCGGCATCGTGGTCGCGCTGGTGGCCGGCAAGACCGTCGGCATCAGCGCCGGCGCGGCGATCGGGCTGCGCACCGGCTGGGGCGAACTGCCCGGCCGGGTGCGCTACGGCCACCTGCTCGGCGGCGCGCTGCTGGCCGGTATCGGCTTCACCATCTCGCTGTTCATCGCGGATCTCGCCTTCGACGACCCGCTGCTGCAGGCCGAGGCGAAGATCGGCGTGCTCGCGGGTTCGCTGCTGGCGGCGGTGCTGGGCTCGCTGGCGCTGCGCTGCCTCGGTGAGCGCCTGCCCCTGTGCACCGTCGGCGACGACGAGGCCATGCCCGAGCTGCCCACCGGCCCCTGGCGCGACCCCACCCTCACCCAGCGCTGACGGTCAATGGCGCATGCCGAGCGCGCTGCGGAGCGCGGAGAGTTCGACCTTGCCCTGGTAGAGGCGGCCGTCGGCGAAGAGGGTGGGCGTGCCGCGCACGCCCGCGGCCACGCCCGACTGGTAGTCGGCGGCGATGGCGGGCTGGAGGTGCTGTGCGGCCTCGCCGGTCACCGAGTCCAGGCCCAGCATCGCGGCGTAGCTCTCCAGGTCGGGGTCGGCGAGCCGGCTCTGGTGGGCGAACAGCAGGTCGTACATCTCCCAGAAGCGGTCACCGGCCGCCTCGGCCGCCAGCGCGGCGGTCAGCGCGAACGGGTGCACCGTGAACAGCGGGAAGTGGCGGTAGACCAGCCGCACCATGCCGCCCGACTCGTCGATCAGGCGGCGCAGCACGGGCGCGGCTGCCCCGCAGTACGGGCACTCGAAGTCGCCGTACTCCACCAGCGTGATCGGGGCGTCGGCCTCGCCGTACACATGCCGGTCCAGGTCGACCGCGACGGTCTCGGTCACCCTGCCAGCCTAGATCGACCGGCCGGTCACGCGTCGGCGATCAGCCCGGCGTAGTCGGCGGCGCGCAGCGGGTCCTGGCTCAGCGACGCGTCCGGCAGCGGCACCCCGATCGCCACGCCCTGCCGGGTGAACACGACCCGCTCGATGCCGTCCCGGCTGGTCAGCGTGCACACGATCTGGCCGAAGGCGAGCACGTCGTCGTTGCGGCCGGTGCCCTCGATCGCGGCCGGCACCTCGACGTACGCGGTCACTCCCCATACCTCCACCGAGGCCACCACGTCGCTGCCGGCCAGGGCGCTGCGCAGCCCGCGGCCCTGCTCGGCCTCAGTCGGCCCGGCCAGCAGGTCGGCCAGCAGGTGCTGCGGGTCGGGCTCGCGGGGCAGCCGACGCTGCACCGCGACCAGCGCCCCGTCGCGAACCAGGTAGAGCCGCTCGGACGCGGGCCCGGACGCCGCCACGGCCGGGGCGGTGGACGGGGTGCGGCCGGGCACGGGCTGCTCGATGACGCGCGGCGTGTCCTCGGTCGGCACGCCGCACCCGGTCGCGGCCACCGTCGTGGCCAGGAACAGCGCCCCGAGTAGTCGGCGCCACCGCCGCTCCGCAGGGGTGGTGCGTCTCGCGCCGCCGGTCCGGGCGGGTGCCGTGTCCGCGCCGCGCGTCATGACGGCACCCGGGGCAGGACGACCTCGAAACGTGCCCCGCCGCCGGGCCGGTCGGCGACCCCGGCCCGGCCGCCGTGCGCTTGCGCATGCTGGGCGACCAGGGCCAGTCCCAGGCCGGTGCCCTCGCCGTCACCGCGGGCGCCGGAGCAGCCGCGGACGAAGCGGTCGAAGATCGCCTCGCGGTCGCCGGGGCTGACCCCGGGGCCGTCGTCGTCGACCTGGATCAGGTACGCGCCGTCGCGGCGGGCCAGCCGCACCGCGACCACCCCGCCGCCGTGGCGCTGGGCGTTGTCGAGCAGGTTGGCCAGGATCTGCTCGACCCGGCGGCGGTCCACCTGCCAGATCGCGTCGGTGGCCGGGGCGGCGCCGACCAGGCCGGGCGGCAGGCCGCGGGCCTGGCACAGCCGCCGGGCGAGCGCGGGCACGTCCACGGCGGCGCGGTCGGCGTGGCGGTCGCTGCGGGACAGTTCGATCAGGTCGGTGACCAGGGCCTGGAACCGGGCGACCTCCTCGGCCAGCAGGGTGGCCGCGGTCGCGGTGCGCTGGTCGAGGTGGGCGCGGCGCCGGGCCAGCACGCTGGCCGCGTTGGCCAGGGTCTGCAGCGGCGAGCGCAGCTCGTGGCTGACGTCGGCGGCGAACCGGCGGTCGCGCTCCATGCGCCGGGAGAGCTGGTCGACCATCAGGTTGAACGAGGTGGTGAGCCGTTCCAGCTCGGGTTCGGCGGCCGGGTCGAGCCGGGTGCTGTGGTCGCCGGCGGCGATCTCGCGGGCGGCGTCGGCGATGGAGGTGAGCGGGCGCAGCACCCGCCGGGCGGCCCACGAGCCCAGCAGCGCCCCGGCTCCGGTGGTGACGGCCGCGACCATGGTCAGCACCAGCGCCAGCACCTTCAGCGAGCGGTCCAGCTCCCGCATGAAGTCCACCTCGTAGAGGTACGTGCCGCCGCCCAGCGGCATCGCGACGACCATGGCCGGGACGCCCGCGACGCGCACCCGCTGGATCGCCGGGCGGTCCTGCTCGGCGAGGCCGACCAGCGCGGCGGGGATGTCCTCGATGGTGTTGGCGGTGTCGGCCTTGCTGGAGTACCAGCGCCCGTCGCGGCGGATCAGCGCGCGCCGGTCGGGGCCGGTGTCCAGCGAGCTGAGCGCGGCCAGCGCGTCCGGCGGCTCGGCGTCCAGGCCGGCCGCCACGATCCGGGCGTCCTGCGCCACCGCGCGCACCGCCGAAGCCTCCCGCTCGGCCAGCAGGAACCGCTCGGTGAGCTGGTAGGACAGCACGCCGACCACCGTGGACGCGCCCAGCGCCCCCACCGCGAAGCCCGCGGTGACCCGTGCCCGCAGCCCCGGCCGCCGGATCATCGCTGGAGCTTGTAGCCGAGGCCGCGTACGGTCACCAGGCGCGTGGGGCTGCCCGGGTCGTCCTCCAGCTTGTGCCGCAGCCGTCCGACGTGGACGTCGACCAGGCGCTCGTCGCCGAAGTCGTACTCCCACACCCGTTCCAGCAGCTGCTGGCGGGACAGCACCTGCCCGGCGTGCTCGGCCAGCTCGCACAGCAGCCGGAACTCGGTGCGGGTCAGCGCCAGCGGCTGCCCGCGCAGCAGCACCTCGCCCGCCTGCGGGCGGATCTCCAGCTCGCCGATCAGCGTGGCCCGTGGACCGGCGCCGGCGGCCCGCGCCCGGCGGCGCAGCGCCCGCAGCCGGGCGGTCAGCTCCTTGGTGGCCACCGGCTTGACGACGTAGTCGTCGGCGCCGGCCTCCAGCGCGGCCACGATGTCGTGCGTGTCGTCGCGGGCGCTGACCACCACGATCGGCACGTCGTCGGCGCGGCGCAGCTCGCGGATGCACTCGAAGCCGTCGATGCCGGGCAGCATCAGGTCCACCAGCACCGTGTCGGCGGGCTCGCGGCGCTGGCGCAGCAGGCCCTCCTCCGCGGTGGCCGCGGCGTGCACCGTGTATCCCTCGTCCTCCAGCGCCAGGGTCAGCGAGAGGCGGATACGGTCGTCGTCTTCGATGACCAGTACGGCAACCATGCCCGCATCATCGCCCGGCGGCACGCCGCGCGGCCAGTGGCAGCCATCCCGGTTCGTGCCCGCCGGGGCGGGTGTGGCCGGGCGCGGCGGGCAGCCGCCGGGTCCGGGTGGCACGCGCTCCGGTCGTGGCCGGGCCGGGCAGCGGACCGGCGTCGGGCAGCGCCGCGCCGCGCGCGCGGACCGCGTACAGCAGGCGCTGCGCCCAGGTCTCCGGCGCGACGGGCGGGTCCGTGTCGCGGGCCAGCGGCGCGGGGCCCCGTAGTCCGGCGGCGCGCGCGACGGCCTCGGCGTAGGCGACGGTGTCGTGCGGGTTGATCACGATCGCGCCCGGCAGCGCGCCCGAGGTGCTGCTCGACTCGCTGGTCACGACGGTCGCGCCCGGGTCGCCGTGCGCGGCGGCGAACTCGTGGGCGGCGGCCACCGCGCCGTGGTGGGTCGGCGTGGCCAGCATCCCGTCGCAGGCCAGGTAGAGCGCGGTGAGGTCACGTCGGTCGGGATCGCTGCGTACGTAGTGGACGACCGCCTGCCCGACGCTGGCGTGACCACCGTTGATCTTCGCGATGAGCCGCTCGGTCCGTTCGCGCTGGGCGTGCTCGGCGGGCGTACGCGGCTGCCCGCACGCCACGTGCAGCAGCGTGACCGTGCCCGGCGCCGGGCGGTGCCGGGACAGGAAACGCTCGAAGGCGTGCAGGCGCTGCTCGACGCCGTCGGCTGGGTCCCAGCCGGCCACCGACAGCAGCACCGGGCCGGTCACCCGCAGCGCCGCCCGCAGCCGCGCGGCCAGGGCCTGCACCTGCGGTGACGCGGCCAGCCGGCGGACCGCCGCGGTGTCGGCCGGCAGCGGGTACGCGACCACGCGCACCCCGCGGTGCCCGGCGGCGATGCGCCCGTCGCGCACCGGCAGGCCGTGCACCCGCCCGGCCAGGTCGAGCAGGTTGTCCACGGAGCGCGGGTGGGGCAGGGCGATCACATCGGCGCCGAGCAGCCCGGACAGCAGCGCCCGGTGCTCGGGCAGCCGCGCGTAGGTCTCCGCGGGCGGGAACGCGCAGTGCAGCTGCACCGCGATGCTGAGGTCGGGCCGCAGGCGGCGCAGCATCCGCGGCAGCAGCTGCAGCTGGTGGCCGTGCACCCACACGGTGGCGGCCCCGGCGGCCGAGGAGGCCACGGCGGCGGCGACGCGGCGGTTGACGGACAGGTAGCTCTCGAACCAGCCGGGCGGGAAGTCGGCGGGCTGGTGGTGGTCGAGGGAGTGCAGCAGGCGCGCGCCCAGCGCCGCGGCGGCCGCGCCCGGCGGCGGCGCGACCCCGATCACGCCCTCGCCCGTGCCCCTGCCGCAGGCCGGGGCCCAGGCGCCGGACTGTGCCGCGACCAGCGGCCGCAGCGACGCCAGTGCGGCGTCGACGGGTTCGCGGGCGTCGTCGGGATCGGTGGGCGGCAGCCGGTCGGCCGCCACGACGAGGCCGTACCGTCGCCCACGCGTCATCGCGCACCTCCCGTGGCTGGGGAATCGAGGATTCCCGGACGGTACGGCGGTAATCCCGCGGATTCATGACAGTTGTGTGACAGATCCGTTCACGCACGTTCCGTCTCGGATTCACGCCCGCCGGGCACGGGCGGCCGGTCGTCGGGCACGCGCACTAGGCTGCGTGGGGACACGGCGCGGACGGGGGCACGGCATGGCGGAGACGGCGCACAGGATCACCTCACCGGAGCAGCTGCGGGCGCTGCTGGGCGAGCCGACGGCCGCCGCGGCCGGCAAGACCCGCACCAGCCTGCACGAGCACGACCGCGCCTGGCTGGCCGCGTCGCCGGTCTGCCTGGTCGCGACGTCCGCCGCCGACGGCAGCTGCGACGTCTCGCCCAAGGGCGACCCGCCCGGTTTCACGCTGGTGCTGGACGACACCACCATCGCCATCCCGGAGCGGCCGGGCAACCGGCGCGCCGACGGCTTCTTCAACATCCTGTCCAACCCGCACGTCGGCCTGCTCTACCTGCTGCCCGGCCGCACCGACACGCTGCGCGTCAACGGCCGCGCCGAGCTGGTCACCGACGCGCCGTACTTCGACCGGATGGTCGTCAAGGGGCACCGCCCGGTGCTGGCGCTGGTCGTCGACGTGCAGGAGGTGTTCTACCACTGCTCGAAGGCGTTCCTGCGCTCGGCGCTGTGGAAGCACGAGGGATGGCAGCCGGACGCGGCGCCGTCGCGGGCGCGCATCGTCCAGTCCCTGGAGCGCCCGGAGCGGTCCGTCGCGGAGCTGGAGGCGTACTACGGCCCGCAGTACGAAGCGGGCATCTACTCCTGACCTGCCCGGGTACGCCCATCGGGTGATCCCGCCGGGTGGCGCGCGCCGGTAGCGTCGGTCCCGGTCCCCGGATCGGGAGGTGTCGGAAATGTCAGGCATGCCATTGCACGACCTGCGGCAGGTGCCCGACGAGACGCTGTTCGTCCGGCTCACCGCGCTGCACCGGGAGTTCCCCGCCGACTTCGACGCCGAGGACTACGACTACCGCCGCGCCATCTGGGAGGCGGCGACCAAGGCGCTCCAGGCCGAGATCCGCCGCCGCCGTGCCGTGCCGCCCGCCTGGTGGATCGCCGAGCACGGCGAACCGGCCGCGATCCGGCAGCGGCGCTTCGGCGCCGTCACGGTGTACCTGGTGGCCGGGGCGCTGGCCGTGGCGGCCTCGGGCCTGCCCGCGCTGTCGGTGCTGCTCATGTTGACCGTCACGGTCAGCGGCGCGGCCTGGCTGGTCCCCGAGGTGCTGCGCAACCACCGGCAGACGTTCCTGCGGCCCATCCCGCGCCCGCGCATCCCGCCGCGGTGACCGCCCTCCGTCCGGCCGCAACCATCCGGCCACGTAGTCTGCACAATGTGGACGGACGGCCTGGCGACACTCCTCGTGCGAGGGAACAGGCCAGGTCGGACGCGCGGTAGCGTCAGCGCCACGAGGCCGTTCGAGGAGGTCGTGTGAGCATCGGCGCCGATCCGGTGGGGGACATCGCCCGCATCGTCGCGGACCTGCACGTGCGCGACCTCGTGCAGGCGTACGACGTCGACTTCGACGTGCCCTTCCGGCACGGCCTGGCCGGCGGCGTGCTCCAGCTGAAGCAGGCGTTCCGGCCGGTGCCCGGCGCGGGCGCGGGCCGCCTGGCACGCCGCGTCGGCGCCTACTGGTGCGACATCGTTCGCGCCGACGTCGAGCTGGACCTCCGGCACGGCCTGGCCCTGGTCGACGCGTCGCGCGCGGACGCGGCCCGGCTCACCGAGCTGCTCGATCCGTCCGATGAGGACCTGTTTCCGGCGTACGCGGCGGCCCGCTGGCACGACGGCGCGGGCCGCGTGCTCTACCGCAGCGGCAGCCACGCCCGGGGCCGCATGCACTTCACCACCGGCCTGGAGGTCGCCGAGCGGCACGGCCTGTGGTGGTGCCTGCCCGACCAGCGCTCCAACGTGCTGCGGGCGCGGCTGGAGGAGGCCCGCCAGGCCGCGCCGGAGGTGATGGCCAGGCGCACCGCCGAGATCATCGCGGAGATGGCCGCCGAGGCGGCGCGCTGCGAGCGGGCCGCCGACGAGGCCGGGGTGCCGCGCGACGGCAACGCCCTGCCGCTGGACCGCCGCTGGCGGGAGTTCCTGCGCGGCTACTCCAACGTGCTGCACAACCTGTCGTTCGCGCTGCACCACGACCGGCAGCCGGTGGCGGCGCTGGGCCGGTCGCTGCGCTCGCTGGCCGTCTCGGAGGCGCTGGGGGACAGCTACCGGCAGGCGCAGTCGCTGAACCACCAGGCGATCGTCATCGGCGCGCACCACGTGGCGCTCCACCGCGATCCGGCCGAGGCGGACGCGCTCTACCGGCGCATCCTCCACCTGCGCTGGGCGCGCGGGCGCCGCATCGCCCAGCAGCAGCTCGCCCGGCGCAAGGGCGGCTTCGACGGTGCCACGGAGCTGGCCGGGCTGCTGGCGGAGCTGGCCGCCGAGTCGGCCGCCACCGGCGGTGCCGCGGGGCTGGACATCGACCTGCTCTCCTTCACGGTTTCCTGCTATCAGGGCGTCTCCGCCGCGCTGCCGGACACCGAGGAGGGCCGGGCGGCCCGCGCCGACGCGGCCGGGCGCGAGCTGGAGATGGCCCGCTCGGTGCGCCAGGTCATCGCGCTGCCGGCGTACAAGCGGGCGTACGGCGGCGCGGTGCGGCCGGTGTACTCGCGGCGTATCGCGCACCTGATCGAGCAGCCCGCCACCGGCTCCGGCGACCGTGACCGCTATGAGGAGATCCTGTCGCTGACCGAGGAGTCGTCCGGCCGCGAGCTGCTCGACCTCATGTCGACGGCGGCCCTGCCGCAGCTGGACCTCGCTGAGGACGAGGAAGCCGCCCCGGCCGCCGGGTCTGGCAGCGAGGCGGCCGGTGGCTCCGGCGAGGCGGCGCAGGCGGTGCCGTCTGCCACGGGGCAGGCGGCGGCTGCGCCGCGGGCCGAGCAGCCGGAAGGCGACGAGCCCGAGTCCGACGAGCCCGAGTCCGAGCAGCCTGAGAGCGACGGGACGCGTGGCGGGCGCCGCGACGGGCTGCGCCGCGCCGCCGACCCGGCGGAGGTGGAAGCAGACCGGGTCGCGCTGCTGGAGCGGGAGAGCCGGTTCGAGGAGCAGTTCCTGCGCCGCCCGCTGGAGGCGGCGCCGCACGACCCGGACGTGGCGCGCCGGGCGGAGATGTTCGTCATCAACCACCCCGGCACGGCGCTGGTCCGCTACTTCACCTACGGGCAGGGCGCGGGTTTGATGCTCGGCGCCTTCGTGATCCGCGACGGCCTGCGCCGCCCGGTGGTGTGCGGGCCGTACGCGCCGGTGCAGGAGCTGATCAACGAGCTGGCCGCGCGGCGCTCGCCGCGCGAGGAGCACAGCCGCCGCATCTGGCGGCTGCTGGTGGAGCCGCTGCTGGGCGACCTCGGCGACCCGTCCACGCTGGACCACCTGGTGGTGGTGCCGACCGACGGCCTGTTTTCGCTGCCGCTGCACATTGCCTCCCCGGACGGGTACGCACCGGGTTCGGTGCCGCTGGGCGCGCAGGTGCCGCTGTCGCTGTCGGTCAGCGTGACCGCGTTCGTCACCCGGGGCCGTTACCTGCTGCGCCGCCAGCGCGTCAGCGGCAGCGACGACCTGGCCGCGCTGGTCGTAAACGATCCCAAGATCAGCGGTAAGGAGCTGGTCGGCACCGGCTGGCCGGAGCACCGGATGCTGGTCGCCGGGCGGCTGCCCAAGGGGCTCGGCGTGGACGTGCGGCGGCACCGTGCCGACTGGGACGGCCTGGCCGCCGCGGTCGGCACCCGCCCGGAGTTCTTCGTGTACGCCGGGCACGGCCGCTACCTCGCCGAGTACGGCGAGCTGGGCCCGTTCCTGCAGATCAACGACCGGCAGGGGCGGCCGGACCGGCTCACCCCGTTCGACGTGGCGCTGCGGCTGCGGCTGGCCGGCAACCGGCTGACCATCCTCGGCGCCTGCCTGGCCGGGCAGGGCGCACAGACCACGGGTGGGGACGTGGTCGGGTTCGTGCGCTCGTTCATCGCCGCCGGTGCGGGCGCGCTGGCCCTGCCGCTGTGGCGGGTGCTGGACGTGGCGATGGCCGAGACCGGGCGCCACCTGCTGGCGAGCAGCCGGGCCGCCGCCGCGCAGGACGGGGTGTTCGACGTGGTCCGGGCGCTGCACGAGCACTACCGTGCGACGGTCGCCGAGGGGGACGGCTGGATCGAGTTCATGCCGCTGGCCCTGTACACCTGACAGACTCCGGGCACGGCCGGGCGGGGGCCGGCCGGGCTCGACGTGTACCGACTATCTGGAGTGGATCCCCTGTGAGCAGGATGGTTCTGGACGACCTGTCCGACGAGGAGCTGGCGGAGCTGACGGCGCTGGCCGAGCAGCACGACGTGGAGCTGATGCGGGAGGGCGACCGCGGCGAGCCGGTCACCATCGCGATCCTGGTGGGCAGCGCGCTGGCGATCGGCGCGGTGATGCACGAGTTCGAGCGGCGCAAGGGCGGCCAGGTGATCGACCTGCGCCCGGACGCGCCGAAGCCCGCCTACCGGGACAAGGACCTGCAGTACGGCCTCGTCATGATCCGTTCGGCGGACGGCACGGTCCGGGTGGAGGTGCACGAGCCCCGCGGCATGCTGGGCCAGGTTCTCGACTCGATCAACAGCGTCGTGGGCACGCTGACCGGCCAGGAGCCGGACGGCCTGCTGCAGCAGCTGCAGAGTGCGATCGGTGACCGCGCCACGGTCACCCGCGACCCCCGCGACCAGCCCTGAGCCTCCGGCGGTGACCGAGGCTCCCACCATGTGCGGGGAGCTTCGGTCAGGCCAGCGCGTTGCGGTTGGCGGGCCGGACCGGCAGCCGCCGCCAGGTGCGGCGGGTCGTGCGGCGGCGCAGCGGGACGACGGCCCGGCGGCGCAGCCCGGTCCGCAGCACCCGCACCTGGCGGCGTACGCCGCGGGCCAGCTCCCGTCCGGTGCGCAGCCGCCGCCCGGCGTCGGCCCGCAGCCGGTCGGCGCGGCGGCGCAGGACGAGCAGCACCACGTACGCGCCCGCCAGCACGCCGCCGAGCACGACCTCCGACGCCGCCATCTGTGCCGCCCCTCCCGAGTGCCTGCGAACGGTGTCCCCCCATCGCACCAACGACAAACACCGATGACGGTTGTTTCGTTCCCGAGACCAGTTCGCGGGGCGGCGTGACGGGGCGCACTCTTGCCCTGACACCGGCGGCAATGTTTAGCGTGGTCCGGGACAGGGGTGAGGGGACGGATGCGGATCGGCGAGCTGGCCCAGCGGGCCGGGACGAGCACCCGGACGCTGCGCTACTACGAGGAGCACGGGCTGGTCCGCTCGCAGCGGGCGGCCAACGGCTACCGGGCCTTCGACGAGGCGGAGCTGCGGGTGGTCCGGGAGATCCGGGAGCTGCTCGCGATCGGGTTCGACCTGGAGGACATCCGGCCGTTCGTGGCGTGCCTGCGGGCCGGGCACGACTCCGGCGGGGTATGCCCGGACTCGGTGGCGGTGCTGCGCCGCAAGCTCGCCGAGGTCGACGCGTACCTCGACCGGCTCGGCGAGGTGCGCGAGCAGCTGCACGGCCAGCTCACCCAGGCGATCGCCCGACGGGAGAGCACATGTCCGAGAAGATCGAAACCGCCGACGGGGTCCTGACCGTCACCGACGACACGTTCGCCGAGCTGGTGCTGCGTGCCGAGCGCCCGGTGCTGCTGGACGTGTGGGCCGAGTGGTGCCCGCCGTGCAAGGCCATCTCACGCACGCTCGCGGAGCTGTCCGTCGAGTTCGCCGGTCGGATCACGGTGGCCGCGCTCGACGCCGACGCCAATCCGGCGACCGCGCGGGCGTACCGCGTGCTGTCCATGCCCACGTTGCTGGTGTTCCGCGACGGGGAGGTCGTCGCGTCGTCGGTCGGCGCCCGGCCGAAGGCCGCGCTGCGCGAGTTCCTGGAGCGGCACGCCGCCGCCTGACCTCGGCTTTGACATGATCGGCTGATGGGCCAGGCGTACGCGGTCACCGCCGAGTTCTACGACCTCCTGCAGGCTGCCGAGCAACTCGGGGTGACCGAGCGCCTGCTGGACCGCTGGCTCGGGCGACCGGAGGTCGGCGTGCTCGACGTGGGCGCGGGCACCGGGCTGGCCACCGCCAGGCTCGCCGCCCGGTGCGCGGTGCTGGTGCACGCGGTGGAACCCGCGGCCGGGATGCGGGCGGTGCTGCTCAGCCGGCTCGCCGGGCAGCCCGACCTGCTGGCCCGGGTGCGGGTGCACGCCCGCGGAGTGCAGGAGCTGGGGCTGCGCGATGTCGCCGACTTCGGGTGGTGCCTCAACACGATGGCCGGCCTGGACGCCGCCGACCGGGCCGGGGCGCTGGCCGCGCTGGCTGAGGCGCTGGTGCCGGGCGGGCGCCTGGTCGTACAGCGCCCGCCCGCCGAAGCCGCCGACTCCCGCCGGGACCTGCCGTCCTGGCGGCTCGGCGGCGATCTCTACACCGGCGAGGTGACCACGGTCCGCACCGGGCCGCGCGGGGTGCGCTGGCGGTTCGACTACCGGGTCAGCCGCGACGGGGCGCTGGTGCGGGAGGCGTCCGAGGTGTTCGACGGCCACCTGGCCAGCGAGCCCGAGTTCGACGCCGAGCTGGCCGCCGCCGGGTTCACCGCGGTCGCCGCCGACACGCCCGGAATCGTCATCGCCCGGCGTCGTTAAGAAGGTGCCCTTCCTCTACGTAATGCGTTAAGAAGGTGCCCTTCCTTCTACCAGGTGAGGATGCCGAACTGGCCGCCCTGGGGGTCGGTGAGGATGGCCAGCCGGCCGTCGGGGTAGTCGCCGCGCATCAGCTGCACCGCGCCCAGCTCGATCGCCCGGTCCGCGCTCGCGTCGGCGTCGGCGACCCCGAAGTACGGCATCCAGTGCGGGGGCATACCGGCCGAACCCGGCGGGTCGAACACGCCGCCGATCGGCTGGCCGGCCACCGACAGCGTCGTGTACACCTCGCCGCCCAGGTCGCGGTCCTCGTGGCTCATCGCGAAGACCGCGCCGTAGAACTCCTTCGCCCCGGCCGGGTCCGGCGTGTACAGCTCGACCCAGCTCAGGGCACCGGGCTCGCGCATGATGCCGACGCCGTCGTGGGTGCCCGCCTGCCAGGTGGAGAAGAACGCCCCGGCCGGGTCGGTGAAGACGGCCAGGGTGCCCTGGTCCATCACCGCGTCCGGCGGCACGATCACCTTGCCGCCGCTCGCCTCGATCCGGCCCGCGGTGGCCGCCGAGTCCTCCGTGCCGAAGTAGACCGCCCAGGACGTGCCCCGGGCGGCGTCGGTGGCCGGCCCGATCCCGGCGGCCATCTTCCCGTCCTTGGTGAAGAAGCCGTAGCCGCCCGCCTCCGGGCCGAGATCCTGGTGCTCCCAGCCGAACAGCGCGCTGTAGAACGCCACCGCACCTGCTATGTCGGTCGTGCCGAGGTCCACCCATCGCGGGGCGCCCGGCTGATGTGTCAGCGTCATGGCCCCATCCTCACCCGGATTTCTGACGGGGCGGCCGAGGTGACAGCCGTGTCATCTGACGGGTTCACGCGCTTGGCGGCCTGCCGGTTCGCTAGCGTGATCGTTCATGGACGGCACGGGGATGACGATCCGGATCGCGGGTGCGGAGGCGATCGACGCGCTGGAGCCGCTGTGGCTGTCCCTGCACGAGCATCACCGCCAGGTCGCGCCCGACCTGGTGATGTACGGCGACGAGCGGTCCTGGCCGCTGCGCCGCGAGCTGTACCGGCGGTGGATCACCGAGCCGGGCTCGTTCATCCTGCTCGCCGAGGACGGCCCGGAACTGGTCGGGTACGCGTTCACGCACGTCTTCGACGGCCCGGACGACACCTGGGTCTCCGGTGACCGCATCGCCGAGCTGGAGACGCTGTCGGTGGCGGCGAGCCACCGGGGCCGGGGCCTGGGCACCCGGCTGCTCGACGCCGTCGACGCCCGCCTGTCCGAACTGGGCGTCATGGATCTGTACATCTCGACGCTCGCCGACAACCACGCCGCCGCGCGCGTGTACGAGCGGCGCGGCCTGCGCCCGCTGATGGTCAAGTACGCGCGCCTCGCCGCTTCGCCGCGCTTCACCTCCGGCCACGACCGCGATTAGGACGTTTCCCCAGGTCACGGGTGTGGCGATACCGAGGAGGTCGATGTCTCCACCATAGGATCTTGCCGATCCTGAGGAAAGGTGACATCTGGTGAAAAAGTCGGATCGGGTGGTCGCGGCCGCCGCGACGCTGCTCGCCGCGACCCTGAGCGTGCCGCTGGGCGGTGGTGCGTCGTGGGGCGCCCGCGCGGCCGGGGAACAGGTCTACGCGTCGGCGGGCACGTACACCTTCGACATGCCGGGCGGCACGGCGGTGACGCTGGAGCTGTGGGGCGCGGGCGGCGGCGGGGGCGGCGGGTACGCGGGCGGCGCGGGCGGCGGCGGCGGGGGCGGCGGCAGGTCGCTGTTCACCCGGGGCGGTGGCGGCGGCGCCGGAGGCAGCTCCGGTGGCGGCGGGGCGGGCGGCGGCTCGGGCGGCGCGGGCCAGTACGTGCGCTGCGAGCTGCCCGCCGACCTGCCCGCGACACGGCTGTCCATCGTGGTCGGCCGGGGCGGCAGCGGCGGCCGTGGCGCGGCGGGCGCGACCGGCGGAGCCCCGAGCGCACCGGGCGGCAACGGCAATACGGGCCAGACCGCCGGGCCGGGCGCCGAGGGCGGCGACGGCGCCGTCACCGAGGTGAACGTGCTGCTCAACGGCGTACCGCTGCTGCTGACCCGGGCGGCGGGCGGCGCGGGCGGGCAGGGCGGCCGCGAGTTCTCCAACGGCGGCCCCGGCGGCATGGACGCCACCGGCAGCCGCCCCGGCACCACCCGCCCCGGCGGCCTGGGCAGCACCGCTCCCGGTGACGGCGGCGCGGGCGGCACCATGACCGTGGCGACGGCGAGCCTGTGCACCGCCGAGGACGGCGCGGCGGGCGAATCCGGTAGGGCGGGCACCACCGGCGCGGCGGGCGGCTCCGGCGCGGACGGCGCGTCCAACGGCGACGGCGGCGCGGGCGGCACCGGCGCGACCGTCACCGGCTCCGGCGGCGCGGGCGGCCCCGCCCCCGAGGCCGAACACGGCGCAGGCGGCGCGGGTGGTGCGGGCGGCGCGGGCGGCCGCGGCGGCGACGGCGGCCGCGGCGCCTACCACCGCAGCCTCGCCGCAGAGGGCGGCTCCGCCGGCGGCGACTCCCGCCCCGGCGCCACGGGAGCCCCCGGCACCGACGGCTACGCCCGCCTCACCTGGTGAAAGAAAGGAAGGGCACCTTCTTATCGTTTTCCGTAGTAGAAGGTGCCCTTCCTAACGTGGTGCCCTTCGTGACGTGCGTCGTCTGTCGTCTGGGGCGGCGGAAAGTTCCCGGCAAAGTGGTGAGGATGCACACGAAGGTGGGGGAACCGCCGGTGCGATGGCGGCGACTCGTGTGACGCGGCGGTCCTGCCCGGACGCCGCCCGGCGCGCCGCGGGCGGGCCGTTCCTCCACACAGGAAGGGCACGCTGATGAGGTTCGGTGTGAAGGCCGGGGTGGTCGCCGTCGCGGCGGCGCTGCTGGTCGGGCTGGCCGCGGTGCCGGCCGCGGCGCACGTGACGGTGAACCCGAAGGAGGTCACCGCAGGCGGCTACGCCCGGCTGACGTTCCGGGTGCCGAACGAGCGCGACGACGCCTCCACGGTGAAGGTCGAGGTCGTGCTGCCCGAGGACGCGCCGCTGGCGAGCGTCTCGATCAAGCCCGCGCCCGGCTGGACGGCCGTGGTGGAGAAGCGCACCCTGGCCACCCCGATCAAGAGCCACGACCGGGAGATCACCCAGGTCGCCTCGAAGATCACCTGGACCGCGGACGCCGCCTCGGCGATCAGGCCGGGCCAGTTCCAGGAGTTCGACGTGTCCGCCGGGCCGGTGCCCGAGGTCGGCCGGCTCGTGTTCAAGTCGCTGCAGACCTACTCCAGCGGCGAGATCGTGCGCTGGATCGAGGAGGCCAAGCCCGGCGAGGAGGTCGAGCACCCGGCCCCGGTGCTGAAGGTGCTGCCCAAGGCGGGCGCGCCGAGTGCCCCGGCCCCGGCAGCCGCGGGCGCCGCCCCCGCCGGGGAGGGCGACGACCCCTGGCCGCTCGTGCTGAGCATCGCCGCCCTGGCCGTCGCGCTCGGCGCGCTCACTCTCTCCCTGCGCCGCCGCCCGGCCCCGCCGGCCTGACGGCCATACCCCCAAGATCGTCAAACTTGCCCGGCAGATGGGCGAACTCACGCGCAAGATTCGCCCATCTGCCAGGCAAGTTCAAAGATCTTGGGGTACGCCCGACGCGGCGTCACACCGCGCGCAGGTGGCGGCGCGGGGTGGGGGTGCCGTCGGCGAGCGCGGCGTTGAGGTCGTCGCGGGCGCGGGCGACCCGGGAGCGGATGGTGCCGACCGGGCAGCCGACCACCTCGGCGGCCTCGGCGTAGGACAGCCCCAGCAGCTGGGTGGCCACGAACGCCTCGCGCCGGTCCGGGTCGAGCCCGCCGATCAGCTGGTCGAGCAGGATCTGCTCGTCGAACCGGGCGCCCGTCCCGGCCTGCGCGGCGTCGGCGACGCTCGCCCAGTCGGCGAGGTCGGCCGTGCGGGGGCGGCGGGACACCGAGCGCAGATGGTCGACGACCGTGTGCCGGGCGATGGCCAGCAGCCAGGTGCGCGCCGAGGAGCGGCCCTCGAACGACGGCAGCGCCCGCATCGCCCGCAGGTAGGTGTCCTGGGCCAGGTCGTCGGCGTCGGCGGGGCCGGCCAGGTGCGCCACGAACCGGGTCACGTCCCGCTGGGTCGCGGCGACGAACGCCTCCGCGGCACCGCGGTCGCCGCCCCGGGCCGCCAGGGCCAGCGCCGTGACGCGCTCGTCGTCGCCGTGGGGGCCGTAGGACATGACCGGAAGCGTAACGTTCGCCGCCCGTCGATGCGATCCCCCCGGTGCGGGACCGCGCCGCAGGTCACAGCACGGTCCGGGAACCAACTGGCGGCCACGGGCGACAATGTGTCGCATGGGAGTGGGTATGGATTGCGAGCAGGTACGCGAGCTGCTGTCGGCCCGCCTGGACGGCGAGGACGACCCGGCCGGCCGGGCACCGGTCGACGCGCACGTCGCAGGCTGCGCGGGCTGCGCGCAGTGGCTGGACCGCGCCGAGTCGGTGACCCGGCTGGCACGTACGGCCGCCGCCCTGCCCGTGCCCCCGCTGCACCCGGATGCGCTGGCCGCCGTGCTGGCCGCGGCGCCCGCCCCCGCTCAGCCCCGGCGCCGCCGGGAGGTGGCGCGGCTGCTGCGGGTGCTGCTGCTGGCGGTGGGGCTGGGTCAGCTGCTGCTCGGCGTGGCGCAGATCAGCAGCCTCGCCGCCGCCGACCGGCACGCCCACCCGGCCGTGGGCTCGGTGTCGTCGGGGCACCTGTGGCACGAGTCGGCCGCCTGGAACGTCGCCATCGGCGCGGCGCTGGCCTGGCTGGCGTGGCGGCGCACCCGGCCCGCCGCGCTGCTGCCGGTGATGACCGCGTTCGTGGTCATGCTGACCCTGCTTACCGCCAACGACGCGCTCGCCGGGCGGGTCGAGGGCGCGCGGATCATGTCGCACGGCCTGGTGCTGGCCGGATACGGCCTGCTGCTGGCGCTGAACCTGCGCCGCTTCCGGGGCGAGGAACCGCCCGGCGTACGGCGGCGCCCGCCGTCGGCGTGGTCGCTGCGCGGCGGCGACGACGGGGACGGCCCGCTCGCGCCGGTGTACCCGTTCCCGGTCCGGGTCGCGGTCACGCAGACGCCTGTCAGGGTGGGCGGAGCCGGACACGGACGGGTGGATGCCATGCTCCGGCGCGCTGCCTGACGGCGGTTCTTGTCCCACCCCTGCGGTAGACGTCGTGCGAAACGAAGTTGACGTCAACCTCGCTTGAGGTTCTACCGTGGCGCACGGCGGCACCCGCCCGCCGTGCGCCCGTACACAGGGGAGAGGCAAGCCCGATGAGCATGGAGATGGCGGCGTGGAACTCGCTCTACCACGCCATGAACGCCCAGGACGAGAAGCGGCCGTTCTCGCTCGCCACGCTGAAGCGCATCCTCGGCTTCGCCCGCCCGCACCGCGGGCAGCTGCTGGCCTTCCTCGCGCTGAGCGTGGTCGGCGCGGTCCTGGCGGTGGCGACCCCGGTGCTGGCCGGGCGCGTGGTCGACACCATCACCGACAACGGCGCGGCCGAGACGGTGGTGTGGCTCGCGGTGATCATCGCGGTGCTGGCGCTGGCCGAGGCCGGGCTGAGCCTGGCCACCCGCTGGCTGTCGGCGACCATCGGTGAGGGCCTGATCCTCGACCTGCGTACGGCGGTCTTCGACCACGTGCAGCGTATGCCGGTGGCGTTCTTCACCCGCACCCGCACCGGCGCGCTGGTCAGCCGGCTCAACAACGACGTGATCGGGGCGCAGCGGGCGTTCAGCGACACCCTGTCCGGGGTGGTGGCCAACCTGGTGATGCTGGCGCTCACGCTGGTCGTGATGATCCAGCTGTCCTGGCAGATCACGCTGCTGTCGCTGGTGCTGCTGCCCGTGTTCGTGCTGCCCGCCCGGCGTATGGGCAACCGGCTGGCCCGGCTGGAGCGCGAGGCCGCCGAGCACAACGCGACGATGAGCACCACCATGACCGAGCGCTTCTCCGCGCCCGGCGCGACGCTGGTCAAGCTGTTCGGGCAGCCGGAGCGGGAGTCGGCGGAGTTCGCGGCGCGGGCGCGGCGGGTGCGCGACATCGGCGTACGCACCGCGATGGTGCAGTGGGTGTTCGTCACCGCGCTGATGCTGGTCTCGTCGCTCGCGCTGGCCCTGGTGTACGGCCTGGGCGGCGTGTTCGCGCTGCGCGGCACCCTGGACACCGGCGCGGTGGTCGCGCTGGCGCTGCTGCTCGCCCGCCTCTACGCGCCGCTGACCTCGCTGGCCAGCGCCCGGGTCGAGGTGATGAGCGCGCTGGTGAGCTTCGAGCGGGTGTTCGAGATCCTCGACCTCAAGCCGCTGATCGCCGAGCCCGCGCAGCCCCGGCAGGTGCCGGACGGGCCGGTGTCGGTGCAGTTCGACGGCGTGGACTTCGCGTACCCGTCGGCGGACAAGGTGTCGCTGGCCTCGCTGGAGGAGGTCGCGGTGCTGGACACCCGGGGCGGGGCGCAGGTGCTGCACGACGTGTCGTTCACGGCCGAGCCCGGTCAGCTGGTCGCGCTCGTCGGCTCGTCCGGGGCGGGCAAGTCGACGATCGCGCAGCTGCTGCCCCGGCTGTACGACACCGACGGCGGCACGGTCCGGCTGGCCGGGGTCGACGTACGCGACCTGCCGCAGCAGACGATCCGTGAGACGCTGGGCATGGTCACCCAGGACGGCCACCTGTTCCACGAGTCGGTGCGGGCGAACCTGCTGCTGGCCCGGCCGGAGGCGAGCGACGAGGAGCTGTGGGACGCGCTGCGCCGGGCGCGGCTGGCCGATCTCGTCGAGGCGCTGCCCGACGGGCTCGACACGATCGTGGGGGAGCGCGGCTACCGGCTGTCCGGCGGCGAGCGGCAGCGGCTGACCATCGCGCGGGTGCTGCTGGCCCGGCCGCGGGTGGTGGTGCTGGACGAGGCCACCGCGCACCTGGACTCCACGTCGGAGGCGGCGGTGCAGGAGGCGCTGGGCGAGGCGCTGGCGGGGCGGACCTCGGTGGTGATCGCGCACCGCCTGTCCACGGTGCGCCAGGCCGACCAGATCCTGGTCATCGAAGCGGGGCGGATCGTGGAGCGAGGCACGCACGCGGAACTGCTGGCGCGCAACGGCCGCTACACCGAGCTCTACCGCACCCAGTTCGACCAGCCGGTGCCCGCGGCAGCCTGACAGGCGGGTGTTTCGCCAAATTAGGGGCTGTTTGTCCTAGTTGTGCCACGATGGGGCCTGATCGAGTGGAGGCCTCGAATGACAGCAACCTCGGCGTACCGAACCTGGTCGCCCACCCGCAGAAGTCTGCTCACCGCCGGACTGTCCGCCCTGGCGCTGCTGACCACCGCGGCGGGAGCCGTCGCGGCTCCCCCCGCACCGCCCGTCGCACCGCCGCCCGCCGACGGACTCGGACAGCTGGACCCGCGGTTCGGCGTGCAGGGGAGGGTGGTCACCACCTTCCCGGACCTCGCGGCGGGCGCGAGCGCGCTCGCCGTACACGGTGACGGGTTCGTCGCGGCAGGCGGATCGCTGCCGAACGACTCGCCGGACTTCCTGCTCGCCCGCTACCGCGCCGACGGCCGGCTGGATCGTCGGTTCGGCACCGGCGGCCAGGTGGTGACCCCGTTCGCGGCGGTCACCGGCGCCGGCGGCGCCGAGGGCGTGGCGGTCCAGCGCGACCGCCGCATCGTCGCGGTCGGCACGGCAGGACTGGGCACGGACGGCGACCTCGGCTTCGCGTTCGCCCGTTACCGCGAGGACGGCAGGCTGGACCGCAGCTTCGGCGGCGGCGACGGCATCGTGGTCCTGCCGGTCGGCCCGGCGGGCGACTCCGGTGCCTCCGACGTCGCCGTGCAGCGGGACGGCAGGATCGTCGCGGTCGGCGGCGCGAACGACGCGGCGGGCAACGCGGTCTTCGCGGCGGCGCGGCTGCTGCCCGACGGCAGGCCGGACCCCTCCTTCGGCGACGGCGGCACCGCCCTCGTACTCATCCCCGGTGGTGACGCCGCGGCCTTCGCGGTCGCCCTGCAGCCTGACGGCAAGATCGTGCTGGCGGGTACGGCCATCGGCCCCGGCCTGACCGGACAGCAGTTCGCCGTGGTCCGGCTCACCGACCGCGGCGTGCCCGACAGCACGTTCGGCGAGGACGGGATCGCGGTCGCGCAGAACCAGCCCGAGCAGGGCAAGGGCGGCGCGGAGGACGTGGTCGTCGGCCGCGACGGCCGGATCCTGGTCGCCGGGCTCGGGCAGAACGCCGCCGGGCAGGGCGCCTTCGGGCTCGTGCGGTTCCTGCCGGACGGTGCGCTGGACCCGTCGTTCGGCGGCGGCACGGGCCTGGTGCTGACCGAGTTCCCCGAGGGCGAGTCGGTGGCCGCGAGCGTGCTGCTGCGGCGTGACGGCCGCATCGTCGCGGTCGGCAGCGCCGGGTTCCCGTCGCGGTTCGCGCTGGCCGGATACCTGCCCGACGGCACCCTGGACCCGGCTTTCGGCAGCTGCGGGCGGACCACGACGGTGATCGGCGAGGGGTCCGGCGCGACCGGTGCGGTGCTGCTCGACCGGGGTGCGGTCGTCGCGGCCGGATCCACGTTCGACAGCACCCAGACCACCGGCGGCTTCGCGCTGGCCCGCTACCTCGGCGACCCCCGCCGGCCGCAGCGCCCGGCCGAGGCCACCGCGCCGGTGACGGCGGGCATCGCGGCTCCGGTGTGCCTGGGCTGAGGCAGCCGCTCCACGTGCATCAAAGCTCCCGCCGCGCTGTGTCGCGGCGGGAGCTTTCGTACACCTAGCCTCCACCGTCGCACCGCGGCCAAGATCGCTGTCTCGTGTCGAAACCTGTGGCCTGACCAGAGGTTTCGACACGAGACAGCGATCTTCGGGCGACAGCTGGGCTTGGTGACGCCCGGCGGTGGCTGAAGGTGGTCAGTTGACGGTCACGACGACCTTGCCGAGGGCGCGTCCCTCGCCTACCCAGGCCAGTGCCTGGGGCGCCTCGTCGAGGGTGAACGTGCGGTCGATGTGGATGGTGAGATCGCCCGCTGTGCACAGCGCGGCGACCGGCTCGAAATGCGCCGGGCCTTCCTTGACGGCGAGCACGCCCAGCCGGCGGTGCGTGAGCAGGCCGATCGCCGAGCCGATCGTCAGTACGCGCAGCAGCGCTCGCACCGAGCCGCCGACGCACCGGTAACGGCCGCCGGGGGCCAGCGCCCGGCGGTAGGCGAACACCGACCGGTGCGCGACCAGATCGAGGATGAGATCGTACGGCCCGCTGCGAGTGAAATCCTGGCCGCGGTAGTCGATCACCGCGTCCGCCCCGACCGACCGCATGAAGTCGAGCTTGGCCGCGTTGTCGACGCCGGTCACCTCAGCGCCGAGTTGCTTGGCCAGCTGGATCGCGAACGCGCCGGAACCGCCGCCGGCCCCGTTGATCAGCACCCGCTGCCCGGCCACGGCACCGGCGATGCCCTGGTGCGCGATGACGCCCGCCTGCGGAATCGTCGACGCCTCAGCGAAGGTCAACGCCGCGGGCTTATGGGCCAGCGCCGACTCGGGGACGATCGCGTACTCGGCGAACCCGCCCTTGAGCATGAGGTTGTCGCCGTACACCTCGTCACCAGGCCGGAAGCGGGTGACGTCCGGCCCGACCGCCTCGACCCGGCCGGCGATGTCCGAACCGAGCACTCGGCGGGCCGGCGTGCGCAGCCCACCGATGCGCGAGTACATCGGCGAGCCGCGCAGGGTCTCCCAGTCGCTGAGGTTGATCGAAGTCGCCGCGACTTCGACGAGCACCTGCCCCGCGCCGGGCACGGGCTTGGGAACGTCCTCGATCCGCAGTACGTCCGGCGGGCCGTAACGGTCGTACACCACCGCTCTCATCGGCATACCCCTCAATCCGTCCAGGGCCCGGCGGCCCCCGCCATCATTAGCACCCCGGCACAAGCGGCGTCCGTCAGCTCAGGTCGAGCACCATGTCGACGCTCGGCCCGGCGGAGGTGGTGAACGTGCCCGCTTCCGTGAAGCCGCAGCGGCGGTAGAAGCGGCGGGCGCGGTGGTTGTCCGCGTGCACGCCGCCGAAGAGCACAACGCGGTCGCGGCCGAGGAGACGTACGGCCTGCCAGGTCGGCGGCAGCAGAGCACCGGCGAGCCCGCGGCCGTGCCAGGCGTCGGCCACACACGGCCCGAAACGGACGGTCCTGCCGGGATCCAGCGTGATCCCGTAGCCCGCGTACCGGTGCAGTTCGAACTCGGCCGGCAGCGAGAAGCTGAGGTCGACCACGGCGTCGAGCCGGTCGGTCCGGTCGGGCTGATGGACGACGAGCCGCAGCTTGTCGTAGCGGCCGATGGCCTCGATCCACCCAGCGGCCTCGCCGGCGTGGTCGGTGTGGCCGTGCCAGAACCGTCGGCTGTCATCGCCGAGCCCGGCGAGAAAGGTCGTCAGTGCTGCCGTGTCCGCCGCGCACAGGGCCCGGAAGGTGAACGAGGTGTCCGCCACGATCAACCGCCGGGCCAGCGGGGCAGGATCGACGGCGAGAGCGGCAAGAGCCGGCAGCACGTCATGACCTCCCATCCGGCCCTGCCTCCATGGATCCTGCACTCGGATCTGCGGTCACCTGCTACGCCGGGCGGCGGGCGATGAAGACCATCTCGCGGCCCGGCCGGTCGGGTGCGCCGCGCACCTCGTCCACGACGTAGCCGGCCGCCGCCAAGGACGCCGTCACGTCCGCGCGGCTGCGGAAGCGCAGCGTCGAGTCCGACGTCAGCACCGCGCCGTCGGCGTCGAAGACGTAGGTCCACCGGAACGAGACCAGCTCGCCCTCGACGGCGGTCAGGTCGCACCAGGTGCGCAGGCCGCCGACGTCCGGCACGACCGTGTGCTCGTCGGTCCGCTCGCGAATCCACTCCCGCCAGGCCTGCGCCGCCGGGTCACGGGTCTCGAAGACCAGGCGCCCGCCGGGCCGCAGCGCGGCGTACGCGGCGAGCAGGACGCCCGTCCACTCGGCGTCGGTCAGGAAGACCTGGGCGACGTTGCCGGTCATGGTCGCCAGGTCCACCTGGAGCGGGGGCAGGTCACCGGCCTGCCCGTGCACCCAGCGCACCCGGTCGGCGCCGGGTTTGCGCCGGGCCAGCTCCAGTGACGCGGCGGCCGGGTCCAGCCCGGTCACGGCCAGGCTCCGCTCGGCGAGCAGGCAGGCGAACGTGCCGGTCCCGCAGCCGATGTCGAGCACGGAGCGGGCCCCGAACTCGTCGGCGATCGCCGCGTAGACGTCCAGGTCACTGCGGTCGGGGTCGAGCGGGTCGTAGAGCGCGGCGAGGCGGGGCTCGGTGAAGGCCTTGTCGGGCATGGTCGCGACGTTAGATCCCGTCACGTGCGGCCGCCACGGGATATCGAGCCGCGTCCGCCGCTACAGCAGGTCGGGTGGATCAGGACGGCTGCTCGGGAGCGGTGTCCGGCGGGCGGCTCGCGGCGGGAGCCGTGCCGCCTGCCGTCGCGGACGGGCCGGGCTGCTCGCGCAACGCGCGCAGCACCCCGTGCTGGTGCAGGCGGCGGACCAGGCGCCGGGCGGTGCGATGGCGGGCCAGCAGGACGATCACCTCGGCGAGCAGGGCCAGGCGGCGACGGCGTACGCCGTCCTCGGCCACCCGCAGCAGCAGCCCGCGCAGCCGCGGGGTCTCCAGGGTGGCGCGCAGGTCGGCGCGTACGACCGGATCGTCGAGCGCGGCCGCGATGGTGATCACCAGCGCGGGCCGGTCGGCCAGCTCCTCGGCGACGGCCGCGACGATCTCGCGGCGGATGCGGTCGCTCTCCACGAGCAGCAGCAGGGCCTCGCGGACCTCGGCGGAGTCCAGGGCCGACCGGACCAGGTCCACCGCGCGCCGCTCCTGCTCGTGGTCCCCGGTCTCCGTGGACAGCGCGGCGAGCAGCGCGGACACCTCGTCGAGGTCGACCGCACGCTGCAGTCCGGCGCGGAACTCGGGGTACTGCCAGGCGAACAGCAGGGCCCGGATCAGGTTGCGGTTCATGCCCGCTGATACCCGCTCGTCGCGGCGGGGAAACAGGCCCGTTGAGCAGGCGCGGCGATCCACTTTCGATGGTGCGATCAGAACTTTCCGTTGACTGATCCGAAAGTATGGACACGTCGATGGAAAGTCCCTAGTGTGTCCGTCACGCAAGTGTTTCACCTTTGTAACCGGCGGCGCGGTTACCCTGGCCCACCCCCGGCATCAGGCGCGTCGGCGCGCGCCCTGCCTGGCCCATCCCCAGTCAGGAAGGGTTGGACGGCATGTCCAGAAGACATCCACACATGAGCATTCCGCTATGGCGCGCGGCTGCTGCCGCGCTTCTGACGGCCGGCACCGCGCTGGTCGGGGTCACCGCCACCACCGCGCCCGCGGCCGCGCACACCATCGATCCGACCAAGTTCCAGCAGGTCGAGCTGGCCCGCGGCGTGGCCGAGATGGGCGAGCCCATGTCGCTGGCGGTGCTGCCGGACCGCTCCGTGCTGCACACCGCCCGCAACGGCACGCTGCGCCGCACCGACGCCAACGGCGTCACCTCGGTGGTCGGCACCATCCCCGTCTACACCCACGACGAGGAGGGCCTGCAGGGCGTCGGCGTCGACCCGGGCTTCGCCACCAACCGATTCATCTACCTGTACTTCGCGCCGCCGCTGTCCACTCCCGCCGGTGACGCGCCGGCGACCGGCACGAGCTGGTCGCAGTGGCAGGGCGTCAACCGGCTGGCCCGGTTCACCCTCAACGCCGACTTCACGGTGAACATGTCGAGCCAGGTGACCGTGCTGGACGTGCCGGCCGACCGGGGCCTGTGCTGCCACGTCGGCGGCGACATCGACTTCGACGCGGCGGGCAACCTCTACCTGTCCACCGGTGACGACACCAACCCGTTCGCCTCCGACGGGTACGCCCCGCTGGACGAGCGCACCGACCGCAACCCCGGCTACGACGCGCAGCGCTCGGCGGGCAACACCAACGACCTGCGCGGAAAGATCCTGCGTATCAAGGTCAACGCCAACGGGTCGTACTCGATCCCGTCCGGCAACCTGTTCGCGCCCGGCACCGCCGGCACCCGCGCGGAGATCTACGCGATGGGCTTCCGCAACCCGTTCCGGATGAGCGTCGACAAGGCCACCGGCGTGGTCTACGTCGGCGACTACGGCCCGGACGCGGGCACCACCAACGCCAACCGGGGCCCCAGCGGCCAGGTCGAGTTCAACCGGATCACCTCGCCCGGCAATTACGGCTGGCCGTACTGCACCGGCGCGAACACCACCAGCGAGATCTACAACGAGTGGAACTTCGCCACGGCGTCCACCGGCCCGAAGTTCAACTGCGCGGGCGGGCCGACCAACAACTCGTTCCGTAACACCGGCCAGTCGACGCTGCCCGCGGCTCGCGCCGCCTGGATCAAGTACGGCGGCGACAGCGGCAGCCCGAGCGAGTTCGGCGGCGGCTCCGAGTCCCCGATGGGCGGCCCGGTGTACCGGTACAACGCCTCCTCGACGTCCACGGTGAAGTTCCCGCAGGACATGGACGGGCAGTTCTTCGCCACCGAGTTCGGCCGCGGCTGGATCAAGCCGATCCACGTCAACGCCGACGGCTCGCGGGGCACCATCGACGCGTTCCCCTGGACCGGCAAGCAGGTCATGGACTCCGCGTTCGGCCCGGACGGCGCGCTGTACGTGCTCGACTACGGCACCGGCTACTTCAACGGCGACGCCAACTCGGCGCTGTACCGCTTCGAGTACATCGGCACCGGCAACCGTGCCCCGATCGCGAACGCGACGGCGACCCCGACCGCCGGCGCCGCGCCGCTGACCGTGCAGTTCTCCTCGGCGGGCTCGTCGGACCCGGAGGGCGGCGCGCTGACCTACTCGTGGGCGTTCGGCGACGGCACCACCTCCACGGCCGCCAACCCGAGCAAGACGTACACGGCCAACGGCACCTACACGGCGACGCTGACCGTGCGCGATCCCCAGGGCGCGACCGGCGGCGACAGCGTCGTCATCACCGTCGGCAACACCCCGCCCGTGGTGACGATCAACAGTCCCGGCAACGGGCAGCTGTTCGCCTTCGGTGACACGGTCGGCTACTCGATCGCGGTCAGTGACGCCGGTGACGGCACGATCGACTGCGCCCGGGTCAAGATGACCTACGTGCTCGGCCACGACCAGCACGGCCACCAGATCACCTCGAAGACCGGCTGCTCGGGCACCATCACCATTCCCGTGGACGGCGAGCACGACGACGCGGCGAACATCTTCGCGATCTTCGACGCGGAGTACACCGACAACCAGGGCCTGACCACGCACACCCAGCACACCCTGCAGCCGCGGCACCGGCAGGCCGAGCACTTCGGCACCTCGTCCGGGATCAACACGTTCACCAAGGCCACGGCCGAGGGCGGCAAGACCGTCGGTGACATCCACAACGGCGACTGGATCTCGTTCACCCCGTACCGGCTGAGCAACGCCACGGGCTTCACCGCCCGGGTGTCCTCCGGCGGCGTCGGGGGCACGCTGCAGATCCGGGCGGGCTCGGCCACCGGGACCGTCCTCGGTACGGCCACCGTCCCGGTGACCGGCGGCTGGGAGACCTTCACGACCGTGACCGGCACCATCACCAACGCGCCGAACAACACCACCCCGCTGTTCCTCACCTTCGCGGGCGGGACCGGGGCGCTGTTCGACCTGGACGCGTTCACGTTCACCACCGCCGCCGGGGTGGGCCCGATCAAGGGCCTGGCCGGCAAGTGCCTCGACGTGCGCAGCGGCGCCACCGCCGACGGCACCCAGATCCAGATCTACACCTGCAACGGCACCGGCTCGCAGACCTGGACCCGCAACGGCCAGACCCTGCGCGCCTTCAACAAGTGCCTGGACATCTCCGGCGGCGGCACCGCGGACGGCACGAAGATCCAGCTGTGGACCTGCAACGGCTCCGGCGCGCAGAACTGGACCTACCAGAGCAGCGACCAGACCCTGCGCAACCCGCAGTCGGGCAAGTGCCTGGACGTGTCCGGCAACAACTCCGCCGACAGCACGATCGTCCACCTCTGGACGTGCGTCGCGAACGCCGCCAACCAGAAGTGGACCCTGCCCTGATGAACCCGGTCCGGGTGGGACAGCCCCGTCCCACCCGGACCGCCGTCCCTGAAAGGAGCTCCGACGTGCACACTCTCTTGAAGTCCGGTTTCAAACCCGCGCTGGGCATGGCCGCGGCCGCGCTCACCGTCGTCGCGATGACCGCCTGCCCGGCGGCTGCCGCCGACGCCCCGTACGACGTGCTGGTCTTCTCCAAGACCGCCGGCTTCCGGCACGACTCCATCGCCGTGGGCACCCAGGCCATCCGTGACCTGGGCGCCGCCAACAGCTTCACCGTCACCGCCACCGAGGACGCGAACGCGTTCACCACCGCCAACCTCGCCCAGTACGAGGCCGTCGTCTTCCTCAACACGACCGGCGACGTGCTCAACGACACCCAGCAGGCCGCGTTCGAGAGCTACATCCGCTCGGGCAAGGGCTACGTGGGCGTGCACGCCGCCGCCGACACCGAGTACGGCTGGGCCTGGTACGGCAACCTGGTCGGCGCGTGGTTCGCCTCGCACCCGGCCATCCAGCAGGCCAACGTCAAGGTCGAGGACCGCGGCCACGCTGCGACCGGGCACCTGCCGCAGACCTGGACCCGCACCGACGAGTGGTACAACTACCAGACCAACGCCCGGTCCACCGCGCACGTGCTGGCCACGCTCGACGAGTCGTCGTACAGCGGCGGCGGCATGGGCGCCGACCACCCGCACGCCTGGTGCAAGGCGTTCGACGGCGGCCGCTCGTTCTACACCGGCGGCGGCCACACCCAGGCGTCGTACAGCGAGGCGAACTTCCGCAACCACCTGCTCGGCGGCATCCGGTACGCGGCCGGGCGCAGCAAGGCCGACTGCCGTCCCGAGACCGGCTACACCGCGATCTACAACGGCTCGACCACGGGCTGGTCGCAGGCGGGTCCGGGCAGCTTCACCAATGCGGACGCCACGCTGACCTCGGTCGGCGGCATGGGCCTGTACTGGTACAGCGCCAAGCAGTACACCAGCTACTCGCTGAAGCTCGACTGGAAGATGACCGGCGACTCCAACTCCGGCATCTTCATCGGCTTCCCGGCGTCCACCGACCCGTGGTCGGCGGTCGACAACGGCTACGAGATCCAGATCGACGCCACCGACAGCGCCGACCGCACCACCGGCTCGGTGTACACGTTCCAGTCCGCCAACATCGCCGCCCGCGACGCGGCGCTCAACGCCCCCGGCGAGTGGAACACCTACGAGCTGCTGGTCGAGGGCGAGCGGCTGCGCATCTACCTCAACGGCTCGCTGATCAACGACTTCACCAACACCAACCCGGCCCGCAACCTGGCCGGCCACATCGGCATCCAGAACCACGGGTCGGCCGACACCGTCGCGTTCCGCAACGTGCGCATCAAGGAGCTGGGCACCCCGCCGGTCGGTGACGTGACCGTGCAGGCGGAGTCGTTCAGCAGCCAGAGCGGCGTGCAGGCGTTCACCAAGGCCGGCGCGAACAACGGCCAGACGCTGGGCTACATCGAGCCGGGCGACTGGGCGTCGTACAACAACGTGAACGTCGGCGGCGCGACCACCTTCCGGGCGCGCGTCGTGTCCGGCGGCGCGGGCGGCGGCATCCAGGTGCGCACCGGTTCGACCACCGGCCCGATCCTGGGCACGGTCGCGGTGCCCAACACCGGCGGCTGGAGCACGTTCGCCAACGTGCAGACCACGCTGACCGGGGTGCCGTCCGGCAACGCCAACGTGTTCCTGACGTTCACCGGCACCGGCACCGGCCTGTTCGACGTCGACGACTTCACCTTCGTGAAGACCGCGACGCCGGGCGTCGGGCCGATCAAGGGCCTGGGCGGCAAGTGCCTCGACGTACGCAGCAGCGGCACCGCCGACGGCACCCAGATCCAGATCTACACCTGCAACAACTCGGCCGCGCAGACCTGGACCCGCAACGGCAGCACGCTGCGGGCGCTGGGCAAGTGCCTGGACGTGTCCGGCGGCGGGAGCGCCAACGGCACGAAGATCCAGCTGTGGACCTGCAACGGCTCCGGCGCGCAGAACTGGACCTACCAGACCAGCGACCAGACCCTGCGCAACCCGCAGTCCGGCAAGTGCCTGGACGTCTCCGGCAACAACTCGGCCGACAGCACCATCGTCCACCTGTGGCAGTGCATCGCCGGTGCGGCCAACCAGAAGTGGACCCTGCCCTGATGATCCGCTGAGCACCACCGGGCCGTCACCGTGTCGGTGGCGGCCCGGTCCGGGTCAGGGCGGCGTCAGCCGTTCGAACACCGGCAGGCGCACGCCGTCGCTGTCGCGGACCACGACGCGCTCGCCCAGCGGCTCGGCAAGCTGCAGCTCGTCCCAGGCCATGCCGTCCATGGTGCCGAGGCCGGCGCAGGCGCCGCCGACGTACTCGCGGCTGACCACGTCTTGCACGCGCACCTCGGTTGCGGTCTCGATCGCGGACGCGGTCAGCTGGCCGGAGCAGTAGCCGTTGTCGGGCCAGGTCACCCCGATCGTGATCACTCGTGGGGCGTCGTGCTCGCCGGGCAGGCGCACGGCCTGCGGCTGGTGCCCCCGCGTCTCGACCAGGCGCGGCCCGAACATCCCGTTCCGATACGCCCCCACCGTGCACACCACGACGACGCCGACGACGACAGCGGCGGCGGCAAGTTTGCGGCGATCCATGCGTCGAGTATCCGCGCGCGACGGCATGTGCGCGGTCCCGAGAACACGTTGCCCGGCCTCGATTCGGGCACGATCATCGTCACCTTGATCACCCGGTAGCCCTTGCGGTTTCGGGGAAACTGCACCTTCCTCACCACCGATTCGTGCAGTTTCCCCGAAACAGGGGGCACGGGATCGGCCGGACGCGGCGGGGTACGGTGTCCGTCAAGATCCGGATTGGTGGGAGTGTGGGCGTGCGCGATTTCCTGGACGACGAGCGGCTGCGGGCATTCGGGGAGCCGGCGCGGATCACGGTGTGGCCCGAGGAGGGTGCGCTGCTGTGCATCGGCGACCTGGAGACGCTGCTGCGGATCGTCGAGCGCGACGGCTGGTGCCACGTGGAGAAGCAGGACCGGGGCGGCCCGTGGCGTGAGCTGATGCGCAGCGAGCAGCTCGCGGTGGCGCGCCGGTTCGTGCTGTGGGAGATCGGCGGCTGGGTGCGGTCGATGGCGAACCGCGGCCTGGCCACGCGCTCGCCCGAGCCGCAGCTGCGGGCCGGGTTCACGCTGACCGAGGACGGCGACGAGGTCGTGCTGAGCTGGCGCGAGGCCGGGGCGGCGCGGTCGGCCCGCCTGCTGGGCGGCATCTGGCGGTCCAGGGCCGTCCGGTTCTCCGCGTACGCCGACCTGCCGGAGGACGCGATCCTGGCCCGGTTCGGCGGGCGCTGACCGGACGGAACGAGTCTGCCGGACCCGGGGCGGCCGGGGGAAGCATTCGTACCCGACCGGATGAAGAGGTTTTGCCCGATATCGACAGCTCGCGGGGACAAACCCTAGATTTCCGGACATGGCTACGGAGATGCAGCTACGCAAACTGGACAAGGCTTTCAGCCACCTGGACGCCGACGGCAGCGGTTTCGTCGAGCGGCAGGACCTGAACAACCTGGGGGTACGCCTGCTGGCGAACTTCGGCACCGCGCACGACGCGCCCAAGGCGCAGCGCATCGCCGAGGACTTCGCGCTCTTCTGGCAGGAGCTGGCCAAGGCGCTCGACGTCGACCAGGACGAGCGGCTCACCCGGCAGGAGTGGCGGCAGGGCATGACGTCGGCATTCGTGCACGGCGACGCCTTCGACCGCAGCTTCCGGCCCGGGGCGCTGGCGGTGCTGCGCCTGGCCGACACCGACGATGACGGCCGGGTCAGCCGGGACGAGTTCGCCGCGATGCAGCGCGCCTTCGGCACCCCGGCCGGTGAGATCAACCTGGCGTTCGACAGGCTCGACGCCGACGAGGACGGCTATCTCACCATCGACGAGCTGATGGTCGGGGTACGCCAGTTCTACATCGGCGCTGACGAGACCGCGCCGGGTAACTGGTTCTTCGGCACCGTCTGACCGGGAAGATCAGCGCTTCGTGCCATGATCTGCGCTGGGACCGCAGATCATGGCACGAACCAGTGGACTTCGACGGGAGCGGCTCGTGGCGGGCCGCCGGGGCCGGGCCGTCAGGCGCGCTTGAGGTGGCCGAGACCGCCGGTGGCCGCGAGGTAGGCCGCGATCAGGGCGGCGGCGAGCACGACCAGCGACGGCCCGAGCGCCTCGACACCGGCCGCGCCCATCACGACACCGATCAGTGCGGGGATGATCGAGCCGCCGAGCCCGGCACCGGCCATCTGCAGGCCGATGGTCCGGTCGGCGTGCGCGGCCCCGACCCGCTCCGCCGTCAGCAGCGTGAACATCGGGAACACCGCAGCGGCGGCGAAGCCGATGACCATGAGGCCGAACGCGGCCAGCCAGCCCGGCCCCGGGATCGCGACCAGCACCGCCCCGGCCGCCATACCGCCGATGGACCAGACCACCACCCGGCCCGGCATGAACCGGTGCGCCGCGAAACCCTGCAGCACCCGGCCCGCGAACAGGCTGCCCCAGTACAGCGACACGCACACGCCCGCCGCCGCGTCGCCCATGCCGCGACCCTCGGTGAGCAGCTGGTACGCGAACAGGCCGGCCGCCACCTCCAGCGCGACGTACACGGCGATGGTCAGCACGCTGAACCAGACCCGCGGCAGCTTGAGGGTGTCCCGTGCCCGCACCGGCCCGGCGTGGACCTCGTGCGCGTGCGCCTCGTAGGCGGGCCGCCGCGTCCACTGCCGCGCGGTCAGCGCGAACGCCAGCGCCAGCGCCGCCTGCCCCGTGGCGACGAGCAGGTAACCCGGCCGCCACGCGTCGGCGTACTGGATGGAGGCGGTCATGATGAGCGGCCCCATCGCCACACCGAGGCCGAAGAAGGCGTGCAGCCAGTTCATGTGCCGAGGACCGAAGGCCGAGGCGGCGTACGCGTTCAGGCCCGCGTCGATCGCGCCGCCCGCGAAACCGGCCGCCAGCGCGGCGACCATGGTCACCCCGATCGCGGGGGAGAGGCCGTAGCCGAACAGGGCCGCGCTGGCCAGCGCGGTGCTGCCCGCCAGCAGCCGGCCGACGCCCAGCTTGGACAGCACGAACCCGGCCGTCACGCTGGACACCAGGTAGCCGCAGGTGGCCGGGATGAGCAGCAGGCCGATCGTCTCGCGTCCCACGTTCAGCTCGGCGCTCATCGACGGCCAGGCCACGCCGAGCAGACCGTCCGGCAGCCCGAGGCTGATGAACGCGAAGTAGGCCAGGACCAGCAGGGACATGCGCACGGGGGTGACGGTGGGAGCGCTCACCCAGTGATCATGCCTCATCCCGGGCTCTGCCTGCCTCCGGGCTCGGGCGGTGCTGCTGCGCGGGGTACAACTTCTGGGATGTAGGTACAACCCAGAAGTTGTGGCCTGCCGGGAGAGGGTCCGGCTCGGCGGATTGGCCTAAGGTGGGCCGCGAGCGGACCGGCCGGGTGCGCGGAAGGGTGCGAGACCGTGGAGGACGCTGGGCGGGTGGCCGCGTCGCTGACGGCGTGGCTCGGCACGGTGACGTTCGAGGACCGGGACGCCGACCAGGTCACGGACCTGTTGGTGGAGTCGGTGCTCGCGTGGGGCACCGCGCAGGGCTGGCGGGTGTATCGCCGCGCGCGCAGCGTCGCGCAGCTGCCGCCGCCCTACGCCGACCGGCACTCCTGGGTCGACGTCGGCATCGCCCGGCAGGGACTGCCGCCGATCGTGGTCGAGGTCGACCAGTCCGACCGCAAGCGCACCCTGGAGAAACTCCAGGCCGAGGCGGCGCAGGGCCGGGTGGCCCTCTGGCTGCGCTGGGGCACCGGCCCCTTCAATACCCCGCCGGCACCTGTGCTCCTGGTGACCTATCAGGTGAGCAGCCGGAAAGACTCGGGGGGCAGGCGACTGTTCGCAACACCGGCTCCCGAGCGCCCCGCGCCCGCCCATAGCGGGGTCGTGTCCGCAGACGCCAGCCAGCAAGACCTCTTCGGGTCGGCATCGCCCCGTAGCGGGCCGAATGGGTAGCCGGCCGCCTGAAGGCAACCCGGTTGAATGTCTTTGCGATCGCAGTGACAGGAAGGATCAGTCACCAGTAGCAGCCGACGTGTAGAGCCCGAGCGACGGAACGTCCTCGATCAGCGTGGGGTCCACGCTCCAGGCACCGGCCACGCGCATCACGTCGGTCTCACCGGGGACGGTGCGCCACCAGGCGTCCCAGCCATCGTCGTCGAGCGAATCCGGATCCTGCGGGTAGGGCAGCGTCGCTTTGCCGAGGGCGCGTTCGATGTCGGTGGGCTCACCCCGGAAGTGGTGCAGCTCCCCGTCGCCGATGCTGTACGCCCGCAGCACCCGCCCGTGCCGTGCGTGCGCCCAGGCCGCGTAGCCGACGCCGCGATGCGTGCCGAAGAACTGAACCTCGCCGAGGGCCGTGCTCAGGCTGGACAGCCTGCCGGGGAACTCGGCGTAGTCGCTGATGAGCGGCAGGTGCCGGCCGTGTGCGAGTGTCCAGCCCGCCACCGGCCCACCCACGTAGACGCCCTGGCCATAGGCGCGGTCGGTGCCGTCCTCCCAGGGCAGCGGCTGGAGACCGGTCAGGCCGAGGGCCGCCGCGACGTCGGCGGCGGACCGCTCGCGTACCGCGATCCAGGTGGTCTTGTACCCGATGGCCATGACTACTCCTCAGCCGCGGCGAAACCCACTACCCGGACGGTAGCCAGGGGGCGTGGCGTCGGCTACCTCGTTCGCTGGGAGCGTGTGCGGTGAGTAGGGAGTCTAGGTCGGCGGAGTAAGGTGCCCGGCATCCCCGTCGGACCACACCAGGGAGCGCGCATGAGCACGACCACCGTCCCGCACGTGCCGGCACTGCTGGGAGACCGCGGGCTCGCCGGGACCGAGGCGCCGCTGCTCACGTACTGCGACGACGCGACCGGCGAGCGGGTCGAGCTGTCCGCGTCCGAGCTGGCCGGATGGGCCTCGCGGACCGCTGCGCTGCTGCACGAGGGCTGCGGGCTGGGCGCGGGCAGCCGGATGGCGGTGCTGCTGCCGCCGCACTGGCAGACCGCGGCCGTGCTGCTCGGCGCCTGGTCGGCGGGGATCGCCGTGTCGTTCCGGCTGGCGGCCACGGCCGGGCTGACCCGGGTCGGCGACGAGACCGGCCCGCTGGACGCGGTGTTCGCCGCACGCAGCCGGATCGGCAGCTGGCTGGAGGACGTGCCCGAGGCGCCGCACCGGTTCGCGCTCGGGCTCGCGCCGGGCGGCGCGCCGCTGGCCGACGTGCCCGACGGCTACCGGGACTTCATCGCCGAGGTGGCGTGGTACACCGACAGCCTGCCCGGGTACGCGCCGGTGCGGCGTACCGACGCGGCGAGCGCGGACGGCACCACGTTCCGCGAGTGGGGCGGGTTGGCGCACGGCCTGACCAAGCTGATCGACCTGCGCCCCGGCGACCGGCTGCTGGTCGACGCGGGCCGCTACGAGCACCCGGTGCAATGGCTGCTCACCCCACTGGCCGCCGGTGCGTCCGTCGTGCTGTGCGCGAACCTCGACCCCTTCGGCCTGCACGCCCGCGCGGCAGCGGAGGGCGCCACCCGCGTCCTGGGCGTCGGCCGGGCGTAAGCGCAGGACGGACCGCCGGGTGCGGCCGGGCTCCAGGCGTCAGGCAGCCACGCCCGGCGAAGGTGCCTCCGTGCCCTGCCACGACTTGATGGAGCCGGTGCGCATCTTGAGGTCCGTGGCGAAGCACACCACGCGATACGCGGGGTCGTCCCACTGCTCCTCGGTCGGCAGCACGTACGACGTGCCGATGTGGGCAGCCGCGGCGGGCGCGTAGCTGCGCAGGAGGTCGGCGCAGCGCTCGCGCCAGCCCTCCGGGTCGACGAGTACGCCCGGATAGGGCCCGCTCGGGGCGAAGGTGCCCACGACCTCGCTCTGGTGCGGCTCGTCGCAGGGCACCTCGGGCATCGTCGTCGCGCCCTGCGCGTCGACCGTCCGCGCGACACAGTCGCCGATCTGCAGATGCGCGGTGATGATCGGTTCGCCGGGGTAGCCGTCGTGGGTGATCGCCTTCGCGATGACGCCCCCGACGACGGCCGACAGGATCAATCCGGCCACGACGATGAGGGACACCCGCTGCCCACGGGTCAGCTCCGTGTCCTGAACCTCGCGGGTGTACCGCAGGCGTGCCGGGTCGCCGGGCGTGTCCCCGGGCGGCGGCTCGATCGGCGGCGTACCGGCTGTTTCGCCATGCGTGCTATCGGACACAGCGGGTCATGCTAGCCAGGATCGGATCATCCTGCCGTCCCGAGCGGCCGGCTGGGGTCAGCCCCAGATGCGGTCGGCGTAGGCGAGGAAGTTCGCGCCCATGATCTTCTCGATACGGGTGGCGGAGAGACCGCGCTGCTCCAGCAGGCGGATGAGCTTGTGGAACTGGTCCACCCCGCGCAGGTCCTCGACGAACGGGAACGTGTCGGCGCGCTCGCCGGCCGCGCCGACACCGGCGGCCTGCCGGTGGGCGACGTGCTCGGCGAGCCGTGCCCGGTACGCGTCTAGGTCGTCGATCGAGGTCACCGTGCCGTCGGTGCCGATGCCGACGGCGTCCTCGCCGCACACGTTCACCGCGTGCACGATGTGGTCGACGACGTCCTCGGCGCGGGCGTGGCCGGTCGCGTTGACGAACGGCATGAAGTAGATGCCGACGAACCCGCTGCGCTCGGCGACCAGGCGCAGTTCCTCGTCGGTCTTGTTGCGGGGCAGGTCGACCAGGGCACGGCAGCCGGTGTGGTTGATGGACACGGGCAGCGTGGCGAGCCGGGTCGCCTCCAGGCAGGTGTGCTCGCCGCTGTGCGACAGGTCGACCATGACGCGGCTGTCGCACAGCGCCTCGACGACCTCGCGCCCGAACGCGGTCAGGCCGCGGTTCTGCGGCGCCATGGAGCCGTCGCCGAGGTGGTTGGCCTGGTTGTAGGTGAGCTGGATGACGCGTACGCCCAGGTCGTGGAACTGCTTGACGCGGCTCAGGTCGTCACCGACGGCGACCGCGTTCTGGAAGCCGTAGATGATGCCGACGCGGCGGTCGCGGTGGGCCGCGCGGATGTCGTCGGCGGTGAGCACCTTGACCAGGTCGCCGGGGTGGTCCGCGATGATCCGGTCCCAGACCTCGATCTCGTGCAGCGTGTGCGGGTAGGGCTCGGCGTCGCCGAGGGTGTAGCCGAGGGTGATGTTGACCGCGGTGAGGCCGGAGGCGTGCGCGTCGGCGATGGTGCGGGCGTCGATGGTGAGGTCGTCGCTGTCCTGGCTGAGCTTGTGCGCGGCGGCGAGGGAGTGCTCGGCGTTGGGGTTGTCCAGGATGCCCAGCGCGTTGATGATCATGTAATCGGTGCTCATCGCGCGTCCTCGGTGTAGTCGGCCCGGTCGAAGCGGTGCCCGCGCTTCACGGTGTACTCGATGGTGCTGAGGTTGGCCAGGTCGGCGGTGGGGTCGGCGGCCAGCACCACGAAGTTGGCGAGCTTGCCCGCCTCGACGGTGCCCATGTCGGCCGGCGCGCCCGCGCTGATGGCGCCGGTGCGGGTGGCGCAGACGAGCACCTCGGCAGCGGGGATGCCGCAGCGCTCGGCCAGGTAGCGCAGCTCCAGGTGCAGCGACGGGAACGGCTCGCCGGGCTCGGTCTCGTAGTCGGTGCCGGTCGCGAGCAGGACCCCGGCACGGTACGCGTCCGCGGTGAGCTTCGCCGACAGCGTGTCGTTGGCCGCGGCGCGGGCCTTGGCGTCGGCGTCGTCGGCCTGCTCGCCGAGGAACGTCCACATGCTCGCGGTCGCGTCGAGCACCGTGCCGCGCTCGCGCATCGCCGTGTAGAGGGCGTCCAGCCGCGGGTCGCCGTCGCCGGTCAGCCGCTCGACGTCGAGCACGGGCTTCGTCTTGTACGAGGTCAGCGGCTCGTCGGCGGCCTCCTGCGCGATCAGCGTGATGTGCGAGACGGCGTCCACGCCCGCGCCCACCACCTCGCCGGGCGTGGCCGGGAACGTGGCCGCGTGCGCCCACACCCCGATGCCCTGCCGTTTCGCCTCGGCGGTGATCGCGGCGACCAGGTGCGCGGGCAGCTCGGCGTACACCTTGATCGCCTTGGCGTGCGTGCCGCGCGCCAAGGCGACGGCCATGACCAGGTCGGTGTCGTCGTCGATCGCCTGCATCCACGGCACGTGGCCGGGGGTCTCGCCCTGCGACACCTGCCAGGTGCGCGGGTCGTCGAAGAAGCCGGGCCCGGCCATCAGCGCGGCGTAGTGGATGTCGGGGCCGGGGATCTCGCCGACCAGGGTGCCGCGGGTGAGGTCGGCGATGTGGCGCAGGTCGTCGGCCATGTCGCGGATCGCGGTGACGCCGCCGTAGACCTGGCGGCGCAGCGCCGCCTCGGCCGCCTCCCGGTTGGGCGGGGTGGCCAGGTGCTGGTGCGCGTCGATCAGGCCCGGGATGACGAACCGGCCGGCCAGCTCGACGACCTGCGCCCCGGCGGGGACCTCGGCGTCGGCGTCAGGCCCGACGGCGGCGATCCGCGCCCCGTCGACCGTGATCGAGGTGCCGGGGCGGGCGGGCGCGCCGGTGCCGTCGAACAGGGTCGCGCCCCGATACACGGTCACGGCGCCGGCCGCCGGTGGGGCGTACGGCGCCGGCGCGGGCTCGTCCAGGTGGGCCATCGGTGCTCCCTTGTTACAGCTGTTGTAACGTCTGTATCGTTGAACGCAACGTTGTTCGCACTGTACCCCAGGAGGCGATCCGTGCCGAGATCCGCCAGCACGGCGGTCGACAAGGCGCTCGACCTCATCGAGGCGGTGGCCCGCGCCGACCGGCCGCAGCGGCTGGGCGAGCTGGCGCAGGCCGTCGGCCTGCACCGGGCCACGGCCTACCGGGTGCTGCTCGACCTGGTCCGGCGCGGCTGGATCCTGCGCGCGGGGGAGCACTACCTGCCCGGGGTGGTCGCGCTGCAGGTCTCACGCGCTGCGGCGACCCGCTCGCTCGGGGCGCTGTGCCGCCCCGTCCTGGAGGAGCTGGCCGAGCAGACCGGGCTGATGGTGAACCTGCAGGTGCTGGAGGCCGACCGGTCCCGGGTGATCGACGTCGTGCGCCCGCCGCGCCTGGCGATGATCAGCGACCTGCTCGGCGAGGCCCTGCCCGTGCACCGGTTCGCCGGGGCGCTGGCGCTGGTCGCGCAGCTGGACGAGGCAGGTCGCGCGCCGTATCTCACCGTCGCCGCCTCGGCCGGTTACCCGCTCGTCCAGCTGCGCGCCGACCTCGACCGGGTGCGCGACACCGGCTTCGCCCTGGAGCGCGGCCGCAACGACAAGGTCGTCGCCTCGGTGAGCCGCGCGGTGACGACGGCCAAGGGTGCGCCGCTGTGCGCGGTGACCATGGTCGGGCCGGACGCCGAGTTCGCCCCGGAGCAACTGACCGAGCTGGAACGACACCTCGCCGCCGCCACCGCACGGCTGGCGGCCGAGCTGGCAGCGCCCTCCGGCGCCGTCATGCAGGAGGGCCCCCGATGAGCCAGTCGCCGGAGCGAGACCGGTCTGGGCCGCCGATGAGCCGGGAGCTGGACCGGCATGCGCGGGAGGGCAGCCGATGAGCCGGGTGCTGGTGCTGGACAAGGAGCAGACCCGGGCCGGGCTCGATCCGGGCCGGGTGCTCGACGCGGTGGCCGCCGCCCTGGTCGCGCTGAGCCGCGGCGAGGTGTCCGCGCCGCCGCGCATCGCCGCCGTGGCCCCGGCCGGGCTGCTGGGCGCGATGCCCGCGTACGTGCCCGGCCTCGGCCTGGCCGCCAAGCTGGTCTCGGTGTTCGCCACCCCGGGCGCGTCCGGGCGCAGCAGCCACCGCGGCCTGGTCGCGCTGTTCGACCACACCGACGGCCGACCGCTCGGGCTGCTGGACGCCGAGCCGATCACCGCCGTGCGCACCGCCGCCTCCGCGACGCTGAGCCTGCGCACGCTGGCCCCCGACGCGCGGCGCATCGCCGTCATCGGCACCGGCGTGCAGGCGTCGGCGCAGGTCGCGCTGCTCGCCGCGGTGCACCCCGCACTCCCGGTGACCGTCGGCGCGCGCGACGGCGGCCAGGCCCGCGCGCTGGCCGCCACCCACCCGAACGCCGGCGCGGCGACGATCGAGCAGGCGGTGCGCGGCGCGGACGCCGTGTTCTGCTGCACCGGCGCGACCACGCCGGTCTTCCCCCGTGCCTGGCTGGCGGAGGGGGCGCATGTCAGCTCGGTCGGCGGCTCGCACGGGCACGAGCTGGACCGCGACGTGATCCGCGACGGCACGCTGTTCGCCGAGTGGCCGGGCGCGGCGGCCGCCGCGCCGCCCGCGGGGGCGTACGAGCTGCAGGACGTCGACCCGCAGCGGGTGACCCTGCTCGGCGCGGTGCTGGACGGGCGCCACCCCGGCCGCGTGGACCGGGGTGGGCTGACGGTGTTCAAGTCGACCGGGCACGGCGCCCTCGACGTGGCGGCCGCGTCGGTCGTGCACGCCTGGGCCCGTGACCAGGGCGTGGGCACGGCGGTGGACCTGTAGCGGCGGCTACACGCCCGCGCCGGCCAGCATCTGGTTCGGGTCGAGGACGTACTTGCTGGCGGCGCCGTGGTCGAAGTCGCTGTATCCCTTCGGTGCGTCGTCCAGCGGCAGCACGGTGGCGTGCACGTTGCGGGCGATGTGCACCCGGTCGTGCAGGATCGCCATCATCAGCTGCCGGTTGTAGCGCTTCACCGGGCACTGGCCGGTGGTGAAGCTGTGCGACTTCGCCCAGCCCGTGCCGATGCTCACCCGCAGGCTGCCGACCTTGGCCTCGGCGTCCTTGCCGCCGGGGTCCCCGGTGACGTACAGGCCGGGGATGCCCAGCCGGGCCGCCGGCCGGGCGATCGACATGATGTCGTTGAGCACGGTGGCCGGCTCCTCCTCGGCGTTCTGGCCGTGCCCGCGCGCCTCGAAACCGACCGCGTCGACGGCGGCGTCGACCTCCGGCTCGCCGGTGACCTGCTCGATCATCTCCGGCAGCGAGGCGCCGCTGGTGAGGTCGATGGTCTCGCAGCCGAAGCTGCGCGCCTGGGCCAGCCGCTGCTCGTTCAGGTCGCCGACCATCACCACGGCCGCGCCCAGCAGCAGCGCCGACGTCGCCGCCGCGAGCCCGACGGGTCCCGCTCCGGCGATGTAGACGGTGGAGCCGGTGGTCACGCCCGCGGTGTAGCAGCCGTGATAGCCGGTCGGGAAGATGTCGCTGAGCATGGCCAGGTCCAGGATCTTCTCCATGGCCCGGTCCTTGTCCGGGAACTTCAGCAGGTTGAAGTCGGCGTACGGCACGAGCACGTACTGGGCCTGCCCGCCGAACCAGCCGCCCATGTCGACGTACCCGTACGCCGCGCCGGCGCGGGCCGGGTTCACGTTGAGGCATACGCCGGTGTGGCCCTCCATGCACATGCGGCAGCGGCCGCAGGCGATGTTGAACGGCACCGAGCACAGGTCGCCGACCTTGATGTACTCGACGTCCGGCCCCACCTCCACGACCTCGCCGGTGATCTCGTGGCCGAGGGTCTGGCCCTCCGGGGCGGTGGTGCGGCCGCGCACCATGTGCTGGTCGCTGCCGCAGATGTTGGTGGCGACGACCTTCAGGATCGCGCCATGGTTGATCTTGCGGTGCTGTTCGGCGAGTTCCAGCTTCGGGTAGTCGAGATCCTCGACTTCGACGTGCCCGGGGCCGTGATAGACGACGGTCTTGTTACCCGACATCGTGGTCACCCCCATGTCCGGGCCGGCCGGGTGCGCCAGCCTCCGACTCTATCTTCGCAGCTCAGTAGGCTCTACAGCGATTCGCGGAGGCGGAAATCCGGTGGGCCGGGGCGCGCGGGCGGCTCATACTCGTAGCCGGTCATCGGCGAGGGGACGGCGGGTCGGCGTGTTCACCAGCGAGCAGATCTACCACCGCGTGCGCTGGGATCCCCGGTTCGACCCGGAGCGGTTCGTGCTGGGCGTCCAGCAGCGCGGCGCGGCCCCCAAACGGGTCCCGCTGCCCGCGTTCACGCCCGGCGGCGACATCCCCTGGCACCGGATCCTGTTCGTCGAGGCCGACGGCGAAGTGGTGTGGGACCGGGCGGCCGGCATCGACCGCCTCGACACCGCCGGCGTGGGCCGGGTCCGTGAGCAGCGCCTGCTCCCGGCGCCGTTCTTCACTCCGCGTACGCCGCACGCCTGGGACTCCTCCCGCGGCTGGGCGCCCGCGGCGTTCCCGCAGCCCGCCCCGGGGCCGTCCCGGCTGCGGGTGCTCACCTGGAACACGCTCTGGGACCGTTACGACCGCGACCGCATCGACACCGCACGCCGCCGCCCGCTGCTGGTCGCGGCCCTGGAGGCGGCCGACGCCGATGTCGTCGCGCTCCAGGAGGCCGAGCCCGGCCTGCTGGAGCTGCTGCTGCGTGAGCCGTGGATCCGGGCGCGCTACACCGTGGCCGGTGACCCGGCCGACCCCACCGACCTCGACGGCGGCGGCCTGCTGCTGCTCAGCCGCCTGCCGGTGCGCGAGGCGGGCTGGCACCGGCTCGGTCCGCACAAGGCCGCCGCCGCCATCACGGTCGACACCGCGGCCGGGCCGCTGGTCGTGGTGGCGACCCACCTGAGCAGCGACCGCTCCGGCGAGGCCGTCCAGCGGCGGCAGGCGGAGCTGACCGCGCTGGCCGAGGGCATGGCCGGGATCGGCGCGGACCTGGTGCTCGCCGGCGACTTCAACGACGGCGGCCCCGCCCCGACCGCGATGCTGGGCCTGGCCGACGCGTGGTCGCAGGTGCACGGCCCGGCCGACGACACGCCCACCTTCGATCCGGGCGTCAACCCGCTGGCGGCGATCTCGTCGCTGTCCGGCCAGGCCCGGCGGCTGGACCGGGTGCTGCTGCGCGGCGGGCTCCGGCCCGATACGGCGGTGCTGCTCGGGGACCGGCCCGGTCCGGACGGGCTGTTCCCGTCCGACCATTTCGGGCTGGCCGTGGACCTGTCCTGCGGGGACGAGCCGGACGCGCTCGACGTGGCGGCGACCGCGCGCACCGCGCTGGCATGGCTGCCGCCGCAGCGGCTGTGGCCCGCCCTGCAGGAGCTGCGCCGGGCGCACGACCCGTCGTTCCACCGCTGGCCGCCGCACGTGAACGTGCTGTTCGGGTTCGTGCCCGAGTCGAGCTTCGAGGACGCCGCGCCGCTGCTGTCGGCGGTCGCCGCCGAGATCGCTCCGTTCCCGGTACGCCTGGACGGGGTGCACACGTTCGGCCACCGCGACGACGCGACCGTCTGGCTGGACCCGGCCGCCGCGGGGGAGGAGCCGTGGTCCCGGCTCTGGAGCAGCCTGCGCGAGCGGTTCCCGCGCTGCCGGGGCCGGGCCGAGGGGTTCACCCCGCACCTGACCCTGGGCCGCGCCAAGGACGCGCAACGCGTGGCCGAACTCTGCGCCGCCCGGCTGAGCGCGTCAGCTGCCCAGGTGGGGGAGCTGGCGCTGCTGTCGCGCCGGGGCGATGAGCCGATGCGCGTACGGGCTGTGCTGGCCCTGGGCACCGGGGAGCTGCGCTGGCTGCCCGACGACCCTGCCAGCGGGAAGAGCGGCGACGTCCACACCGGCGGGGTCCACGACTCGGAAGTCGCCGGCGCACCTTCTGGGTCGCGGCCGCCCGGCCACGGGGCAGCGGCCCGTGAGCGAGCGGCGTCGATCGACCGCGCCGTCGGCCAGGCCGCTGCGGTCGTCGATGCGCTGCGGTCGGCGCTGGGCGGCGGTGTGGTGCACGTGACCGGGTCGCGGCGGATGGGCTGCGAGCTGCCCGGCGCGGACCTGGACCTGGTGGCGGTGCTGCCCGGCACGGTCAGCGCGGCCGAGGTCGCCGCCCGGGCAGCGGCGGCGCTGCCGGACGCGGCAGGGCTGCGCGAGGTCACCGGGGCGCGAGTGCCCGGCCTGCGGTTCACGGTCGGGGAGCTGGACGTCGATCTGGTGGTGGTGAGCAGCGGCGGGATCGCTGCGGCCGAGGCCGTGGCGCGCCGGGAGGAGCTGGGCGAGGCGGCAGCGGTCGCGCTGAGCGCGGTCAGCGACGCCGACGCGGTGCTGGGTGTGCTCGGCGACCGTGACCGGGCCGCGTTCGTGCTGCTGGCGCGGCAGGTCAAGGAATGGGCGCGAGCGCGCGGGCTGGACGCGGCGCCGTTCGGCGGGCTGCCGGGCCTGGCCTGGTCGGTGCTGGCCGCCCGGACCGTGGCCGGGCTGCGGGAGCCGCTCCCCGAGCCGATGGGCCTGCTGCGCCGGTTCTTCGAGGACTGGGCGGGCTGGGACCGGCGGCAGCCCGTGACGCTGTCCGGAGACGTGCCGGGCGGGTGGCCGGAGGGCACCGTGCTGACGCCGAGCGCGCCGGTGCGCTCGTGCAGCGCCCAGCTCGGGCCGGACGGGCTGGACCTGCTCGAGCAGGAGCTCTACCGGGCGTGGGAGGTGCTGGACGCGGCTTCGGGCACGGGAGCGGACCCGTGGTCGCGGCTTGTCGCGCCGCCGCCACTGCACCGCCGCCACGGCGCGTGGGCGGTGGTGACCGTACGCGGCGGCGAGGACCTGCACGGCCGGGTGCGCGGCCGGATGCGGGCGCTGCTGAGCGCCCTGAAGGAGCTGGGTGTGACCGGCACGCACGCCTGGCCGCGGCCGTTCACCACCGATCCGGTGACCCGGTACGCCGTGGGCCTGGGCCGGACCCCGCCGGACGCGGCCACGCTGGCGGCGGCGGCCGCACGCTGGTCGGCCGGGCTGCCCGGGGTCACCGTCGAGCGGGCCGACAACGGCGCGGTGCCGACGCTGCGCTGAGCCGGGTCACTCGTGCACGACCACCACCGGGCAGGCCGCGTGGTGGACCAGGGCGTGGCTGACCGAGCCGAGCATCAGGCTGGCGAAGCCGCCCCGGCCCCGGCAGCCGACCACGACCGTCTCGGCCCCGGCCGACGCCTCGACCAGGGCCCGCGCGGCCGTCTGCTTCAGCACGAGCTTGCGTACGTCCACCTCCGGGTAGCGCGACAGCCAGGGCGCGAGCGCGTCGTTGAGCACCATCCGGGCCCGGACCTCCAGCGCGTCCTGCATATCGAGCCCGGCGGTGGCCTCGCTGAGCGAGCCGACCCAGGCGTGCAGCACGGTCAGCCCGACGCCGCGCAGGCTCGCCAGCTCGAACGCGACCCGGGCGGCCGCCGCGGAGCGGGGCGAGCCGTCGACGCCCAGCACGATGCGCCTGCCCTCGTCCGGGTCCGGGGCGGTACGCGGCCGGATCACCGCGACCGGGCAGGTGGCGTGCATGGCGGTCTGCAGGCTGGTGGAGCCGAGCAGCAGGTCATGGAAGCCGCCGTGGCCACGGCTGCCGACGGCGAGCAGGGCGGCCTCCTTCGCCTCGCGGATGAGCCCGTGCGCCGGGTCGTCACAGACGATGGCGGTGGTCGTGGGGACCTGCCGCGCCGCCGCCAGTTCCCGGGCACCGGCCAGCAGGTCCTCGCCGAACGTGGTGACCTCGTCGGTGAGGTAGCCGTAGGCGCCGCGCGGTCCGGGGGAGTCGACCACGTAGACGAGCCGCAGCGGCGCGCCGCGGAGCCGGGCCTCCTCGATCGCCCAGTCCAGGGCGAGGTCGGAACAGGTCGAGCCGTCGACGCCGACGACGATCGGGGCGGGCAGCGTGGTGTTCATGGGGTCACCTCCGGCGGTGTCAGGCCGTGTATGCCGATCCGCGGCGGGTCCCGCCAGCTCCAGCCTATACGTCCACGCAGGTCCCGGCATGTTCGGCCGGACCCGCGCAGGATCTCATGAATCTAAATGGACACCGTCCATCCTGGAGGGTCGGCGGGGAATGGCGCAAGGTCATGAAAGTGAACGATGTAGCGGTTTGCGGAAGCGCGGCAGCCGCTGCACGACCCGGTAACCGGCCCGTTCGTAGAGGTCGACGGTGCGGTGGGGGTTCTCGGCGACGGTCCGGAGCAACGCGGTCCGCGCGCCGTGCTCGCGCATCGTGGTCAGGCTGCGGGCCAGCAGCGCCGAGGCCAGACCCCGCCCTCGGTACGCCGCCCGCACCGCGACCCACGGCGAGTCCACGCTGCCGTCGTCCTGGCGTTCGTTGACGATCAGGCCGGCCACCTCGTCGCCGTCCCAGGCGACCACCCACAGGCCGGTGTCGCGCGCGTCGGCCAGGTATTCGTCGTAGTCGACGGCGATGAACCCGAGGCGGTCGTCGGCGAAGCACTCCTCGATCGCGGCATGGATCGTCGGGTGGTGTTCGGCTCGCACCGGACGCAGCCGCAGCCCGACCGGCAGCGGCGGGATCGGCACCACGTCCACCGGCCGGCTCAGCCGCACCACGGTGAAGGCCACCTGATACCCGTGGTCGCGCAGCAGCTGCTGGGCGTCCGTGTGGCCCTCGTCGGCATTGCCGCCCAGCACCGCCTGCGGCACCGCGGCACCGAGCGCCGCTGCGCCCGTCTCCTGACGGCGCAGCATCGCCGTGGCGTGGCCCCGGTCGCGATGGGCGGGATGCACGCACCCGGTCACCAGGAACATCTCCGTGCCGTCGGATTCCGTCCACCGGTCCAGCCGGCTGTATCCGACGACCTCGCCCGCGTCGACGGCGACCAGTCCGGACGCGCCGAGATCAGCCGGGCCGGGCAGCGAAACCTCGCCGTCCACGGCGCGGGCCGCGTGCCACACCCGGTCGAGCGCCTCGTCGTCGGTTCTCGCGTACGGCCGCAGCTCCATGCCCTCGCACGCTACCGCCGCCGCTGCCCCCGTCGCCGTTGATTTCTCCGCGCGCAGCCCACACCGGTGCGCCGACGTGGTGCGGCCCGCCCGCCGAGGTGGCCGGGCGGGCCGCCCCGGTCACAGTTCGGACACCCAGTACGGGCTGACCTCCAGCCAGCCGTTGGCGGCGGCGCCGTTGAGGCGGCCGCTGCTCGCGGTGGACAGGGTGTACCACGAGTCCACATAGTCGGGGTCGTCCGTCCACCAGGACGTCGGGATCGCCGACAGGATCGGGTCGACCAGCGGGATGTACACCCCCAGGTCGAAGATGGTCAGCAGCGCCGTGGCGATGGCCGAGGCGAGCTGTTGGTAGTTGGTGTCGCCGTCGTCCTCCATCATCACCACGTCGGCGAGGTCGTACTTGTAGCCGGAGAAGTGGACGAGCAGCTGATTGGGGTGATACGTCGTGCCGTCGTGGTCGAGGTAGGGCAGCTGGACGATGTCGACCTTGGCCTTGCCGTCGAGGCCGAACCCGCCGACGATGCTGTAGATCTCGGCCGCGCCCTTGATCCAGGGCTCCTCGTCGTCGGACAGGCGCACCGCGTTGACCTTGGTGGCCCAGTAGCCTCCGGCGCGCGTGGCGGCGCCGGTGACGCCGTTGCGGGCGAGTTCCCGGCGCACCACGTCCAGGCCTGCGGGCAGCGCCTTGGCGACGTCCACCTCGATGACGACGACGGGCTGGGCGGGGGCGCGCCGAGGGTCGAGCCGGACCTGCCGGCCGTCGGGGGCGTACGCGACGACCGCCGCGTCCTCGTCGTCGTTCGGCGCGGCCGCCACCAGCGGGGTCGCGCCTGAGGCCAGGGCGGCGCGCATCGCGTCGGTGGCCAGCCGGGCGCGGACCAGCGAGCCGGTGGCCTCGGGGAGGCCCTTGGCGGTGCGTACGGCACGGTCGGCCGCCTGGGCGCGGCCGGTGAGGGCGGCGTCGGCCCGTAGCGCGGACAGGTCGACGGGTCCGGTCAGCAGCGCGGCGCCGAGCCGGTCGCGGACGGCGTGATCGGACAGCGAGCCGGCCACCTGCCGGGCGAGCGTGTCCAGGGCGGTCGCCACGCCGGAAACCGGGGCGGCGGGGGCCGGGGCGGCCGTGGCGGGCAGCGCGGGCAGGGCGACGGCGAGGGCCGTGCACAGGGGCAGGAGAAGGCGGCGCAGGGCGTGCATGTGGATACTCCCCATCCGATCCGCCGCTCGTGGCGAAGGATCTCACGCATCTAAATGGATGCGTTTATGGTGAGCTGCCGCGAGTGTGGTGGCAAGGTCGGGAAGGTTAAGAAGGGCACCTTCTTCTACGCAAAGCGTTAAGAAGGTGCCCTTCCTTTCTCGGTCAGCCCTTGACGCAGATGATCTGCTTGAGGCGGGCCACGACGGTGACCAGGTCGGACTGCTGGGCCATGACCTCGTCGATGTCCTTGTACGCCGCCGGGATCTCGTCGACCACGCCGCTGTCCTTACGGCACTCCACGCCCCGGGTCTGCTCGGCCAGGTCCTTAGCGCTGAACTGCTTGCGGGCCTGGGTGCGGCTCATCCTGCGGCCGGCCCCGTGTGAGGCCGAGTGCAGCGACTCGGCCGAGCCGAGCCCACGCACGATGAACGACGAGGCGCCCATCGAACCCGGGATGATGCCGAGGTCGCCCCGGCCGGCGCGGATCGCGCCCTTGCGGGTGACCAGCAGCTCCTGCTCGTCGTGGACCTCCTCCGCGACGTAGTTGTGGTGGCAGGAGATCTCCGGCTCGAACTCGACCTTCTTGAACTGCCGCCGCACCACGTCCCGCAGCAGCGCCATCATCACCGCGCGGTTGCGCCGGGCGTAGTCCTGCGCCCAGAACAGGTCCCGCCGGTAGGCGTCCATCGTGGGCTCGCCGGTGACGAAGACGGCCAGGTCCGGGTCGGCCAGGTCGGCGTTGTGCGGCAGGTCCTTGGCCTTCGCGATGTGGTATTGCGCCAGGTCGTTGCCGATGCCGCGCGAACCCGAGTGCAGCATCAGCCAGACCCGTTCCTCGCCGTCCAGGCACACCTCGATGAAGTGGTTGCCGCCGCCGAGGGTGCCGAGCTGCTGCATGGCCCGGCCCTTGCGGCGCAGCACGCGCTGGGCCGACAGGTCGTCGAAGTCGGTCCAGAAGCGGTGCCAGCCGCGCAGTCCGGTGTTCAGATGGTCGACGTCGACCGAGTGCTTGTGCAGGCCGAGGCCCACCGGCACGGCCTTCTCGATCTCCGCGCGGAGTCTGCCCAGGTCGTCGGGCAGCTGGTGGGCGCGCAGCGACGTCAGCTGGGCGGTCATGCCGCAGCCGATGTCGACGCCCACCGCGGCGGGCGCGACCGCGCTGCGCATCGCGATGACCGAGCCCACCGTCGCGCCGATGCCGACGTGGACGTCGGGCATGACCGCGACCGAGTGCGTCCACGGCAGCCCGGCGACGTTGCGCAGCTGCTCCATGGCGCGTTCGTCGACGCCCGCGGGATCGGCCCACAGCCGCAGCGGCGCCATGGTGCCGGTGATGGTCTGGAACGGCATGTGGTTTCCCCCCGTAGTCGGTGCCGACACAGGAGTGTGCCGAGCCCGGCACCTTTCGACCACTCAATATCCATTGTCCCGCGGGGCGGGCGGGTGGGGATAGGGCACCGGCGCGCCGCCGTCCAGCGACGCGGCCAGCCAGGCCGACCAGCGGTGCACGACGCGCTGCGACTCCAGGCCCATGAGCAGCACGGCGTAGTTGCCGAACCGGGGATGCGCCGGGTCGTCCATGCCCTGGGCACGCATGTCCGCGGCGTCCTGCTCGTATTCGGCCAGGGTGCGCGCGGCCTGCGCGGCGAGGTCGCCGTAGAGCGCGGCCATCGCCGCCGGGTCGCCGCTGTTGGCCGCGTACGCCTTGAGCGTGATCTCGCTGCGCGGCTGCGCCACGGGCGGCACGACCAGCCAGGCCCGCAGCGCGGCGAGCCCCTCGGGGGTCAGCTCGTACGTCTTCTTCGCGCGCGGACCCGGCCCGGCCTCCTCGGCGGCACGCACCCAGCCGGCGGCCGCGAGCCGGGCCAGCTCGGGATAGATCTGGCTGTGCTTCGCCGTCCAGAAGTGGCCGATCGGCGCCTTGACCCTGCTCGCGAGCTGGTAGCCGGTCGCCGGGCCGCGGGTGAGCAGGGAGAGCAGCGCATAGCCCAGCGTCGAACCGGCCGTTGCCGAATCGTCACCGTCGCGGGCTCCCATGGCGCCTCCTTGCTATGTAACTTTTGACATGTCAACTCTGACATATTCGCGACGTGAGACAGGGGTCCGCCGTGAAACGCGTCATCGCCCTCGCGGGCATCGTCACCGTACTCAGCGCCTGCGGTTCCACCACGCCCGCACCACCGGCCCCGGCGGCGAGCCCGGCGCTCAGCCTGCCCGCCGAGCAGCCGGGGCCGGGCGACCATCAGCTCGCCATGGCTCACGGCGGCGTCCGGCGTGACTTCACGCTGCACGCGCCCGCCGCGTACCGGCCGGGCCTGCCGGTGGTGCTGGTGCTGCACGGATACGGCAGCGACAGCGCCGGGGCCGTCCGGCAGAGCGGCCTGAACGCGGTCGCCGACCGGGCCGGCTTCCTCGCCGTCTACCCGCAGGGCCTGGGCGGCGCCTGGGATCCGGGCGCGGGCGGGCCGACCGGCGGCGACGTCGGCTTCCTCGCCGCGCTGGCAGACCACCTGGTGACCGTCTGGGGCGCGGACCGGACCAGGGTGTACGCCGCCGGGTTCTCGGCGGGGGCCGCCTTCACCTACCGGCTGGCCCGGGAGCTGCCGGGCCGGTTCGCGGCGATCGCGCCGGTCAGCGGCCGGATGGACAACGTCCCGGCCTGGCGGACGCCGCTGGGTGCGGGCAATGCGGTCTCCGTGGTGACGTTCCAGGGTGGACGCGACCAGATGGCGGGCTCGTGGGCGAGCACCAACGAGGCGTGGTCGGCCGCGGCCGGGTGCGGCACGCCGCAGGCCACCACGGTGCGCAACGCCAGGGGTATCGCCGAACGGCGGGTCGCCACCTGCGCCAGCGGTGCCGAGCACGTCGTCTACGCCATCCCGGCGATGGGCCACGAGTGGCCGAACGCGACGGAGCACCCGGTCGCCGCTTCCGAACTGATGTGGGAGGTCTTCTCCCGCCACCGCCTGCCCTGAGCCGTCCCGCCGGAAACGGGCACGCCCGACTGACGGATCTTCGCTATCCTTCGGCACCGTCCACCACGGGCGAGACCACGGGGGTCACCACGATGCGACGTCGCGCGCTGCTCATATCCGGTGTCGCCGGATCGCGGTGATCAGCGGTGGCTCCTCCGGCCCGGAGGAGCCACCGCCCACCGGCTCGAAGTTCCGCTCGCCGAGCCCGCTGCCGTCCATGGACGACTCGGCCCGGCAGGACTGACCTGGCCGCGAGCGGTGGGCGTCACCTGGTCCGGCCGGGAGGGCGGCGGCAGCGACGGCCGCGGCGTAGGCGGGCATGTCGTCGCCGTATTTGACGTCCCAGCTCGCGGCGCGTTCGGCGAAGAAGGCCTGGGTCCGCCTCAGGTAGTGCTGGTCGTCCGTGCGTCGGTGCGGCGCCGGCTCGGTCATGGTGTCCATCATGCAGTTGCGATGTTGAAATCGCCAATGGTTCGTACTACAACTAGGTGATGGGTGGCGAAGTCCTCGCATCTGCGAGGATAGGCTGAACCCGGCTCGTCGGCCTGCCAGGGGAGGAACGGTCATGAACAGGTGGGCAAGGTCTGCGGTGGCGGGTCTCGCGCTGGTGGCGGCGCTGGGCACGGCCGCCTGCGGTTCCGGCGGAGAACCGCAGGCCTCCGGTGCGGGCGTGGCCGGGGACGTGACGGTGTTCGCGGCGGCGTCGCTGACCGAGTCGTTCACCAAGCTGGGCCGGGAGTTCGAGAACGCACACCCCGGCACGAAAGTGACCTTCAACTTCGCGGGCAGTTCCGCGCTGGCCACCCAGATAACGCAGGGCGCCCCGGCCGACGTGTTCGCGGCGGCGAGCCCGGCCACCATGAAGACGGTCGCCGACGCGGGCGACGCCGACGGCACGCCGACCGTGTTCGTGAAGAACCAGCTCGTCATCGCGGTGCCCAAGGGCAACCCGAAGGGCGTCACCACGCTGGCGCAGCTGTCCAGGCCGGAGCTGAAGGTCGCGCTGTGCGCCGAGCAGGTGCCGTGCGGCACGGCGGCGAAGAAGGCCCTCGACGCGGCCGGGGTGACGGTGCCGCCGGTGACGCTGGAGCAGGACGTCAAGGCGGCGCTGCAGAAGGTGCGGCTCGGCGAGGTCGACGCCGCGCTGGTGTACCGCACCGACGCGAAGGCCGCGTCCGCCGAGGTGGACGGCGTCGAGTTCCCCGAGTCCGCGCAGGCGAGCAACGACTACCCGATCGTGGTGCTGAAGAACGCCCCGAACAGGGCCGCCGCGCGGGCTTTCCTCGACTTCATCGCGTCCGAGCGGGGCAGGGCCGTGCTCGGCGAGGCAGGTTTCCAGACGCCCTGACGGCACGCCTACGGCGTCTGCTCCGCGAGCCGGTACACCTTCGAGTCGCGCACCCGGAAACCGAGGCGCTCGTAGAGCCGGTTCGCCGCTTCGCGGGACGGCCGGGAGGTCAGGTCCACGGTGGATGCCCCGTCGGCGCGCGCGAGCCGGATCGCCTCCTGGGTCAGCGCGGCGCCCACCCCGCGTCCCCGGGCCGCGTCGTCGACTACCACGTCCTCGATCCAGGCCCGCAGCCCTGACGGGATGGGGAAGACGGCCAGCGTCAGGGCGCCGACGATCTGCCCGTCCACGCGCGCGACGAGCAGGCGGTGCCCCGGCCAGCTGACCAGGGTCCGCAACTGCTGCGCGTCGGGTGCGGCGGCGGAGCCGGTCAGCTGCGGCAGCAGCCGCGCGAACGCCGCCACCACCTCGTCGGTGACGTCCCGCACGACCTCGATGTCCACGCCCATGCCGCTGACTTTAACGGCGGTCCCGCGCGTGCGTGCCGATCGTCCCGTGCGAGCCGCCGGACCGTGCCTGACCGGCCGTGCCCGGCGGCCGACGCTCACCGGCGCAGCGGCAGCGTCCGCAGCCGTGGCCCGCCGGCCGCCCGGACCGCGTTGGCCACCGCGGCGGGCACCGGGCCGATGACCGGCTCGCCCATGCCCTGCGGCACCTCGCCGTCGCCGGTGAAGCTCACCCGGATCGGGGGCGTGCTCGCCATGTCGATGATCGGGTAGCGGTCGAAGTTGTCGGAGACGACCTGGCCGTCCTCGATCCGCAGCTCCTCGTGCAGGGCCGAGCTGAGGCCCATCACCACCGACCCCTGGGCCTGCAGCTTCGCCCCGGCCGGGTTGACCACCAGCCCGCAGTCCACGGCGACGTCCATCCCGGTGACCCGCAGCCGCCCCTCCGAGAGGTCCACCTCGGCGACCATCGCGACCACCGTGCCGACGTCGCCCGAGCAGGCGATGCCGCGCCCGCGCCCGGGCGGCAGCGGCTCACCCCAGCGGGCCATCTGTGCCGCGGTGCGCAGGACGGTCCGCAACCGCCGTGCCTCCGGATCGGACTCGCTCAGGTGCGCGAGCCGGAACTCCAGCGGGTCCGCGCCGGCGGCCTCGGCCAGCTCGTCGACGAAACTCTCCAGCGCGAAGGTGTTGGGCATCAGCCCGAGCCCGCGCCACGGCCCGGTCGGCACGGGCAGCTGCTCGCGGCGGTTCACCAGCCGGTACGCGGGCAGCTCGTACGGCAGGAACAGCCCGAGCAGCCCGCCCGGGTCGAAGCCGAGCAGGTCGCGCACCGGCTCGGGCAGCCCGGCGACGGCCCAGATGATGTCACCGGCGGCGGTGACCTGCTCCACGCCCCGGATGCGCCCGTCGGCGCCGACCGAGCCGCGCATGACGGTGTGCGTCGGCGGGCGGTAGAAGCCCTGCCGCATGTCGGTGTCCCGGGTCCAGCCGACGTGCACCGGCCGGCCCGCGGCCGCGGACAGCCGGGCGGCCGCGACGGCGAGGTGCTGGCCGCCCTTGCGCCCGAACGATCCGCCGAGCTGGGTGACGTGGAGCACGACCTCGCGCTCCTCGCCGAGTGCCGCGCGTACGTCCTCGACCACGGACCCCGGGCTCTGCGTGGGCACCCACAGCTCCACCCGGCCACCGGTGCCGGGCTCGACCCGGGCCAGCGCCGCCAGCGGCTCCAGGTGCGCGTGCGCCGCGAGCGGCGTACGGTACGCCGCCTCGATCCGGGTGCCCTCCGTGAGCGCCCGGCTGATCGAGCCGTCCCGGCGCAGCACCACGCCGTGGCTCGCGGTGACCTGCTCTTCGACGGCCGCCGTGTCGGCGCGGCTGCCCTCGCTCCAGCTCAGCCGCAGGACGTTCAGCGCGGCCCAGGCCCTGGTCCTCGTGTCGGCGACCACGCCCGCGAAGCCGGCGGCCAGGTCGATGACGACCTGCTGCACGCCCGGCATGCCGGCGGCGTCGCCCGGCTGGGCGTCGAGCAGCTCGGCCCCGAACCGGGGCGGGACGGCGTACGCGCCGTAGCCCATGTCCGGCAGGCGCGCGTCGTAGCCGTACACCGCCTCGCCGAGCAGCTTGGCCCGGAAGTCGACGCGGGGCGCGGAGCGGCCGATGCTGGTGAACTCCCGTGCCGGGCGCAACTCCGGCTGCTCCGCGGGCTCCTGCCAGGGCCCGCTGTGTGCGCTGATCACCTCGCCGTAGGTGAGCCTGCGGCCGGTCCCGGCGACCTGGAACGCGCCGTCGGCGGCGGCCAGGTCCTTCGCGTCGACGGCGAGCTGTCGGGCCGCTTCGAGCGCGAGCATCTCGCGTACGGCGGCGGCCGCTTCGCGGATCGGGGTGTACAGCGAGGCCACCGACGTGGACCCGAAGGTGAACAGGGTCTGCGCCGGGAATCCGCGCGCGGTGTCGGCCTGCACGACGGCCAGCCGCTCCGGCGGCACCCGCAGCTCCTCGGCCGCGATCTGCGCCAGCGCCGTGTGGACGCCCTGCCCCATCTCGATCTTCGGCACGTGCACGGTGACGCCGTCGCCGGTCAGCTCGAACCACACCAGCGACGACTCGGGGATCTCCGCCGGGCCGGTGCCGCGCCCCAGCATCCACTCCGCCAGCGCGGGACGGCCGTACTCCACGGCCAGCGGCACGCCCACGACCAGCGCGCCCATCGTGGCACCGGTGCCGATCAGCAGCCGGCGGCGGGTGGCCCGCCGGCGCAGGCGGCGGCCGTATGACTCGTAGGGGCCGGTCATGACCTGCGCGCCAGCTCGGCGGCGCGGGCGACCGCCGCCTTGATCGTGTTGTAGCCGCCGCACCGGCACAGGTTGGGCTGCGCGGCCTCGGCGATGGCGGCCTCATCGGGCGCCGGGTTCCGGTTGAGCAGCGCGACCGCGCACAGGACGTGACCCGGCAGGCACCACCCGCACTGCAGCGGCGTCTCCAGGAACGCCTGCTGCACCGGGTGCAGCGCGGTGACCTGGCCGTCGGGACCGCGCTCGGCGAGGCCCTCCAGGGTCGTCACGGGGCGCTCGCCGACCGACGCGGCGGTGATCTGGCAGCTGCGCACCGGCTCCCCGGCCACCAGCACGGTGCAGCAGCCGCATGCGCCGATGCCGCAACCGTAGTGGGTGCCGGTCAGTCCCAGCTCGTCGCGCAGCACCCACAGCAGCGGCTCGTCGGCGTGCTCGATCGGATGGGACCGTCCGTTCACGATGATCCGTGTCGGGTCCGCTGCGGAACTGCTGGGCATAGCAAGCAGTGTAGGGATGCGCGTACGGCCCGGCCATGATCGCTCCACCCTGCCGCGCGGCAGAGCGGAGCGATCATCGGTGGGCTGCGGCCGGTGCCGGGCTCAGTCGCCGGTGCCGAGCGCGGCGATCGGGCTGATCCGCGACGCCCGGCGGGCAGGCAGCACACCGGCGAGAGCGGTGAGCGCGACCAGCACCGCGAACAGGCCGAGCAGCGGCAGCACCGGCAGCTCCACCGGGGCGCCGACGCCGAGCGCCCGCACCGCCAGCCACGCGTACGGCACCCCGAGCAGCAGACCCAGCGTCGCGCCGAGCACGCCGTACAGCCCGGACTCGGTGGTCAGCATGAGCCCCAGCCGGGCGCGGGACAGGCCGATCGCCCGCAGCACACCGGACTCGGCGGCCCGCTCGACCACGGACAGCGCGGTGGTGGTGCCGACGCCGACGACCGCGATGAGCACGGTCAGGCCGACGACGCCGAGCGCGATGCCGAGCAGCGAGTCGAGCACGTCCTGGTACTGGTCGCGCTCGTCGGCGAGCACGCTGAGCCGCAGCCCGCCCGTGCTCTCGGCGACGCCGCGCAGGGCCCGCTGCCCGGCGGTGCGCCCGTCTTCACCGGACGCCGCGGCGTCGGCCAGGATCCCGGAGTAGCCCGCCGGTGCGCCGAGCCGGTCCAGGTCGGCCGGGTCGGCCAGCAGCGCAGAGTCGAGCGGCACCCAGCCCGGCAGGACCGCGGCGATGCGCACCTCGACCGTGTGCCCTTCCCGGGACAGGGTGAGCCGGTCGCCCGCCGTCCTGCCGAGCACCTCGGCGAAGTATCCGGACAGCACCACCCGCCCCGCGCCGGTGTCGGCGAGCGAACCCGCCTCGACGTCGAGCACGCCGAGCGCCGGCAGCGCCTTGACGTCCAGGTCGCTGGCGTCGTACGTGTTCTCCGGGTCGCCGTCGATCCGCAGCTCGCCGAGCCGCCGGTAGGGCGTCACGTGCGCCAGTTCGGACCGGTCCCGCACCTGCGCCACGACCGCCGCCGGGATCGGCTGCTCACCGGCGGTCAGCTCGAAGTCGGCCGGGGCGGACAGGGCCATCTCCCGGTCGGCGAGGGCCTGCACCGAGGCGCTGCCGACCAGGACCCCGGCGATGAGGGTCACGCCGAGGGCGACGACCGTCGACACCGCCGCGGCGCGGCGCGGCGCGCCCCCGATGCCGCCGACGGCCAGCCGCCCGACCGGGCCGAGGCGGCGCAGCGGCCACCCGGCCACCGCCAGCAGCGGCCGGACCAGCAGCGGGCCGAGCAGCATGAGGGCCAGGAAGGCGAGCATGCCGGAGGCGACCAGCCCCAGCAGCATCGGCAAGGGCGCGTAGTTCTCGGTGTCCTGACCAGGCAGCCGGGACCCGATGAACAGCCCGGACAGGACCGCGCCGATGGCCAGGAGCAGGCCGGACACCAGCCGGAACCCGCCGATGCCGCGCCGGGCCGGGGCGGTCTGCGCGGCGCGCAGCGCGGCCAGCGGGGCCACCCGGGCCGCGGACAGCGCGGGGGCCAGCACCGCGGCGACCGTGACGGCGACGGCGCCGCACACCACCGCGAGGGCCGCGCCCAGCGGCAGGCCCGGGCCGGATAGCCCCACCCCGAACCAGCCGAGCACCGCCGGCAGGCCGTGCCCGAACGCCAGCGCGGCCAGCACCCCGACCACGCCCGCGACCAGACCGGTGAGCGCCCCCTCGGCGGCCAGCGCCAGGCTGATCCCGCCGCGCCCCGCACCGACCGCGCGCAGCAGCGCGAGCTGCCGGGTGCGCTGGGCGAACACGATCCGGAAGGTGGACGCGGCGACGAGCCCGGCCGCGATCACCGCGATCGCCACGAACATGGCGACCAGCGCGAACAGGTTGCCGATCTGCTCCACGGCGCGGGCCGCCTCCTCGGCGCGCACCTCGGCGCCGGGGCGGACGCCCGGCACGGCCATGTCCTGCGGCCGGGGCGCGGCGTCGAGCACGGCCTGGATGCGCTGCCGCGCCTCGTCGGCGGACGCGCCGTCGGCCAGGCGCACCTCGATCCGGCCGAGCGGGCCGCCGGGGGTGAGCGCGGCGACGGCGGCCTCCGAGGCGTACGCCTGCGCGCCGGAGTCGCGTGCGGTCTCGACGATCCCGGTCACGGTCAGCGCGACCGGTGGCGTGTCGGAGCCGGTCCGCACGTTCGCCACCGAGCCGAGGGGCAGGCCCACCCGCTCGGCGGTGCGGGCGGTCACCGCGATCTCGTTCGCCGCCTGCGGGAAGCGCCCGGTCACGGTCCGGACCAGGGCCAGCGGTCCGCTGCCCGGGTCGGCCGTCACCTGGAGGAAGGCCCCGTGGCCGGCCGAGCCGACCAGCACCGAGGTCTCGAACCGGCCCACCGCCTCGGCCACGCCGGGCACGGCCCGGACGGCGGCCAGGTCCGGCGCGGTCGCCGTGGCGTCGCCGCCCACCACGAACGCCGCCTGCTCCGGCGTGCCGCTGAGGCCGTCGAGCACGGTCCGCTCGGTGATCTGCTGGGCCAGCACCGTGGCGAACACCACGAACGAGGCGACCAGCACGGCCAGGCCGGTCAGCAGCAGCCGCGCCGGGCGCCGGGCCAGCGCCGCCAGCTGGGTACGCAGCACCGTCCGGCTCATCGGGCGACCGCCTGCCCGCTCAGCGCGTGCGTGATCGCGTCGTACCCGGGCCGGTCCAGCTCGCCGGAGACCCGGCCGTCGGCCAGCAGCAGCACCCGGTCGGCGTACGCGGCGGCGGTGGCGTCGTGGGTCACCATGACCACGGTCTGGCCGAGGTCGCGCACCGCGTCGCGCAGCAGCGCCAGCACCTGCGCGCCGGACGCGGAGTCGAGGTTGCCGGTGGGCTCGTCGGCGAAGACGACCTCCGGCCGGGACACCAGCGCCCGCGCCAGGGCCACCCGCTGCTGCTGGCCGCCGGAAAGCTCGCTCGGGCGGTGGGCCAGCCGGTCGGCCAGGCCGAGCGCGGTGACGAGGTAGTCCAGCAGCTCCGGGTCGGGCCGCCGCCCGGCCAGGTCCAGCGGCAGGGTGATGTTCTGCGCCGCGGTCAGCTGCGGGAGCAGGTTGAACGACTGGAACACGAAGCCGATCCGCTCGCGCCGGACCTTGGTCAGCACCCGGTCGGCGAGCCTGGTCAGGTCCGTCCCGCCGAGCAGCGCCTGCCCGGAGGTGGCCGTGTCCAGCCCGGCCAGGCAGTGCATCAGCGTCGACTTGCCCGACCCGGACGGGCCCATGATCGCCGTGAACTCGGCGCGGGTGAAGCCGACCGTCACCCCGTCCAGGGCACGGACCGCGGTGCCGCCGGTGCCGTACACCTTGACCAGGTCGACCGCCGCCGTCGCGTAGAGCGGGCCGGCGGTTTGCTGCGTACTCACATGTCCTCCAGGGATGGCTCCTGATTCCGCAGCAGAGCCTTTCGCGGCGGGGACGGGCGGCGCATCGGCCGACCGCAAGGTTCGCCGCCGGGCGGCTATGACTTTCGGCCGATCCGGGCACCGCCGAGCGCTCGCTACGCTGGGTGACGATGACATCCCCGCTACGCCCCTGGTGGCAGGTCCTCGGCCGGCTGGCCCTGCTCGTCGCGCTGGCCGTGCTCGGCGTCTTCGACGTGCGCTACGGTCTGCTGCGCTCGATGCCCCCGGTCGCGCTGATGCGGCTGTTCCTGCCGATGGCGGTGGCCGCGGTCTGGCTGCTGCCGTACCGGCAGAATTCGCGCGTGCTGCCGCGGCTGGCGCTGCCGGTCGCGGCGGTGTCGCTGGCCCTGAGCGGCTTGATGCTGCTGGTCGGCGCCGCCGAGTACGGGTCGCCGGACAGCTGGGGTCTGGCCGAGACCGCCGCCCTGCTCGGACTGCTCTACGTGACCGCCCGCCGGGCCTCGGCTGCCATGGCGCCGTGGGCGGTGCTCGTCATCGGTGCCGCGGTGGTGCTGCTCCCGCTGCGCAACGGCACCGCCAACGTCTTCGTGGTCTTCGGGCTGCTGCTGGCCATCGCGGCGGCCGTGGCGGTGACCGCCGGCACGTACGTGCGGATGCTGGACAGTGGCCGGCGGCGGGCGCTGGAGGAGGTCCGTGCCGCCCAGCGCGCCGAGTTCGCCCGGGACCTGCACGACTTCATCGCACACCACGTGACCGGCATCATCGTGCAGGCTCAGGGCGCCCGCTACGTCGGCGAGCAGGACCCGCAGCGGGCGCTGGCCGCGCTGGAGCAGATCGAGCACGCCGGGGCGGAGACGATGGCGTCGATGCGGCGCATGGTCACCGTGCTGCGCGCACCGGAGGCGCCGCTCGCGCCGCTGGCCACCGCGACGGACCTGGCGCCGCTGCTGGACGGGTTCAACCGGGCGAGCGCGGCGACGGCCCGCCTGCACGTGGACGGCAGGCTGGACGATCTGCCGGTCGAGGTGTCGACCAGCGTCTACCGGGTGGTGATGGAGGCGCTGACCAACGTCCGCCGCCACGCCGTCCAGGCCGGGGCGGTGGACGTGTGGGTACGCCGTACGCCCGGCTGGCTGTTCGTCCGCGTCGCCGACGACGGCGCCCCGCCGCGCCCGGCCAGCGGCCGGGAGCCCGCCGGATACGGCCTGGTCGGCCTGCACGAGCGGGTCCGCGCGGTGGGCGGCTGGATCACCGCCGGTCCCGGCATCGAGCGGGGCTGGGTGCTGGACGCGGCGATGCCGCTGACCTGGCGGGAGCCCGCATGATCAAGGTGATGATCGCCGATGACCAGGCCATGGTCCGCACCGGCTTCAGCATGATCATCGGCGCGCAGCCCGACATGGCGGTCGTCGGCGAGGCCGCCGACGGCGTCGAGGCCGTCGACCTGGCCCGCCGGGTGCGGCCCGACGTCGCGCTGATGGACATCCGCATGCCGCGCCTGGACGGCCTGGAGGCGCTGCGCCTGCTGGCCGGTCCCGGCACCCCGGATCCGCCGAAGGTCGTCGTGGTGACCACGTTCGACCTGGACGAGTACGTGCACGCCGCGCTGCGCAACGGCGCCTGCGGCTTCCTGCTCAAGGACTCCGGGCCCGCGCTGCTGGTCGAGGCGGTCCGCGCCGCCGCGTCCGGCGACTCGCTGATCAGCCCGTCGATCACGGTGCGGCTGCTGGCCCACCTGACCCCGTCGCTGCCCGGCCGGGGTGGCGACGACCAGGGCCTGTCGCCGCGCGAGCTGGAGGTCGTCAAGCTGACCGCGCGCGGCCTGACCAACGCCGAGATCGCCGCGCAGCTGTTCATCTCCCTGGGCACCGTCAAGACCCACCTGGGCAGCGTGCAGACCAAGCTCGGCGCCCGCAACCGGGTGGAGATCGCCGCCTGGGCCTGGGAACGCCGCCTGGTCGGCTGATGTCCGGAAGTCGCCCTCGAGGGCGGCCCGGTACGGTTCGTCCGCGTACTGCCCAACCCCTTGCGCAGGCGATGCGGCCGGTCACGGACGCGCCTGGTTCTACCATGGCTCGAAGAGGGTTGCTTCACGCTGCACGAGCAAGAGTCGGAGCGGGCGCGCGCCGGACGCGCCGCTCACGAGCGGTTATCACCGCGGGGCAGCTTGAACCGCGGTCTGAAGGGCAGGGGCCCTTCCCGATTTCTCATCAGCACATAAGGAAACCACCCCATGTCTGCCACATCCGACGCCACTGCGGTCAGGCCGTTCCGGGTCGAGACGTCCGAGGCCGACCTTAAGGACATGCACGCGCGGATCATGCACACCCGCTGGCCCGAGAAGGAGACCGTCCCCGACGACACACAGGGCCCGACACTCGCCACCATGCAGGCGCTGGCCCATTACTGGGCACATGACTACGACTGGTATCAGTGCGAGGAGCGGCTCAACTCGTACCCCGGCTACCTCACCGAGATCGACGGGCTGGACTTCCACTTCCTGCACATCCGGTCGAAGCACGAGAACGCCATGCCGATCGTCATCTGCCACGGCTGGCCCGGCTCGATCATCGAGCAGATGAAGCTCATCGAGCCGCTCACCGACCCGACCGCGCACGGCGGCACCGCTGAGGACGCGTTCCACGTGGTCATCCCGTCGATGCCCGGATACGGCTACTCGGGCAAGCCCACGCAGCCCGGCTGGGGCCCGGACCGGATCGCCCGGGCCTACGGCGAGCTGATGAACCGCCTGGGCTACGACCGCTACGTCGCGCAGGGCGGTGACTGGGGCGCGATCGTCGTCGACCTGATGGGCGCGCAGGAGGTGCCGGGCCTGGTCGGCATCCACACCAACATGGCCGGCGTGGTCCCGGCCGAGATCGACAACCTGTTCCAGCGCAACGTCATCGGCGCGGCGGACGCGCTGCACCACCTGCCCGCCGGGTTGTCCGACGAGGAGCGGGCCGCCTGCGAGCAGCTCGACTTCACCTGGAAGCACGTCGCATACGCGCTGCAGATGGGCTCGCGGCCGCAGACCCTGACCGGCCTGGCGGACTCGCCCGTCTTCCTGGCGGCGTGGCTGCTCGACCACGACCCGCGCAGCATGGCGCTGATCTCGCGCTCGTTCGCCGGGGTGCCCGAGGGCCTCACCCGCGACGACGTGCTCGACAACGTCACCCACTTCTGGCTGACCAACTCGGGGGCGTCGGCGGGCCGGATCTACGCGGAGAACAAGTACTCGTTCTTCGGGGTGAAGGGCGTCAGGCTGCCCGTCGCGGTCAGCGTCTTCCCCGACGAGCTCTACCAGGCGCCGAGGAGCTGGGCGGAGCAGGCGTACCCGAATCTCGTCCACTACAACAAGCTGCCCAAGGGCGGGCACTTCGCCGCCTGGGAGCAGCCCGGATACCTGGTCGACGAGATCCGCACCGGCCTGCGCCCGGTCCGGTAGCGGGCCATGTACGAACGTGTGCACCTGCCCGCGTTCGGCGGGGCGACCGAGTGGCTCAACCGTGAGCCGCTCGGTCGCCCCGAGTTCCGGGCCCGCGCCGTGCTCGTCGACTTCGGCACGCTGACCTGCATCAACTGGCTGCGCACCCAGCCCTGGACCAGGGCCTGGGCGGCGGCCTACCGCGACGACGGCCTGGTCGTGCTCGGCGTGCACACGCCCGAGTTCTCCTTCGAGCACGATGTCGACCTGGTCCGCCGAGCGGTGCGCGAGCGCGGCATCGACTACCCGGTGGCGGTCGACAACGACTACAAGATCTGGACCGCCTTCGACAACCACTACTGGCCCGCGCTGTACTTCCTAGACGGTGACGGCGTCGCCCGTGACCAGCACTTCGGCGAGGGACGGTACGAGGAGTCCGAGCGGACCCTCCAGTGGCTGCTCGGCATCGAGCGGGACCCGGTCCAGGTCGAGGGCGCCGGGGTGGAGGCGGCGGCCGACTGGGACCATTTGCGCACCCCCGAGACCTATCTCGGGTACGCGCGCGGCGAGCGCTTCTCCGCCGACGGCGAGCACCTCTCGTACACGCTTCCGCTGGAGCTGCGCCTCAACCACTGGGCGCTGGCCGGCGCGTGGGCGGTGGAACGCGAACGGGCCGCGCTGCAGCGGGGCCGCGGGAGCATCGCGTTCCGGTTCGAGGCCCGTGACGCGCACCTGGTGATGAACCGCTCGGTGCCCGCGTCGATCCCGTTCCGGGTGCTGGTGGACGGGCTCCCGCCCGGCGATTCGCACGGCGTGCACGTCGGAGCAGACGGCGCCGGGCTGCTCGACGAAGGCCGTATGTACCAGCTGATCCGCGAGCGGGACCGGGTCCGGGAGCGGACCCTGGAGATCGCTTTCGAGGAGCCGGGCGCGGAGGCGTACGCGTTCACGTTCGGCTGACCGGCGAGGTGGCACCATGACAGTGACAGCCGAGCGGGCGGCGCTGCGGCCGTTCCGGATCGAGATCCCCGACGCCGAGCTGGCGGACCTGCGCGCGCGGATTCTGCGCACACGCTGGCCGGAACGGGAGACGGTGGACGACGAATCGCAGGGGCCGCGCCTGGCCACGGTCCAGGAGCTAGCCCGGTACTGGGCCGAGGAGTACGACTGGCGCCGCTGCGAGGCGCGCCTGAACGCGTACCCGGGCTTCCTCACCGAGATCGACGGGCTCGACGTCCACTTCCTGCACGTCCGCTCGCCGCACGAGGACGCCCTGCCGATCGTGCTCTGCCACGGCTGGCCCGGCTCGGTCGTCGCGCTGCTGAAGGTCGTCGAGCCGCTGACCGACCCCACGGCGCACGGCGGCCGGGCCGAGGACGCGTTCCATGTGGTCATCCCGTCGATGCCTGGCTACGGCTTCTCCGGCAAACCGGCCGCCCCCGGCTGGGGACCGGACCATGTCGGCAGGGCCTGGGCGGAGCTGATGCGCCGCCTGGGCTACGACCGGTACGTCGCGCAGGGCGGCGACTGGGGCGCGATCGTGGTCGACCTGATGGCGGCGCAGGAGGTCCCCGGTCTGGCCGGCATCCACACCAACATGGCCTGTGTGGTGCCCGCCGAGATCGACCGGCTGTTCCAGCAGAACATCGTCGGCGCGGCCGACGCGCTCCGTCACCTGCCCGCCGGGCTGTCCGAAGAGGAGCGGGCCGCCTGCACGCAGCTCGACTTCACCTGGAAGCACGTCACGTACGCGCTCCAGCAGGGCTCGCGGCCGCAGACGCTGACCGGGCTGGCGGACTCGCCCGTGTTCCTGGCGGCGTGGCTGATCGACCTCGAAGCCAAGGGCCTGGCGCTGATCTCACGTGCCTTCGCCGGTGGCCATGAGCCACTGACCAGGGACGACGTGCTCGACAACGTGACCCTGTTCTGGCTGACGAACACGGGTGTGTCCGCCGCTCGCCTCTACGCGGAGAACAGCTTCTCGTTCTTCGGCGTCAAGGGCGTGCGGCTGCCAGTCGCGGTGAGCGTCTTCCCGGACGAGCTGTACCTGGCGCCCCGGAGCTGGGCGGAACAGGGTTACCCGAACCTGATCCACTACCACCGGCTGCCCGCGGGCGGCCACTTCCCGGCCTGGGAGCAGCCGACGTCGTACGTGGACGAGGTCCGCGCGGGCCTGCGCTCCCTGCGTCAGCCCGGCTAGCGCCAGGTGTCGACCACGTCACAGCGGGAGCCTGTCACACACGTGCGCCGACGGGAGTCATCCAGGTGAAAGCCGCCGCCACTCCCGAGGAGCACGCGCCATGCACACCGCCTATGTCGTCGTCACCGTCCTGGCCGCCCTGTGGGTCGGCTTCTCGTCGGTCTCGCTGTTCCGCCGCGCGGACTTCGTGGTCGCCCCGCTGGTGAGCTACGGCGTCCCGCGTTCCTGGTGGCCCTGGCTGGCCACCGCCAAGGGCACCGGGGCGCTGGGCCTGCTCGTCGGCCTGATCATCCCGGCGGTCGGGGTGGCGGCGGCGATCGGCCTGATCCTGTACTTCACCGGTGCCGTGATCACGGTGCTGCGCGCCCGCTCGTACCGGACCCTCGCCTTCCCGGTGCTGTACCTGGTCCCGGTCGCGGTGGCGCTTGCCCTCGGCATGGCCGCCTAGCACCGCGCCTGGCCGATCACGCGGTGACGCCGTCCCCGGGACCACGTCGGTCCCGGGGACGGCGTCAGCTCAAGGGGTGCCGCAGGCGGCGGCGGTGGGTACGGCCGTGTCGCCGTTCGGCCGCGACGCCTGGAAGCCCCACGTGGTGCTCGACCCGGCCGCGATGGTCGCGTTCTGGCCCGCGATGCCGCGTGCGGTGACGGTCTGGCCGCTCACGCTCACCGTGGCGTTCCACGAGCCGGTGAGGACATGCCCGGCGGGCAGTGTGAACGTGACCGTCCAGCCGCTGATGGCGGCGCTGCCGGTGTTGGTCACGGTGTTGGGCTGCATGACGTAGCCGCCGCCCCATCCCGTCTGGAGGGTCAGCGCGGCCGTGCAGCCGCCACCGGACATGGTCGTGACGGTGACCGCGGGGGAGAACGACGAGACGTTCCCGGCCGCGTCTCGCGCCCGCACCTGGTAGCGGTAGGTGCTGCCGGGGGCGAGCCCGGTGTCGGTGAAGGTCCCGGCGGTCGAGGCGCCCACCTGGGTGAAGGTGCCACCGGTGGCGCCGGACGCGCGGTGGATTTCGTACCCCGCGATGCCGATGTTGTCGGTGGACGAGGCCCAGGTCAGGGTGGTGGAGGTCGCGCTCGTCGCCGAGGCGGTGGGGGTGCCCGGGGTGGTCGGCGGCTGGGTGTCCGGCGGCGGGCACGGCGGGGGCAGGGCGCTGACCGGTGCGGTGAGGGCCGAGGTGTTGCCCGCCGCGTCGCGTGCCCGGACCTGGTACTGCGCCAGGCCGTTCAGCCGGTCGGTGAACGTCGTCGCCGTGGTTGTGCCGACGACGGTGAGCGGGGAGCCGTTCGTCAGGCGGAACACGTCGTAGCCGGTGACGGCGACGTTGTCGGTGGACGGGGACCAGTTCAGCGTGACCACCATGCTGCAGTTCACGCTCACCCGCAGCCCGGCCGGGACGCTCGGCGGGGTGGTGTCGGCGGGCGTCGTGCCGCCGAGCAGCGGGGTCAGCGCCGGATACCACCGGTCGGACATCTTCTGGAAGCCCGAGTCGTCGGGGTGTACGCCGTCGGAGGTGTCCACGGCGGTGTCGAAGCCGGAGAACTGGTCCACCACCGTGACGGGGGACTGCGCGGTGGACTTGCCGGCGGCCCAGGCGGGGATCGCCGCGTTGAGCGCCGATACGCCGGTCGGGCACCAGGAGCAGCCGCTGGGCGTCATCGGGATGATCTGCGCGACCAGGACCTTGATGTTCGGGTTGTCGGCGCGCATCTGGTCGACGAGCTTGCCGAACGCGGCGAGGATCGTCGCGGTGGGCTGGTTGTTCCAGACGTCGTTGGTGCCCAGGTGCATGAGCACGACGTCGGGGTGGGTGGCGGCCAGCCAGCCGGGCAGCTGGTTCTGGTCGGCGATCCCGGTCGCCTGGTAGCCGCCGTGTCCCTCGTTGTCGCCGTCCCAGCCGTTCATGCCGCAGCCGCCGCCGGCCAGCGTCCCGACGAAGTCGACGTCGGTGAAGCCGTTGCGCTGCAGGCGATCCCAGAGCACGGCGCGCCAGCAGCCGGGACCGCCGGTGATGGAGTCGCCGAGCGGCATGACGCGCACCGGTGCGGCGGCGTGTGCGGCCGGCGCACCGGTGATCGCGACGGTCAGCGCGAGCGCGAGCGCGCAGAGCGCCGCCAGCGCGGTCCGGCGCCGGGCGCCGCTGGTGGGTCCGTGGAGTGCGGTTTCAGGCGGGTGGTGTCGAGACATGGGCGTGCCTCCGTGGTATGGATTCCAGATGCTTCGATGGAAGCGCTCCCACCATGCCGTGGACTTCGCGCGGAAGTCAAGGCGTACGCGATGATCGGGAGCTGCCGCCACGCTGCTCCGGCGGCAGCTCCCGATCGGGGAGGTCAGGGGGTGGCGTCAAGCACGGCTTGATAGCCGGCCGCGGTGATCGCGGCGGCGATGACGGCCGGGTCCAGGCCGTCGTCGGCGGTCACCACGGTGCGGCCGCGGCGCACGGACGTCTCCGCCCGCTGGACGCCGGCGACCTCTTCCTCCAGCGTCTCGTCGATGAGGATGCCGCAGCTGGCGCAGTGCATGCCGGTCACCGCGAAGGTGTAGGTGGTCACGGCGTCGCCTCCGTGATCGTCAGGCGGCCGGTGTACATGCCCATGCTGCACGAGTACGCCAACGTGCCGGGCTTGAGCACGCCGAGGTCGATGCGCGTGTCGCCGCTGATCGGCAGGATCTTCTCGATGCCCAGGTCCGGGATCACGAACGCGCGCACGCAGCCGCGCGCCTTCGCCGACCGCACGATCAGCGTCGTGGGCAGACCGGCGGCGACCTGCAGGCTGGCGGGCTCGTAGGCGCCGGTGACCGCGCTGACGACCACCGTCTGGCGGCCGTCGGCGACGGTCACCCGGTCCCCGGTGACGGCGTCCGGTTCGTCGCCGCCCAGGCCGAGCGCGTACGCCAGCTGGCTGGCCGCCACGGGGGAGCCGGACAGTTCCAGGCCGCCGTTGAGGGTGTACGCGCCCAGGGCGAGGACCACCACGCCGGTGGTGACGGCGAGGCGGCGGGCCCAGGCGCCGGCGGCGCGGCGGGCGCGGGCGGCGGCGTAGCCGAGCAGCGTGAACAGCGGCGCGGTGCCGAGGACGAACACCGCCATGATCGCGGCGCCCTGCCACGGCGAACCGGACGCGACCGCCAGCGCCATCACCGACAGCGTCACCCCGCACGGGATGAGCACGCTGGCCACGCCGAGCACCGCCGGGGCGAGCGCGGACTGCGACCGGGCCCTGCCCCGCACCAGGCGCGTCCACGATGCCGGGGGAGTGAAGGTGAGGCCGCGGAACGCCTTGACGCCCAGCTGGGCCAGGCCCATCGCGATGATGAGCAGCCCGGCGCCGACCTGGACCATGGCGCGCACGTGCATGCCCAGCTGGACCGCGGTGCCCAGGAGGCCGAGCAGGACGCCGAGCAGCGTGTGCGACAGCAGCTTGCCGGCGAGGAATCCGCCGACGGGGGCGAGATCGTCACCGGGCCCGGCGGCGGGCTGCCCGCGGCGGGGGCCGGGATCGGCGGGGACGGGCCGGCGCTGGCGGGAGACCAGGCCTGCCAGCAGGCCGCCTTGCACGGCGGCGCAGGACACGCCGCCGGCCAGCAGGCCGAGCAGCAGTACGGAGACAAGATTGACCGACACGGGAGCAGGAACCCTTTCACGGAGGAGGACAACTCGACTAACATCCATACCCATGGATTTATGGGAGTCGGTTGCTCCTATGTGCGCAGGATGCACAACTGGGCGAGCGTCGCCGTCCGGGGTGGTGGCCCGGCCGCCCGCAGGGGCGTGAGCCCGGCCCGGCGCAGCAGGGCAAGCAGCCGCAACGGGTCGGCCATCAGCCAGAACGCCGCCGCGATGGAGGCCAGCACGCTGAGGCAGGCCGCGAGCAGGCCGTGCCCGCCGTCGTCGGACGGTCCCTCGGGATGCCAGGTCATGGCTGCATGGTGGGGCCCGGCGTCCGCCGTCACGGTGGTGACCGGGAGCAGCAGGGGCGACATCTCCGCGCCGCACTGCCAGGACTGCCACAGCCCGAGCCCGGCCAGCAGCAGCGCGACGAGCGCGACGCGCACCGGCATCCGGGCCGGTCGCGTCGCGGTGTGCTGCATGTGGACAGGATAGGGTCCGGCCGGCCGGTGGCGGGAGCGACATCCGTTTCCATGTTCATGTTGCGATGAATTCACGATTCGCTGTACTGTGCTGGTCATGGTGTACGTCAATATGCTGTGCGCGGGCGGGTGGCGATGACGGCCGCGTGGTTCGCGCTGACGGCCAACCTCACCGGCGCCGTCTACGCCTTCGGGGTGCGCAGCTACCTGGCCTGGCGCGCCACCCGTGACACGGGCATGCGGCTGGGCACCCAGCCGCCGGGCTCGCTCGCCTGGTGGGCCAGGGTGCTGTTCGTCGGGGCGCTGGCGCTGCTGCTCGCCGCGCCGGTGGCGGCGCTGGCGGGCCTGCCGGCTCTCGCCGTGGCCACCGCCGTGACCGTCACCGGTGCGGTGCTCACCGCCGCCGGGACCGTCATGGTGGTGCTGGCGCAGCTGACCATGGGCTCGTCCTGGCGGGTCGGGGTGGACCCGGCCGAGCGCACCGACCTGGTGGTGGGTGGGCTGTTCCGGTTCTGCCGCAACCCGATCTTCACCGCGATGGGCATGACGGCCGCGGGCACACTGCTGCTGGTGCCGAACCTGGTCAGCGCGGCCGGCCTGGTGGCGCTGCTCGTCGGGGTGCAGTTGCAGGTGCGCGTGGTCGAGGAGCCGTACCTGCTCGGCGCGCACGGCGCGGCCTACCGTCGGTACGCCGCCCGCACCGGCCGGTTCCTGCCGCTGGTGGGCCGCCTGAAGACCGCCGCCCTGGGGGAGGCGTAGATGCGCGAGCATCACGACCACGACCACGACGGACACTCGCACAGCGTCAGCGTCAGCGCCGACGCGGACCGGCGCTGGCTCGCCGTCGCGCTGGTGGTCATCGCCGGGTTCATGCTGGTCGAGGTCGCCGTCGGGGTCGTCGCACAGTCGCTGGCGCTGATCTCGGATGCGGCGCACATGCTCACCGACGCCGCCGCGATCGTGCTGGCGCTGTTCGCCCTGCGGATCGCGGCCCGGCCCGCCGGGGGCCGCTACACGTTCGGCCTCGCCCGCGCGGAGGTCCTGTCCGCGGCGGCCAACGGGCTGAGCCTGCTGCTGCTGGCCGGCTGGCTGGGCGTGGAGGCGGCCGGGCGGCTGGCCGACCCGCCGCCGGTCACCGGATGGATGGTCGTGGTCACGGGCGTGCTCGGGCTGGCGGTCAACGTGGTGGCCGCGTGGGCGATCAGCAGGGCCGACCGCGCGCGCCTCAACATCGAGGGGGCCTACCAGCACGTGCTGATGGACATGTTCGCCTCGGGCGCGGCCGTGGCCGCCGGTGTGGTGGTGATGCTGACCGGCTGGGTGCGCGCGGACGCGGTCGCGACCCTGGTGGTCGTCGCGCTGATGGTCAGGGGTGCGTGGCCGCTGCTGCGCGAGTCGGGCCGGGTGCTGCTCAACGCGGCCCCCGCGCACGTGCGCCCCGACGACCTCGGCACCGACATGCTGGCCGTCGACGGCGTGGTCGAGGTCCACGACCTGCACGTATGGGCACTCGACGGCGAGCAGGCCGCGCTGTCGGCGCACGTGCTCGTCGGCGAGCCGGCCGACTGCCACGAGGTGCGCCAGGCGCTCGAGCGCAGGCTGGCCGCCGCACACGGGATCCGGCACACCACCCTGCAGGTCGACCACTTCGGCGAGCGGCCTGCCGACGTCGAGCACTGCGAGGTCGCGCACGGCCAGGTGCATCGCCGTCGACAGTACAGCGGATGATGTACTGTCGGGACGTGGAGACCATCGGCGCCCTCACCCACGGGCAGGTTCTGGCCCGCTTCGGCCACGCCCTGTCCGACCCGACCCGCGCGCGGCTGCTGCTGGCCCTGCGGGATGCCCCCGCCTACCCCGCCGACCTGGCCGACCTGCTCGGCGTGAGCCGGCAGAACCTGTCCAACCACCTCGCCTGCCTGCGCGGCTGCGGCCTGGTCGTGGCGACCCCGGAGGGACGCCGCTCGCGCTACGAGCTGTCCGACCCGCGCCTGGCGCACGCCCTCGGCGACCTGCTCGGGGTGGTGCTGGCGGTCGACCCGAGCGTCTGCCCGGCCGCGCAGACCGAGGAATGCTGCTGATGACCGGACTGCCGCAGCTGCGGCTCGGCCCGCCTCCGGCCCGCCGGGCGGTGCTGGCCCGCCGGGTGCGGCTGCTGGTCGCCGCGACCATCGCCTACAACGTGATCGAGGCGGTCGTCGCGATCACGGCCGGGCGCGTGGCCGGCTCGACCGCGCTCATCGGCTTCGGACTCGACTCGATCATCGAGGTGTCCTCGGCCGCTGCCGTGGCCTGGCAGTTCTCCGCCGCCGACCACGAGGCCCGGGAGCGTTCGGCGCTGAGGATCATCGCGGTCTCGTTCTTCGCCCTGGCCGCCTACGTCACCTTCGAGGCCGTGCAGGCGCTGGTCGCGGGCCACCGCCCCGAGCACTCCACGGTCGGCATGGTGCTGGCGGCGCTGTCGCTCGCGGTGATGCCGGCGCTGTCGTACGCCCAGCGCCGGGCCGGGCGGGAGCTCGGCTCGCGCAGCGCGGTGGCGGACTCGAAGCAGACGCTGCTGTGCACGTACCTGTCGGCGGTGCTGCTGGTGGGGCTGGCGGCGAACAGCCTGCTCGGCTGGTGGTGGGCCGATCCGGTCGCGGCGCTGGTCATCGCGGTGGTCGCGGTCAAGGAGGGCCGGGAGGCGTGGCGCGGCGACGCCTGCTGCGGCCCGGCGGCGGCGCTGCGTCCCGGTGCCGAGTGCGCCGACGGGTGCTGCTCCACCGGGGCCGACGGCTGAGTTACGCGTCGTCGCGCCGGTGGAAGCTCTCACCCGCGTGATCGGGGTCCGTGTACACCTTCAGGGTGCCGTCGGGGTACGCCGCGAACGGCAGGATCACGCCGTCGGGGCAGCGGTGCAGGAACATCAGCGTCGGTCCCACCACGACGAAGGAGTACGCCTCGGCCGTGGCGTCCTCGTGCCCGTGCTCGGCCCGCCACTGCTGGACCCGCTCGGCGATGCCCGGCTGCGCCGACGTGTCGTTGACCTTGCCGATGAGATCGTCCACGGCCGGCCGGTCCAGGATCTCGATCTGCAGATTCCGAAGCTGGCTCATCGCCGGGCCCCTCTCAGCGCATCCGGCGCACGACCGTGCGCTCTATCTCGACCCTAGGCCCGGCTCCCCGGCGCGCGGGTGAGTTTCACCAGCAGCTCGGTGTCGTTGTGGTGGCCTTCGAAGTCCGAGAACTCACCCGCCACGAAGGTCCAGCCGCCCTCGGCGATGAGCGTGCGGAGCCGGTCCAGGGGCAGCCGGGCCACTGTCGCGGGCGCGTCCCACTCCCCGCCGATGACCTCCTCGACCCGCTCGGCCAGGGCCTCGATCGTGTCGAACTCGTCCGGATCGACGTCCTCGACTTCGAACCAGGTGCCCTCGGTCGCACGGCGGAGCAGCTCGGCGTCCGCCTTCTCGGGCGAGTCGATGTCCTCGTCCCATTCGTGCTCGAAGAAGGAGAAACGGAGAAGGACGCTCTCGGTCATCGCAGGATCGTACAAGCGGCGCCCGCCCCGGGCGGGGGCGGCCGCCGACCCGTGCGCAGGACCTGGTCCGGCCGACCTCTTCGGGCGAGGGCCGGTGCGCCCGGCGCTCACTCGGCCAGCGGCGGGCGGACCCGGAAGGCGCTCTCCGCCTGGAAGGCCGCCGAGCCGTCGCTGTGGTCGACCCACAGCTGCGTGCCACGCCGGTGCACGAACCAGCCAGGGTAGTTCGACGCTTCGAGCAGCACCGTGCCCGCTGACGGCCCGGGGCGTACGCAGAAGGTGGCGTCGCCGCGGAACAGCTCCGTGCCGATCGCCGGGTCCAGCCGCAGCCGCCACGAGGAGTGGCGCAGGTAGCGGCCGTCCGAGGCGCGGAAGGAGAAGCACTTCGCGTCGGCCAGACCGGAGACGGCCTGGAAGGTCGCCGTTGCGCGCGTGTCGGCGCCGCTGGCGGCCGACAGCGGCGCCAGCACGGCCAGCCCGTCCGCGGTCGTGGCGAACAGGCCGGGCTCACCGCCCGCCTCCAGCGAGAACGGCCCGGTCGTCAGCGGGGCCGCCGGGGCCGGTGACGACCGCGTGGTGGCGCTGGGGGCCGGACGGGTGCGGGAGGGGCTCGGCGAGGGTGGCAAGGCGGCAGATGTGGTCACGGCCGGTGGCTGCGGCGCCACGGTGGACGGGGGCGGCGCGGGTGACGGCGACGGCCAGGCGATCGCGGCCACCGCGGCGGCGGCGACCACGGATCCGGTCACGGCGGTCGCGGCGATCGGCGAGGCCGCGAACGTCTTCGCGAGATTGCCGAGCACCCCGGCCTTGGCTGCCAGCGTCACCGACGACGTCCCGGTGACGGCGCCCTTGCCGAGCACGGCGGCGGTGAGCGCGACCGGGACGGGCAGCAGGGCGAACCCGGTCAGCAGCTGCTCGGCGGCGACCAGTCCGCCCGCGGCCCCGGCGCAGGTGGCGCAGTCGCGCACGTGCCGGGTCAGGCGCTTGCGCCAGGCCGAGCCCGGCGTGCCGTCCCACCCGGCGGCCAGGCTCTCCAGCCCGGGGCAGCGCGGCCGCTCGTCGAGGGCTGCGAGCAGGGCGCGGCACTGCTCCAGCTGCTGCCGCAGGCGCTGAACGCGTACCCCGGCGTGGGCCACGCTCACCCCGGCGGCCGCCGCCAGCTCGGTGCGGGTCAGCCTGCCCGCGACCTCCAGCCACCACAGCGAGAGCAGCACCCGGTCGTCGTCGTCCAGCCACCGGGCGGCGAGGGCCGCCTGCCGCCGCTGCGCGGCGACGTTCAGGCGCAGCATCGTCACGCCCTCGAACGACGCGTCCGCGTCGGCCGTCTCGATCAGGTCGTCGAGCCCGCCGCCGGTGTACGGCTCGGCGCTGCGCCGCCGCTGCAGGTGGGTGCTGACCTGCCGGACGGCGATGGTGCCCAGCCACGCCCGGAAGGTGCGCGGGTCGCGCAGTTCGCGCAGCTCGCGTACGGCGCGCAGCATGGTCTCCTGCACCACGTCGTCCACGTCGGCGCCGGAGCCGAGGGCACGGCGCACGATGGTGTACGCGAAGGGCAGGTACGTCTCGAGCAGGGCGGCGAGCGCACGCCGGTCGCCCGCTTGCGCCGCGGTGACGAGAGCGGCCTCGCCGGTGCTGGTGGAAGGCATGTCCGTGTCGCTGTCTTCAGTGGATCGGGGGCTCGACTCTGGCCGAGGAACGGCGTGGCGTCAAGCGGCCCGCGCGGCGGTCGGCGAGATCGCGCCCGGCGAACGACGGAGTGACCGGCGTCACGATTAGCGGATCGCGCTGGCGGGTAGTGTCCCGAGGACCCGTGCCGTCGGCGATGCGGGGGCGGTCGTGGCAGGGTAGGGGCATGAGCGAAGAGATCACGACGGTGCGGCCGCAGCCTCCCCTGGCCTCTGATCCTCTTGCCGTGAACGTTTTCACCGGCCACGACACCGCCGGCCCGGACGGTCCGGCCGCGCCCGCAGACCTCGACGGGATGCCCTGGGCCGAGCTGCTGGACGGCTCCGACGAGATGATCTTCACGGTCGACCGCGGCGGCGTCGTCCGTTTCGCCAACGCCGAGGCGGTGCGCGTCCTCGGCGTCGCGGCCGGACGGGCCGTGACCGCCCCGCCGCTGGCCGCCGTCGTACAGGGACCGCCGGGCGCGTTCGACGCCGACCTGGCCGAGCGGCGGTTGCGCGGCCGCGGCGTGCGCTCCGGCGAGCACACCCTCTGGTATGTCCGCGACGTCACCGAACAGGTCATGCGCGTCGACGCGCTGCTGGCCGAGCGGTGGCGCTCGGCGTTCCTCGCCGACGCGGGCCGCCGCCTCGGCTCCTGCCTCAACCGCGGGCGCGCCGCGCGGACCACGGCGCTGCTCGCCGTGCCCGCGCTGGCCGACTGCGCCGTGGTCGTCTGCGACGACGAGCGGGAGCTGTCCTGGATCCGGATCGACGCCGGTCCCGAGGACCGGACGGAGAGCGCCGGCACGCTGCCGAGGTGGGGCGTGCCGCCCGGCAGCGCCCTGGACCAGGCCCTGACCGGGCTCACCGTGCAGGACGACCCCCGGCTCGGCGAGGACATCGCCGCCCTGCTCGCCGACGGGTTCGGGCCGGTCGGCTCGGCGATGGTCGTGCCGCTGCCGGGCCACGGCCTGCCGGCCGGGGCGCTGGTGCTGGCCCGGCATGCCGGCCGTGCGCCGTTCGAGGCGGTGGAGGTGCACCTGGTCCGCCAGTTCGCGGCACGGGCGGGCGCGGCGATCAGCGCCGCCGCGCTGTACGCGGCCCAGGCCGACGCCGCGGAGCTGGTGCAGCGCAGTGTCGAGCCGCCCGCGCTGCCGCAGGTGCCCGGTGTCGCGCTCGGCGCCGCCTACCGCCCCGCGTGGGAGCGGCTGCGCATCGGCGGCGACTTCTACGACGTACGCCCCGGTCCCGACGGCCGGTGGATGTTCGTGCTGGGCGACGTGTGCGGCAAGGGCATCGAGGCCGCCGTGCAGTCGGGCAACATACGCCAGAGCCTGCGCGCGCTGTGGCTGACCGAGTCGTGCCCGTCCCGGCTGCTCGACCTGCTCAACCGGGCGACGCTGACCGGTGACGGGCCGACGCTGGCCACGCTGATGATCGGAGCGATGACGCCGGAACCCGACGGCTCGCTCACGGTGAGCCTCGCCACCGGCGGTCACGCGCCGCCGCTGCTGATGCGGGCCGCCGACGAGGCGGCCGAGGTCGACATCTCCGGCACCGCCATCGGCCTGCTCCTCGACGCGCCGTTCGGGCAGGCACAGGTCGTGCTCGGGCCGGGCGACGCGCTGGTCCTCTACACCGACGGCGTCACCGAGGCCCGCGGCAGGTCCGCCGACCGCCCGTTCTTCGGCCCGCAGCGGCTGGCCGCCGAGTTGCAGGCCTACCGTGGCGCACCCGCGGCGGTCATCGCCGAACGCGTCGCGCAGCGGGTCACCGACTGGGTCGGCGACCGCCTTCAGGACGACATCGCGGTGCTCGTGATCCAGGCCGCGGGCGGGCCGACGGGACCAGCAGCATGAAGGAGGTCGATACATGACCACTGCCGTGTCCGAAGCGGACCGCGCGCGATACCTCGACCTGGTCGGCCAGGGCGCGCAGGCGCCCGCCGTCGATTTCGCGCTCGCCCTCGCCGAGCGGGGCGTGCCGCCCCGCGACGTGCTGCTCGACCTGGTCGCACCGACCCAGGCGGTGATCGGCGACCGGTGGGCGCGCAACGAGTGGAGTGTCGCCCAGGAGCACGCGGCGACCCATGTCAGCGAGCACGTGGTCGCCGCGCTGGCCGCCCACCACCGGCCGCGAGCCGCCGAGCGGGGCATCCTCGTGGTGGCGTGCGTGGACGGCGAGTGGCACGCGCTGCCCGCACGGCTGTTCGCCGAGGTGGTCCGCTGGGACGGCTGGGACGTGCGGTTCCTGGGCGCCAGCGTGCCGGGGCCGCACCTGATCTCCTACCTGCACCGCCACGGCCCCGAGGTGGTGGCCGTCAGCTGCTCGGTGCCGACCCGGCTGGCCGCCGCGCACCGCGTCATCGAGGCGGCGCAGAGCACCGCGACGCCCGTGCTGGCCGGCGGCCGCGGGTTCGGCCCGGCGGCGTGCTGGGGGCGGACGCTGGGCGCCGACCGGGTGGCCGGTGACGCCCGCGAGGCGATCGAGGTGCTGCGCACCTGGCCGGGGCTGTCCCTGGCCGAGAGCGAACCGCGGCGCGAGTCGTTCGTCAGTGACGACGAGCACGTGCTGATCGCCAAGCGCGGTCCGCAGCTGGTCGCCTCCGGCATGGAGGCCCTGGCCGAGCGGTTCCCCGTGGTGGGCCGCCACACCCCGGCCCAGCGGGAGGCCACCGAGTTCGACCTCGGCCAGATCGTCGAGTTCCTGTGCGCCGGGCTGCTCGTCGATGACCCGGAGCTGTTCGGGACGTTCCTCGACTGGCTCTGCGTCGTCCTGGGCACCCGGCATGTCCCGCTGCCCACGGTCGACCTGGTGCTCGACGTGTACCAGCAGCAGCTCTACGACTTTCCCCGGGCGCGGGCGCACCTCGCCGCCGGGCGCCGTCGGCTGGTTCGCTGAGGCACGAGCGCCCCTACGGCGACTCCTGCAACGGCCACACCTCGACGACCCCGTGCGCGACGGCGCAGGGTGAGGCCGAAACGAGCTGTACCGCCTCCTCCAGCGCACGCAGCCGGTCGTCGTGGGCGTGTGCCGCATCCCGCAGCGCGGGGTCGGTGCGGTCGTAGCCTTCCCGGCTGCCATACCCGATGGTCACGAACCTGGCCACAGTGACACCTCCTCCCGCTCGGCTACCCCGCCCGGCGTGGGGCAAACCATCACATCGGGCTGTATGTCCAGACACGGTCCCGGCGGGTTCGCGGGGGTGCGGGACGGGTAGGCGCCGTGCATGAGCACCACCGCGGCTGGATCCTGGCAGACGGGCACGCTGCTCGACGACCGCTATCGGCTTGCCGCGCCCGTCGGCAGCGGCGGCAGCGCCACCGTCTGGCAGGCCCGTGACGAGCGGCTCGGCCGCATGGTCGCCGTGAAGCTGCTCAATCCGCGGTTCGTGGCCGACGAGTGGGCGGTGCAGCGGCTGAGCACCGAGGCGCAGGCCCTGGCCCGGCTGCGGCACCGCCACATCGCCGAGGTGTACGACTTCGGCCTGGACCGCCAGGACGACCGGGTCCCGGTCGCGTTCCTGGTCATGGAGCTGATCGACGGCAGTTCCGTCGGCCAGGCGCTGCACGGCGGGCGAAGCCTGCCCTGGCCGCAGGCCGTCGCGGTCGCCGCGCAGACCGCCGGTGCGCTCGCCGCCGCGCACGCCCGCGGAGTCGTGCACCGCGACATCGCGCCCGGCAACATCCTGCTCACCGGCGACGGCGTGCAGATCATCGACTTCGGCATCTGCGCCTCCACGGGCAGCGACGAGGTCGGCCCGGACGGCAACCTGATCGGCACCCCGGCCTACCTCGCACCCGAACGGGTCGACGGGCAGCCGGTCCAGCCCGCCGCCGACGTGTACGCCCTGGGCGTGCTGCTGTACCGCATGCTCAGCGGCGAGCTGCCCTGGCGGGCCGACACCCCGGTCGGCCTGCTCACCGCGCCGCGTTTCCGGCCGCCGGATCCGTTGCCCGACATCGAGGGCCTGCCCCCGGCCGTCGCGGCGGCGGTGACCGCCTGCCTCGACCGCGATCCCGCCGCCAGGCCCACGGCCGCGCAGCTCGCGCAGACCCTCGGCGAGGTGGACATCGCCGGTCCGGCGGCGGCCGTCGGCGCGGCGCTGCCCGCCGATGCCGCCGCCACCCTGACCCACATCCTGCCCTGGCAGCCGCTTGCCGAACCCGCCGTGCCCCGCCGCCGCGGCCGTACGGTGGCGCTCGCGGCCGGGGTCGCCGGACTCGCCGCAGCCGCCGTCGCGGTATGGGTCCTGAACGGCTCCAAGCCGTCCGAGCCTTCGACGGCGGTGCCCGCCGCCAGCGCCCCGCCCGCGTGCGACGCGACTTTCCAGCTGCGCGACGACACCGGCCGCCGATTCGCGGCGACGGTCACGGTGGTCAACGCCGCCGGGGACACCCGGAGCCCGGCACGGATCTCGTTCGACCTGCCCGGCACGCAGCGCGTCGACACCGACGCGCGGTGGCGGCAGGACGGCCGGACCGTCACCGCCACCGGCACCCGGGAGCTGGCTCCCGACGCCCGGCTGAGCCTGCCCGTCAGCTGGACCTATCAGGAGAGCAATCCGCTGCCGACCGCGTTCCGGCTCGACGGCCGGCCGTGCGCGGCGTCCCTGCTCGGACCGGCGGGCGCGCCCATCACCGGACAGCCGAGCCCGACCGTCCAGGCGCCCGGATCCGCCGAGCCCACCGGCCCGGTGCCGCCGCCGCAGCAGAGCCCCGGAACGGATCCGGAACCGGCTTCACCCAGCCCCGAGCCCAGCCCGACGGAGGCCGCGAGCCCGCCCGCGCCCTCACCGTCCACAGCGGAGGACGGACAGGAGGAGGACGTCACCGGGCAGCCCGCCGCAGGAAGTGGACCGCTGGGCAGACCTTGGTAGCGTCGCACACCCGACGGGCATGTCAGCGGAGCCGGCCGGTCGGACCACGACCGATCGGCGCCGCAGGCAGAACCGATGCTCCGTGCCACCCCCGGCGCGGCGAGTGTGAAGCGAGGTCGCGATGGTCGCCGCCGCCCACAGCCGTGAGGCGCGTGCCCTGGTCACCGAGGCCGCAGACGCGCAGCGTGCCGCCCGGGCGGTGCTCGACGCCGAGCAGCGGCTGCTCGCCGAGATCCGCGGCCTCGCCGACACCCACCGGCGGCAGTCGCTCGACGAGCGCCTGCACCAGGCAGACCTCACCCGGCTGCGGCAGGCGGCGGACGGCAGACTGCGGCTCGGGCCGCTGCAGGCGGCCGGGATCACCACGGTCGGGCAGCTGATCGCCCGGCGCCACCAGCTCCACCAGGTCCCCGGCATCGGGCGGGCCACCGTCGCGCAGCTCGAAGGCGCCATGGAGGCCCTGGCCGCCGAGGTCGAGGCGGAGACCGCGCTGCGCCCCGACCCCGACCGCCGCTCACCGGCCGACACCCACCTGCTGCGCTCGCTGCACCGGCTGCTGCTGGTGCGCCGCCGGGTGCGGCCCGCCCTAGGCCGGGCCGGTGAGCTGCACGACGCCATCGCCGGCCGGATCGAGGCGGCCCGGCGGGCCAACAGCCGCTGGCGCAGCCTGTTCCGTGGCCGCCAGGGCCGCGAGGCGGACCGGGCCGCGCTCGCCGAGCTCGAGGCGGCGCTGCGCTCGCCACGGCTGGAGACCGCCCGGGCCAAGGTGCACGCCGCCGAGGCGGCCCTGGCCAAGGAGCCGACCGATCAGCAGCTGTGGCGCAGGTACCAGGCCGACGCCGCGAGCTACCTGACGCTGCTGGCCGAGGCGACCGGCCGGGAGACCAGCGGGCGGACCGGGCAGCTGCCGTCCGACACCGCCGCCCGCGTCGACCAGCTGCGCCTGGACACCAGCCTGCTGAACTCCAGCCTGCGCGGGTACCAGTCCTTCGGCGCGCGGTTCATGATCGCGCAGCGGCGGGTGATCCTCGGCGACGAGATGGGTCTGGGCAAGACGGTGGAGACCCTCGCCGCCATGTGCCACCTGGCGGCGCAGGGCGAGCGGCACTTCCTGGTCGTCTGCCCGCCGAGCCTGGCCGGCAACTGGATGCACGAGATCCGGCGGCACTGCCGGCTCACCCCGCGCCTGCTGTACGGCGGCGACGCCGCCAAGAACACCGCCGCCTGGCGCACGCACGGCGGTATCGGCGTGACCGCGTACACGGCGCTGGAGCGGCTGGACCTCAAGGGTGTGCAGCTCGCCATGGTGGCGTTCGACGAGGCGCACTACATCAAGAACCCCACCGCCAACCGCACCCGGCGCAGCCGCCGCGTCATCGATCACGCCGAACGGGTGGCCCTGCTCACCGGCACCCCGCTGGAGAACCGGGTGGAGGAGTTCGGCGTGCTCACCGAGCACATCAACCCCGACGTCGCCCGGGAGGCCGCCGCGGCGTCCTCACCGGACGCGTTCCGGCAGGCCATCGCTCCGGCGTACCTGCGCCGCAACCAGTCCGACGTGCTCGACGAGCTGCCCGGCCGGATCGAGACGGTGCAGCCGGTGACGCTGTCCGCCGAGGAGGCCGCCGCCTACCGCAAGGCCGTCTGGGAGGGGCACTTCATGACCATGCGCCGGGCCACCTTCGGTGATCCGACCGGGACGTCGACCAAGCTCGACCACGTCCGCGAGATCGCCGGCGAGGCGCTGGCCGAGGGCCACAAGGTGGTCGTCTTCTCGTACTTCCGCGACGTGCTGACCGCGGTGACGGCGGCGCTGGGCGACCGGGCGCACGGGCCGCTCACCGGTTCCACCCCGCCCCTGCAGCGCCAGCAGGTCATCGACGCGTTCACCGCGAGCCGGAGACCGGCCGTGCTGGTCAGCCAGATCGAGGTCGGTGGCGTCGGCCTCAACCTGCAGACCGCCTCGGTCGTGATCCTGATCGAGCCGCAGTGGAAGCCCAGCACGGAGGAGCAGGCCATCGCCCGCTGCCATCGGATGGGCCAGGTCCGGCCGGTGCAGGTGTTCCGCCTGATCGCCGAGGACACCGTGGACACCAGCATGCGGGAGCTGGTCGCGGGCAAGGCCGCGCTGTTCGACGAGTACGCCCGGCCCAGCGCGGCCAAGGAGGCCAACGCGCAGGCGGTCGACGGCGGCGACGGCACCCGGGCCACCGCCGAGAAGAAGATCATCGAGCAGGAGCGGGCGCGCCTGCGCGAGTCCGGCGACGCCTGAACGGTTAGCGCCGCCGGGCGGCCGGGCATCATGCGGACATGGTCCGAAAGCTGCCGGCTGCCGGGTTCGTGCTCTGCCTCGCCGCATGCGCCGGTGGGCAGGCCGAGCCGCCGGCGCCGGGCGACGGCGAGGCGCTCGTGACGCTGATCAACGAGCGGCGGGCGGAGCTGTCCTGCCCGCCGGTCGCCGCCGACACGCGGCTGGCCGACGCCGCCGCCCGCCACGCGCGGGACATGCTCAGCGACGGCGTACGCGAGCACACCGGTTCCGACGGCAGCACCGCCGGGCAGCGCATCGCCGACAGCGGGTTCACGGCGGCGCGTACCGGCGAGATCCTGTTCTGGGCGCAGGGCACCGGCGATGCGCGGCAGGCGGTCGCCGGCTGGATGGACAGCCCCGGCCACCGCGCGATCATCAGCGACTGCCGGTACACCCACATCGGAGCCGTCGCCCTGACCGCGGGCAGCGAGTACGTGGCCGTGGCCGACTTCGCCACGCCCTGACGCCCGGTCTGCAGCCGGTGACCGGGTGATGTAGTCCGAACGTCGACCCGTGCTCCCTGCCTGGCACTTTACGATGACTATACCTAGAACTACTATGCATCGCACTGCTATGCATAAGACTTCTAGGGTAGGTGGGTGATCATGGGTGTGCGGGAACCGGCTGTGCCGCTGGTGCTGGATGCCGTCGCGGAACGGGAGAGCCACGGGTACGCGATCCTCAAGCGGGTGACCGAGTTGTCCGGTGAGCCGCAATCCTGGCCGGACGGGCGGCTCTACCCGCTGCTGCACCGGCTGGAGCGGCTGGGCCACCTCACGTCGGTCTGGCGGATCACCGAGACCGGCCGCCGCCGCAGGTTCTACCGTGCCGTGGGCGCGTCCGTGTCACATCCGCGGGCTGGGCGGTGCTCAGCAGGTGTGGAACGAGGTGTGGAACCAGCGGGCGGCGCGGCGGTGCTGTCACCGCCCGGCCGGGGCTGGCCGCTGCGGCGCGCCGAGCCCGTGCCCCGGTCACGGCCGGGGACCGTACGGCCCGACCTGGAGCAGGTCTTCCGGGACGCGTACCCGAGGGTCGTCGCGGTCGCCGCGCGGGTGCTCGGCTCCCGCGACGGGGCCGAGGACGTGGCGCAGGAGGTGCTCCTCGGTTTCGGCCGCTCCACGGTCCCGGCCGGGGAGGCGGCCGGCTGGCTGTGCGTCGCCGCGGCGCACACCGCGCTGAACCACCTGCGCGCGGGTCGCCGCCGGGCCACCCGGGAGCGGGCCGTGGGCGGCGACGGGGACTGCCCGGACGTCGCCGACACGGTGGTCGCGCGCGACGAGCAGCGCCGTGTCCGCGCGGCGCTGGCCCGGCTGCCCCGCAAGCAGGCCGTCGCCCTGGTCCTGCGGCACAGCGGCCTCAGCTACGCCGAGGTCGCCGCCGCTCTCGACATGTCACCCGGCAGCGTCGGCACCACGGTCCGCCGCGCCGAGTCCGCCTTGCGTAAGGAGTTGAACCGCGATGCGTCATCCGACTGACGGCACGCTGCGCCGGCTCGTCGACGAGCCCGACGGCGTGACCGCCCCCGACCGCGCCCACGTCACCGCCTGCCCGGCGTGCCAGACCGCACTGGTGCGCGCCCGGCTCGACGCGGCGCTGGCCGCCTCGGTGCTGGACCTGACCGTCGACGTCGACGTCGCCGAGGGCTGGCGTCGCCTCTCGACCGCCACGGCCGGTGCCTCTACCACGGCTGCGGCTGCCGGGCGGCGACGCCGGATCGCGCTGCGCAGCCCCGTGGTCGCCGTCGCCGCCGTCGCCGCCCTGGTGGCGGGGGCCGGGGTCGCCGCTGCCACGGACTGGCTGCCGATCTTCCGCGCCGAGCAGGTCGTCCCGGTGACCGCGTCCGATGCGGACCTGGTCAGCCTGCCGGACCTGTCCGCGTTCGGCGAGTTGCACGTCACCGAGAAGCCTGAGCTGCGCAGGGTCGCCGACGCCGCCGCAGCCGAGCAGGCCACCGGGCTGACCGTGCCGCGGGTGGCCGGGCTGCCGCGCGGCGTGACCGGGGAACCGGTCTACCGCGTCAGCGGCCCGGTGAGCGCCGAGTTCACGTTCTCCGCGGCGAAGGCCGCGCAGTCCGCCACCGCGACCGGCCACGCGCTGCCGCCCGCGCCGCCGGGCCTGGACGGGAGCCGCTTCCGGCTGACCGCCGGACCCGGCCTGCTCGCGGTCTGGTCGAAGGGCCGGGGTGTGCCGACGCTGATGCTGGCCCGTGCCGTCGCGCCCACCGCGTACTCGACCGGCGTGCCGTTCGCGACCGCACGGGACTACCTGCTGTCGCTGCCGATGCTGTCCGAGGACATCGCCGCCCAGCTGCGCGGCTTCACCGGCGACGGCACGACGCTGCCGCTGCTCGTCTCCGGTGAGCGGATGACCAGCACCACCGCCGACGTGAACGGCGTGACCGCTACGGTGCTCACCTCGCGCAACGGGGTCATGGCGGGGGTGGTGTGGGTGGACGGTGGTGTCGTCACCGCGCTGGCCGGTTCGTCGACCCCGGACGAGCTGCTGGCGGCGGCCCGCGAGCTGAGGTGGGACAGGTGAGTCTCGACACCGCTGCGCGGCGGCCCGAGCAGGCCGCTTCCGCGGCCGCGGTGTGGTGCTCGGGTCTGCGCAAGCGATACCGCAGCCGGGTCGCGGTCGACGACGTGTCGTTCACCGTCGGCCGGGGGAGGTGGTCGGGCTGCTCGGGCCGAACGGCGCCGGGAAGACGACCGCGATCAAGATGCTGCTCGGCCTGGTCCGGCCCGACGCGGGCGAGGTGCTGCTGCTCGGGCGGCCGGGTGCCGACCCACGTGCCCGCACCCGGGTCGGCTACCTGCCGGAGCTGTTCCGCTACCAGCCCTGGCTGACCGCGTCGGAGGTGCTGGCCCTGCACGTCCGGCTCGCCGGGGTGGACATCCCGGCCGCCGAGCAGCGGGAGAGCCTCGCGGCGGTCGGCCTCGCGGACCGGGCCGGCGACCGGCTGGGCGGCTTCTCCAAGGGTATGCAGCAGCGCCTGGGCCTGGCCGTGGCGCTGGTCGCCCGACCGGAGCTGATCGTGCTCGACGAGCCGACCAGCGCGCTGGACCCGATCGGCCGCGCCGACGTGCGCGACCTGGTGCTGGAGCTCAAGGCCCGGCAGGTCGCGGTGCTGCTCAACTCGCACCTCATCGGCGAGGTCGAGCGGGTCTGCGACCGGGTCGTCATCCTCGACAAGGGCCGGGTCGCGGCGGCGGGCACCCTCGCCGAGCTGCTCGGGCAGAACGAGCTGCGCCTGCGGCTGGACGCGGTGAGCCCGCAGGCCGAGCAGCGGCTCGCCGCCGCCGGGCCGGTCAGCCGGGACGGGGACGCCGTCACGGTCCAGCTGCCTGCCGACCTCGACCCCGCCACCGTGCCGGACCTCGTCGCCGACCTGGTCGGCCTCGGGGTACGCGTGCACGCCGTCGAACCCGGACGGATCAGCCTGGAGCAGCGGCTGCTGGACATCCTGCGCCACGAGGAGCACGCATGACCGCCAAGATCGTCCTCACCGTCGCCGCGCTCACGTTGCGGGAGGTCGCCCGCCGCCGGGTGCTGCGCGCGCTCGCCGTGCTGACGGCCGTGCTGCTGGGGCTGAGCGCGTGGGGGTTCTCCCGGATCGACGCCGAGTTCGGCGGCCTCACCAGCGGCGAGGCGCTGATGGCGGCCACCATCGTGCTCAACCTGGTGATGTTCGGCCTCAGCCTGATCGCCGCGCTGGGCACCGCGTTCCTCGCCGGGCCCAGCATGGCCGGTGAGATCGAGTCGGGGATCGCGCTGGCGGTGCTGGCCCGGCCCGTACGCCGTGCGGCGGTGCTGCTGGGCAAGTGGCTGGGGCTGGTGGCGTTCGGCAGCGGGTTCGTGCTCGCGGCCGGGTTCGCCCAGCTGCTCATCGTCCGGTTCACCACCGGTTACCAGTCCCCGCAGCCGGTGGCCGGGCTGGTGCTGCTCGCGTTCCAGACGACCGTGCTGCTGACCCTCGGGCTGCTGCTGTCGACCGCGATCTCGCCGATGGCCTCGGGCATCGTCGCCGTCGGACTGTTCGGCGCGGCCTGGGTCGCGGGCGTCGTCGGGGGAGTCGGCACCGCGCTCGGCAATGACAGCGTGGCCCAGGTAGGCACGGTGTCCCGGATGATCCTGCCGACCGACGGCCTGTGGCGCGGCGCGATGTACGCGTTCCAGGACCCGATCCTGCTGTCGCCGCAGCTCATCGGGCACCCGCTGGTCGGCGATGCGCCGCTCACCGGGCCGTATCTCGGCTGGGCCGCGGTCTGGGTCGCCCTCGTGGCCGGGCTCGCGGCACTGGCCTTCCAGCGGCGCGACCTGTGATGCGCGATGCCCTCGCCGGTGCCTGACGGGGTGGGATGGTGAAGCCGGCAAGTGGATCCGCTCGCCGGCTTCACCTATGACGACGCGCGCGAGCGCCGAAAGGTTGCCATCCGGCACGCCCGGTCTGCCTGCTCGCGGCGGCGGCGCCGCAGGAGTTGACATCGGCCGATGTGAACATGATCCTTGGTGGTCAGGTGCGGCGGCGCGCTCCTCGACCGATCCTCTGCCGAGCAGGAGCTTGCCATGCCGTACACCCGCCGCCACGTCCTGCGCCTGGGCACCGCCACGCTGGCCGTCGCCTCCGTCCCCGCGCTCGAGCTGCCCGCGCTCGCCGCCGCCGTCGTCACCGCCGACCTGGTGGTCTACGGCGCGACCTCGGCGGGCATCGCCGCCGCGGTGACGGCCCGGCGGCTGGGCCGCACCGCGCTGATCGTCGAGCCGGGCGCGCACGTCGGCGGCCTGTCCACGGGCGGGCTCGGGATGACCGACAGCGGCGTCAAGACCGCGATCGGCGGCCTGGCCGGGGAGTTCTACCGGCGGGTGTACGCGAAGTACCACGGCACCGCCGTCACTCCGACCTCGCCGGCCCGCTTCACGTTCGAGCCGCACGTCGCCGCGGCGGTCTGCGACGACCTGCTCGCCGAGGCGGGCGTGCCGGTCTACCTGAACAACCGGCTCACCGGCGTCACCCGGGCGGGCAACCGGATCACAGAGCTGGCCTGTGACAACGGCCAGGTGTACCGCGCTGCGATTTACATCGACGCCACCTACGAGGGCGACCTGATGGCGGCGGCCGGGGTCGCCTGGACGGCGGGCCGCGAGGCCAACTCCGTGTACGGCGAGACCATCAACGGGGTGCAGCTGCGCAGCGGGCACCAGTTCGACCGGTTCGTCGACCCGTACGTCACCGCCGGCAGTCCGGGCAGCGGCCTGCTGCCGGGGATCTCGGCGAGCCCGCTCGCGCCCACCGGCAGCGGCGACGCGCGCATCCAGGCGTACAACTTCCGGATGTGCCTGACCCAGGCCGCCGACCGGATCCCGTTCGCCAGGCCGGGCGGCTACGAGGCGATCCGCTACGAACCGCTGGCCCGGCTCGTCCAGGCGGGATACACCGGACCGTTCTTCACCACGCACGCGGTGGGCGGCGGCAAGACGGACTCCAACAACAACGGCGCGTTCTCCACCGACTTCATCGGCGCGAACTACGGCTACCCCACGGCCTCCTACGCAGCGCGGGCCGCGACGGTCGAGGAGCACCGCGTCTACCAGCAGGGCCTCCTGTGGTTCCTGGCGAACGACCCGCGGGTGCCCGCGTCGGTGCGCAGCGCGACCGCCTCCTGGGGCCTGGCGCCCGACGAGTTCACCGGCAACGGCGGCTGGCCCACGCAGCTCTACATCCGCGAGGCCCGCCGGATGGTCTCCGCGAACGTGATGACGGAGGCCGACTGCCGCGGCAGCCGCGTCCCCGCTGACTCGGTCGGCCTGGCCAGCTACACCATGGATTCGCACAACTGCCAGCGCGTGGCGGTGTCCGGCGCGCTGAAGAACGAGGGCGACGTGCAGATCGGCGTGCCGCAGCCCTACCCGATCAGCTACCGCGCGATCGTCCCGTACGAGTCGCAGTGCGCGAACCTGCTGGTGCCGGTGTGCCTGTCCGCCAGCCACATCGCGTACGGCTCGATCCGGATGGAGCCCGTGTTCATGATCCTGGCCCAGTCGGCGGCGACCGCCGCGCACCTGGCGATCACGGCCGGCGCCGCGGTGCAGCAGGTGCCGATCGCGACCCTGCAGGCCCGGCTGCGCGCCGACGGCCAGCTGCTGACCTGGCCGCTCACCACCCCCGGTGAGATCATCGTGGACAGTTCGACCTCGGCCGGGGTGACCCGCGCGGGCGTCTGGCTCAGGTCCACTTCGGTCACCGGCTACTGGGGCCCCGACTACGAGCACGACGACAACGCGAACAAGGGCGTCAACCGGCTGCGCTTCACCCCGGCGATCCCGGCCGCCGGCACCTACCAGGTGTACCTGCGCTGGACCGCCCACCCGAACCGGGCGAGCAACGTGCCGGTCGACGTGTGCGCGAACGGCACGGTCACCACCCGCACCGTCGACCAGCGCAGCGGGGGAGGGCAGTGGGTGTCGCTGGGCGCCTTCACCCTGCCCGCCGGTTCGTCGCCGACGGGTGCGAGCGTCCTGATCCGCACCGAGGCCACCAACGGCTACGTCGTCGCCGACGCGGCCCGGTTCGTCCCGCTCTGACGTCCGGTCACGGGCGGAAACTCGCCCGGTACTGCGTCGGCGTGCGCCCCGTCAGCTCCAGGAACGCCGCGTTGAACGCCGACAGTGAGGTGTAGCCGACACCGAAGGCGATCTTCGTGACCGGGGCGTCGCCCGCGGCCAGCTCCTCGATCGCGCGCAGCACCCGCATCCGGCGCAGGACCGCCTGCCAGGTCAGGCCGGTCTCCTCCGCGAACCGGCGCGCCAGTGACCGCGGCACCAGCCCGACCTCGGCGGCCAGCTCCTCGAACCGGACCTGGCCGCCGAGCCGCTCCTCGGTCAGCCGCAGCGCCCGGCGCAGCTCCGGCGACCGTCCCGCCGGCACCACGACCGGGCTCGGCTGCTCGGCCAGCCGCCAGGTGACGGCCGCGAGCGCGGCGAACAGCGTCCGGGCGTACGCGGGCAGCGGCTCCTCGCTGTCGCCCCAGGTGCTGCACTCGCCCACCAGGGCACGCGCGAGCGGGTTGAGGTCGAACACGGTCAGCGGCGCGGGCGGTGCCGGGGCGAAGCCCGGGTCGAACAGCACCGAAGCGGTCGTGACCGGCGACGGGATGCTCACCTGGATCGGCCGGCCCGCCTCGATCAGCGCGGCGCGTGCGGGCGGCAGCAGCCACGCCTGGCCCTGCGCCTCCAGCCGCAGCGCACCGGCGGAGGCGCAGAGCAGGTAGTGGCGGTCCACGCACAGCTCGCGGGCGGGCTCGGCAGCGAAGTCCCGCACGAAGGCGTACGCCTCACGGGTCATCGGCGGCCTCGCACCCCCACATCCTAGGCGCGGCCGGTCAGCCGACCGTCTCCAGCAGCTCGGCGTGGAAGCGGCGGCTCACCGGAGCCGAGGTCATCATCGGCCGGAGCACCCGGCCCGACCGGGTGAACGACGGCGACTCCAGGTAGCTCGCGAACGACGCCTGGTCGTGCCACTCGTGCACGACGGTGATCGCGGTGTCGTCCTCGCGGGAGGCGTACACCCGGAAGGCGGCGTTGCCGGGCATGGCACGCACCTGGTCGCGCTCGTGGTCCAGCTGGGCGAGGGCGGTCGGGCGGTCGGCGGCGGCCACGGTGAAGTCGACGAGGGCGATGAGCATGCGGGAACCTCCTGATCAGGCCGCGACTGCCGCGGCGGGAACGGCTCCATCCTCTGGCCCGCACCATCCCGCCGGCTCCCGTCAGCCGGACGCGTGCACGCTCGCATCGGACATCATCTCGGCTCCGGACCCGCACGACATGTGGTCGCGGTCCCCGGCTGTCTCAAAACCGAGCGGCGTCGCAAAACTCATCTAGTTTTGATACTGCGATAGACGGTGGCACGCGAGACGCCGAACCGCCGCGCGAGTTCGTCGACCCCCAGGCCGTCCGTCTCCCGCAGGCGGCGGATCTCGGCGGCGTCCTGTGTGGTCAGCACGGCTGGACGCCCGCCCGGCCGGCGGCGCGGACGCAGCGCGGCAGCCGGATTCGGGACCGGTTCCGTCACGCGGTCGGCGCCCACCCCGCCGGCCGCCAGGAGGGTGCGCGCGCCGTCGAGGATCAGCCTGCGCAGTCGCGCCGGTGGCACGTCGTGGAACATCACCACCGGATCGGCGAGCCCGGCTACGACCTGCGCCGCGCGCACGCGTTCGGCCAGCGTCGGGCGCGGACCGCTCACCAGCGTGTTGGCCAGCGCGATGGCGGCCTTGAAGCGGTCGGCGACCGGCGCCTGCACGAGCAGGGTCATGTCGCGGACCAGCATGAGCAGCGTGTCCCGGTGCCGTAGGTGCACGTCGAGGAAGGCCTCGATCGCGCGCTCGCGCACGGATTCCGGGTCGCCGGCGGCCTCGGCCGCGTTGAGCGCCTGTTCCAGCTCGTCGAGCACCGGGGCGGTCAGCTCGCGGAGCAGATCCTCCTTGGCGGCGAAGTGGTAGTAGAGCGCGGCCTTCGTGATGCCGACGCGGTCGGCGATCTCCTGCATCGAGGTCGCCCGGTAGCCGCGTTCGGCGAAGAGCGCCGCCGCCGCTGCCATGATCCGCTGTCTCGTCACGCCGCTACCTACCCATGGTAAGTAATTGTTGTTAGCATTTCGACCATGGGTAAGCCTACGAGGCTCGACGTGTTCTTCGCGAGTGATCGTGGCCTGCTGGCCGGGTGTCTTTACCGGCCGGAGTCCCCGCAGCCGGTGCCGTGCGTGGTGATGTGCTCCGGCTTCGGCAGCACCATGGATCGCCTCTTTCCCTGGGCCGAGGCCTACGCCGAGGCCGGGCTGGCGGCCCTGGTGTTCGACTACGGCGGCTTCGGCCGCAGCGAGGGCGATCCCCGCCAGGTCGTCGACCTCGGCCGGCAACGGGCCGACATCCGGGCGGCGGTGGCCTGTGCCCGCGCCGCCGAGGGCGTCGATCCTGATCGCATCGTGCTCTGGGGGAACTCGCTCGGCGGCGCGCATGCCGTCGTCGTCGCGGCCGGCGATGCGCGGATCGCGGCCGTCGTGGCGCAGATCCCGTTCAACGGGTTCCCGCGGCGGGTCGCGGGACGGTCGACGGCGCAGACCCTGCGCCTCCTGGCGGCCATCGTCGCGGACGCGCTGCGGGGCAGACTCGGCCTGTCTCCGCACTACATCCCACTCGTCGCGCCGCCGGGCGAGGTGGCGGTCACCAACGCGGCCGAGGCAGCGGCCCACATCAGCACGCTGTCCGGCGGGGACACCCTGTGGCGCAACCTGGTCGCGCCCCGCGGCATCCTGCAGATGATGCGTTACCACCCGGACCGGGCGGCCGCGCGGCTGACGGTGCCGCTGCTGGTCTGCCTCGCGGCCGACGACGCTGAGACGCCCGTGGAGCTGAGCCGCCGGCTGGCCGACCGCGCGCGGCGCGGCACGCTGAAGCTGTACCCGGGCACCCACTTCTCGTTCTACGCCGATGCGCGCACCCGGCAGGCCGTCGCCGCGGACCAGATCCGGTTCCTGGACGATGTGCTCGCAGCTGCCGAAGGGGCAGGCCGTGCGTCCCACACCGACGAGCCCTAGGAGAGACATGCTCTACGGCCGAGCTGCGGAGCAGGAGACGGTCGAACGGCTGCTGCGCGACGTGACGAGCGGTCGCCCCCGAGCCCTGATCGTGCGCGGCGAGGCAGGCATCGGCAAGTCGGCGCTCCTGGAGTACGCGGCGGCGAGCACACCGGCGCGGGTGCTGCGGGTGACCGGTGTCCAGTCCGAGGCCGACCTGCCGTTCGCGGCCCTGCACGTGCTGCTGCGCCCGCTCCTGGACCGGGTTGCGGCACTGCCGCCGCAGCAGTCGGACGCCCTGCTGGGTGCGCTGGGGCTGGGCTCCACCAACCGCGGGGACCGGTTCCTGGTCGGACTGGCGACGCTCAGCCTGCTCGTCGAGGTGTCGGCGACGACACCGCTGTTGTGCCTGATCGACGACGCGCACTGGCTGGACGGCGAATCGGCCGACGCCCTGCTGTTCGCCGCGCGGCGGCTCGGCGCCGAGAGCGTGGCCATGCTGTTCGCCACGCGCGAGTCCGAACGGGACTTCTCCGCACGCGGCCTGCCGGACCTGCGGTTGGGACGGCTGGAACCCGAAGCGGCCGGCCGGATCGTCGCCGAGCACGCCGCGGACCTGCCCCCGGCCGTGCGCGACCAGCTCGTGGCGGAGGCGCAGGGCAATCCGCTGGCGCTGGTGGAGCTGCCCTCGATGCTCACCGCCGAGCACCGCTTCGGCGGCAACGCGCCGCTGTCGCTCTCCTTCGGCACCGCGACGCCGGTGCTCGACCGGGTCTTCACCGGGTTCCGGGACCGTGTCGAGGAGCTGCCCGAGGCCACGCGGGCCTGCCTGCTCGTGGCCGCCCTCGACGACCGCGGCGATCTCGGTGTGCTGGCCGCCGCGCTGGAACCGCTCGGCGCCCGGCTCGACGACTTCGCCGCCGCCGAACGGGCGGGACTGGTCCGGGTCGGGGTGTCGAGTGTGGCGTTCCGCCACCCGCTGGTGCGCACCGCGGTGGTGCTGGCCGGTGATGTGGCGGCCCGGATGGCCGCGCACCGTGCCCTGGCCGCGGCGGTCGACGGCGACCGGCGCGCGTGGCACCTGGCGGCCGTCACCCCGTGCCCCGACGACGCGGTGGCCGACGACCTGGAAGACCTGGCCCTGCGCGCCCAGCGGCGCGGCGGGCAGGCGGCGGTGTCGGCGGCCTACGCCCGCGCGGCCGAGCTGTCCGCCGATCCCGCCGTGGCCGCGCGCCGCCGGATCGCCGCGGCGTCGGCGGCGATCGAAGCGGGACTGTGGCGACGCGCCGGTGAACTGGTCGGTGAAGCCCGGCGCCGGACCGTGCCGCTGGCGCCCGCCGTCCTGGCCGAGCTCGCGATGGTCCGGGCCAAGCTGGAGGCCGAGGCGGGGCGGCCGCTCGCGGCGGTGCGGCTGCTGCACGAGGCGGCGGCCAAGGTCACCGAGCTGCCGACCCTGCTCTCGCTGCTCAGCGTCGCCAGCTACCTCACCTGGTCGAGCGCACGTCATCCCGACCAGCTCGCACTGGCGCGCCGCACCGAGGAGCTGAGCCCGCCGGGCGACGGTCCCGCCGCCGCGCTGCGCGGCATCAACAGCGGATTCCGGCGGATATTGGAGGGCGACGCGGTGACCACCTACAGCTATCCGAAGCTGCGGGACGGCGTCACCTCCATGCCGGTCGAGCTGCGCATGCTCGTCGTCCAGCACGCCCTCGTCCGCGCCGACTCCGACGGCATGTCCGACTACGCCGAGGCGATGGCCGAGGAGTGCCGCACCCAGGGACGGCTCGGTCGCCTGCCCCAGGCCTTGACGGTCCGGGCCATCGCCGAGATCCTCGGCGGCCGGCACCGCTCCGCGCGGGCCACCGTGGCGCAGGCCGCCTCCCTCGCCGCCGACGTAGGGCAGCCCATGTGGTCCGGCTATCTGGCCGGCATGCATGCCTGGCTGGCCGCGGCCGCGGGCGCGGAGCAGGAGTGCCTGGCGTCGGGAGCCGAGGCGCTGCGCGACGCCGAACGCCGGGCGTGGATGCCCGGCGGCTGCTGGGCCGAGTACGCGCGCGTGCTGCTCGACCTCGGTGCGGGCAGGTACGAGGCCGTCCTCGAGCGGCTGGATCACGCGGCGACAGGGCCGTCGCGGCACGCGTTCGTGTGGCGGTACACGTGGCCCGACTACGTCGAGGCGGCCGCGCGAGTGGGGCAGCCGGACCGTGCGGTGCCGCTGCTGAGCCGCTACGCGGAGTGGGTGACCGCCACCGGCCAGGACGGGCCGCGTGCGGTGCTGGACCGCGCCCGGGCGCTGCTCGCCGCCGACGACGAGGCCGACGCCCACTACCAGCGGGCACTGGAGCTGCACAGCCGGGCCAGGCAGCCCTTCGACGAGGCCCGCACCCGCCTGCTGTACGGGGAGTGGCTGCGCCGCCAGCAACGCCGCGCCGCCGCCAGGGCGCAGCTCGAGGCCGCCCGCGAAGCCTTCGATGCCCTGGACGCGGCGCCGTGGTCGGCCCGGGCGGCGACGGAACTGCGCGCCGCCGGCGTCTCACTGCCCGACCGCGCCGGCGCCGGCGACCTGCTGGCCGAGTTGACCGCGCAGGAGCTCCAGGTGGTCCGCCTCGCGATGACCGGAGCGTCCAATCGCCAGATCGGCGCGCAGCTGTTTCTCAGCCCGCGGACGGTCGCCTCCCACCTCTACAAGGCGTTCCCCAAGCTGGGTGTCACCTCGCGCGCGGAACTGTCCCGGCTGGCGCCGCTCAGCTAGTCCCGCGCTGGAGCCGGCGGTAGACGATCGGCTGGGCCGCGATCCCGTTGGCCTTGAAGTTCGCCAGCACGAAGCTGCGGAAACTCGGCCGGAAGAGCAGGCTCGGCAGGAACGTCGGCACCGTCGGCCAGCTCCCATGGTTGATGATCCCGTAGTCGGCGGGTTCGCCGTCCAGGGGACGCATCAGCGCCGAGTTCGGCAACGAGGTCTTCGCCTGGAACCACCCCGCCGTGTACTCCCACACCTTCAGCAGCGTGTCCCGATCGTCGGCGTAGAAGTAGTTGAACAGGAACGCATGGTCCGGGCCGTGGTCGACGTCGCCGAGCCGGGCGGCGTTGCCCGCCACCACCTCGTGGGTACGCCGAGACGCATTGCGCGCGATCTCCGCCACCTGCTGGTAGGCGGCGCTCTCCCGCAGGGCCAGGGCGTCGCCGACCGAGGCGGTGCGGAACAGCACGGCGACGTCATAGCGCGCGGGGTGCAGGCCACGGGCGGTCAGCAGTTCGTCACCCTCGCCGGGCGCACGCAGGATCGCACGGAACACCGTGACCTCTCGGGCGTCGGCGCCCGCAGCCGCTTCATGCAGGCGCACCGCGAGCGGGACGTGCCCGGACGGGAAGTAGCCGCGCCACCGTCCCGCTTCGGCGGCGAGCATGAGAAAGCCGTCGTCGGTCGGGGGCAGCAGGCGGGCCTTCACGGCCAGCTCATCGCGGATCAGCTTCATGGCGCAGACGCTAACGGCCCAGGGGCGGGCCGCGCCTCTGTCGCATGACTGATGCGAACGGAACACACATCAGTCATCCAACGGAGGCGAACGGATCCACGGCCTTCATAGGGTCTGAGGCCATGAACGCAGTCAACCGACCCGAGCCCTACTCCGCGATCATCATGGCCGTGCTGGCCGCCGCCTTCAGCACCTGGGCGCTGCTCACCGTGCCGGTGCAGGGAGCCGCAGTCCTCGCCGCCGCGAGCGTCCTGGCCTGGAGCGGCTGGATCACCTTCAGCTACGCCCGCCCCGTGCGGTCGCGCAGGGTCATCGCCGTCTACCTGCTCGCGGTGGGCTTCCAGCTGATCCACATGGCGGAGGAGTACACCGGCGGCTTCCCGCACGAGATCGTCGAACTGTTCGACTCCCCACGTGACTGGCCGGAGAACGAGTTCCTGCTGGTCTTCGTCTTCGGGTTCGGCGCGCTCTACTTCTTCGCCGGAGCCGGCGCGCTCTACCAGATCCGCGTGGCGAACTTCTTCCTCTGGTGGTACGCCCTCGGCGCCGGCCTGCTGAACGGGATCGCGCACTTCGTCTTTCCGATCATCAAGGGCGGCTACTTCCCCGGCCTGTATACCGCGGGCGGGCATCTGATCATGAGCGCCCTGCTCATCTACTTCCTCGTCCGCGAGAACCGCGAGCTCAAGGCCGCGGAGCAGGCGGAACCCGCGGCGGCGACGCCGGTCGCCTGAGCGGGCGCGCCGGATTCCGAACCCACCCGAGTCGTGAACGGAAGGATCCAGTATGTCGAAAACCGTCCTGGTGACCGGTGCGTCCACCGGAATCGGCCGCGCCACCGCACTGCTGCTGGCACGGGAAGGGTTCACCGTCTTCGCCGGGGTTCGCAAGGACGCCGACGGAGCGGCGCTCGGCCGCTCGGTCACTCCGATCAGGCTGGACGTCACCGATGCGGGACAGATCGCCGCCGCGGCCGAACGTGTGGGCCGGCTCGACGCCCTGGTCAACAACGCCGGCATCGGGGTCACCGGGCCGCTGGAGTTCGTTCCGCTGGACGCGCTGCGCCGGCAGTACGAGGTCAACGTGTTCGGCCAGGTGGCCGTGACGCAGGCCATGCTGCCGATGCTGCGCGCCTCGCGGGGGCGGGTCGTCACCGTCGGCTCGGTGGGCAGCTGGATCACCCTGCCGTTCGGCGGCCCGCTGTGCTCCTCCAAGCACGCCATCCGCTCGCTCAACGACGCCCTGCGCATGGAGGTCAGGCCCTGGGGGATTCGCGCGGTGCTCATCGAACCCGGCTCGATCCACAGCGACGCCGTCGACAAGCTGGAGGAAGAGGTGGCGCCCCGGCTGGAGTCGATCGGGCCCGAGGGCCGCCGGCTCTATGGCGCCGCGTACCGCACGATGACGAGCGCGAGCCTCCGGGAGGAGCGATCGGGATCCAGCCCCGACGTGGTCGCCCGGGCCGTCCTGCACGCGCTGGTGGCTCGCAGGCCCCGGTCGCGCTATCCGGTCGGCAGGAGGTCACGGCTGATGAGCACCCTCGGCCGGATCCTTCCGCAGTACACCCTCGACACCATCCGCCTGCGGGCACTCGGCCTGTCCTGAACGGAGCCCACCATGATCCAGCTCGCCGGAGCCGACGCGCTCGTCGCCCTGGACCCCGTGTTCGCCCAGCTCGCCGTCGGGGTCGGCCGGCATCTGTGGGGCCTGCCCCACCTGACCGTGCGCGAGAAGGCGTTCATCTGCCTGACCGCGGACCTCTGCCACCCGCACCTGGGCACGCCGCTCGCCATGCACGTGCAGACGGCGCTGTCCCACGGCGTCGAGCCCGAGGCGATCCGGGAGCTGTACCGGCATCTCGCGCCCTACGTCGGCTACCCGATCCTCGTGCCCGCTTTCCAGCGCCTCGGCGAACTCGGCCTGCCTCCGGCCCGGGACACCGAGCCGGTCACCGCGGCGGTGCTGGACGGGGCGCTGGCGCGCACCGTCGGCGACCTGGCGAGAATCGACCGCCGGCTGGCGGCGTTCACCGAGGAGCAGCTTGCCCAGCGGTGGGCCCGGCCGCACCTGAGCGTCCGGGAGCGCGCCCTCTCCTGCCTGGTGGTGGACGTCTTGTACCAGACGCTGGGCGAGTCGTTGCGGCTGCACGCGGCGCTCGCCAGGAATGCGGGCGCCACCGACGAGACCCTGCGCGACCTGCTACGCGGGGTGGCGGAGTTCGGGCTGCCCCGGGCCTGGGCCGCCGCCCGTGCGCTCGGACTGGACGGCCAAGGCCCGCGCTAGGCGGAACGAGGCGGCGCGGATCCCCGCGCCGCCTCGCCCGGCTCCTACCTGACCGCGGCTACCCCGTCCGGGGTCGCGAACAGGCGGTAGGAGCCCACGACATCGAGCTGTTCGATCACCGGCGGGCCGTCCACGAAACCCTGCAGCTGCTGCAGGAACTGCCCGAACTCCGGGATCTCCTGCCGCGGGTCCGCCCTGCCGTCCGCCAGCTCCAGCAGGATCACGAAGGTGCCCGTGTCGGCGACACGGGTCGACGCGTACCGGATGCCGTCGGGGCGCACGCGTGCCAGCGCCGCGAACAACTCCCGCGCTGCCGCCTGGGCCTGCTCGAGGGCGTCGGCCCGGACCTGCTGGCGTACCATCGTCACGCTCATCTCGTCCTCCTCGGTCAGCCGCTACGCGGCATCTCGCTTCTCGTGCCCATGACGAGCCAGGAGCCGGGAATGTGACAGCGATCGAGGCGCGGCTCGGAAGGAAGCCAGGTCATGCCGGTGCATCCGGGCCACGCCGGCCGGTGACCTTCGACGCCGGAAGACGGCCCGCTCTGGCCAGCCCGGTCATCTCGTCGCCGTCGACGGTGACCTCGAAGGCGAGGTTCAGCCGCATCGGCCGGGTGATCGACTGAGCCCAGGTAAGCCTTGTTCCCTGCTGCTCCAAGCCGGTCAGTGCGACTTGCTCGCCGTGCCGGACGTCGCGCATGACGCCGGACAGCCCGTTCGCGTCTCGGGTCAGGGTCAGGATCGTGTGCTGGCGGCCGAGAGGTGTGTGGATCGACAGCTCCCATGCGCCTTCGACGGGGTGGGTCATGGTCACACCGCCGCCACCGGGCGGCGCCAGACCGTGCCGCGCCGCTCGTGGGCGAACAGCCGCTCCACGGCCAGCGCCGTCTGCGGGCCGAACTCGCGCTCCAGCAGGTACAGCCCCAGGTCCAGGCCGGAGGTGACCCCGGCGGCGGTGACCAGGTCGCCGTCGTCGACCACACGGGCGTCGACGGGCACCGCACCGGTCGCGCCGAGCAGGTCCAGGCCCAGGTGGTGGGTGGTCGCGGGACGGTTCTCGAGCAGACCGGCCATGGCCAGGATCATCGAGCCGCCGCACACGGTGGCGACGGTGACGCCGTCCCGGCCGAGCGCCTGGGCGAGCAGCGCGGGCAGCCGGGTGTCGAGCGTGCGGCCGAGCAGCACCGGGATGCTGTCGTCGGCGGGTTCACCGTCGCCGGGCAGCTGACCGGCTGCTCCGGGTACGACGATGAGGTCGGCGCGGTGCGGGTCGAGCTGGGCGGTGGCGCGCAGGGTCAGCAGGCCGAGGCCGCTGGGCACCTCACGCGGGCCTTCCGCGCTGACCAGCTCGACGGTGACGGTGTGCTCGGTGAGCTCACCGGCGGCGGCGAGGACCTCGCAGGGGGCGATGACATCGAGCGGATCGAATCCGTCGAAGAGAACGAACTGGGCAAGCATCGTGAATCAGACCTCCTTGGACACGCCTCGACGGTAGTCAGGCGGCATGATCACGAGAAGTGGCTGGACTGCCACGTTCCAACGGGTTCTCGCCAACAGGCTGCAGACGGCGGATCCGCACGTCACGAGTCTGGCGGAAAACTGGTGGGCGCTATAGTTCCGGCCATGCACATCGTGGCGGTGCTCGCACTCGACCAGGTCATCCCGTTCGACCTGGCCACGCCGATCGAGGTGTTCTCGCGTACGCGGCTGCCCGACGGGCGCGCACCGTACCGGGTGCGGGTCTGCGGGGTCACCTCCAGCGTCGATGCGGGCGCGTTCATCCTGCAGGCGCCGTGGGGGCTGGACGCCCTCGCCACCGCTGACACGATCATCCTGCCGGGCACGGCCGCCCTCGATCGCATACCCGATGTGGTGCTGGACGCGCTGCGGGCCGCGGCCGCACGCGGGACCCGGATCGCCTCGATCTGCTCGGGCGCGTTCATCCTCGCCGCGACGGGCCTGCTCGACGGGCGGCGCGCGACCACGCACTGGATCGCGGCCGGGCTGCTCGCCGAACGCCATCCCGCGATCGAGGTCGACCCCGGCGTGCTCTATGTCGACAACGGGCAGCTGCTCACCTCGGCGGGCGCGGCCGCGGGCTTGGACCTCTGCCTGCACCTGATCCGCCGCGATCACGGCTCCGCGGTCGCCGCCGACGCCGCGCGCCTGTCGGTCATGCCGCTGGAACGCGAGGGCGGCCAGGCGCAGTTCATCGTGCACGACCAGCCGCCCACCCCGCGCGGCAGCGAGCTGGAGCCGGTGCTGGCGTGGCTGGAGGACAACTGCGCCACCGACCTGGGCCTGGACGCCATCGCCGCGCGCGCCGGGATGAGCACGCGGTCGCTCAACCGCCGCTTCCGCGAGCAGACCGGCACCACACCACTGCAATGGCTGCTGCGCGCCCGCATCCGCCGCGCACAGCACCTGCTCGAAGCCACCACCCAGCCCGTCGACCGCATCGCGGCGCAGGTCGGCTTCGGATCGCCGACCGCGTTCCGGGACAGGTTCAAACGGATCGTCGGCGCCAGCCCGCAGACCTACCGCGCCACGTTCCAGAAGCCGCGCTGAGCACGTGCGGGCCTGCGAGCACGGGACACACGAGTTGATCGTGGATTGGTAGCGTGCCGCGGTGATCCGTACCCGTATCAGTGGCGTCGTGCTTGCACTGACCGCCGCAGCCGCCCTTTCCGCCTGCTCCGACGCCGAACCCGCCGCGACGGGCAGCCCGGCCGCGACGCCTTCGGCCACCACCGCCGCGAGCGCGCCTGCCGCCGCCGACGGCGACTGCAAGCAGGCGCAGGGCGCTCTGCTGGTCGCCTCGACGCGGATGGCCGGTGTCTCGCTCAACATCGGCATGGCGAAGCCGGCCAGCCCCCGCGAAGGCCTCGACAAGGCCGCCGGGGTGCTCGACCTCGCCCTCGGCGTCCTCGACGAGGCACTGCCCAAGATGACCGGCGGTGCCGTCAAGGACCTGGTCCAGTCGGTGCGCACGGACGCCGCCGCGTTCCAGCAGAACCTGAAGTCCAGCACCGACCCGGACGAGGCGGCCAAGGCCGCCGAAGCGTTCGCGGCCGCCGTGGACGCCAAGACGCAGCAGCTCGCCACCCTCTGTTCCTGAGCTGCCGCAACGAGCAGGGGCCGCAGCCGGCCGCCCCTGCTCTCGGCGGCGCGCCTGCAGTTTCGGGGAGGCTGCACGTATCGAGCACTGGATTCGTGCAGTTTCCCCGAAAGCGTCAGCAGGTCACTTGACCTCGCGCCGGTGCAGGCGCAGCAGGCCGAGCACGAACGGCAGCGCGATCCAGACGGCCGCCGATGTGCCCAGCCGGGCCCAGTCGCGGCCTGTCATCACCGGCTCCAGCAGCAGGCCGGAGGTGACCGACAGGTCCAGCCACTCCGTCGGGCGGTGCAGCGCGGTCACCAGCTCGCCGAGGATGCTCCATCCGATGGGCAGCACGAAGTAGAGCACCACGGCGAGCGCCGAGTTCATCAGCGCCAGGCCGAACGCCACCCCGAGCAGCACGTTGACCACCAGGAACAGCGCGGTGCGGCCGAGGAACTGCGCCGGGATCCGCCACGGGTCCGCCCCGCCGTCGGCGAACGGCAGCGCCGCCGCGGTCGCGGCCAGGCAGGCGGCGTACGCGAGCGCCGCGAGCGCCAGCGCGGCCAGCACCTTCGCCGCCACGACGCGCATCCGCCGCGGCACCAGCGCGTACGTGGTCAGCGTGGTGCGGTGCGACCACTCACCGGTGACCGACAGCACCCCGAGCACCGGCAGCAGCACGGCGGCGGGCAGCAGGGTCGGCGCGAGCAGCGCCGGGAACGTCAGGTCGGTGGCCTCCCCGGCGGTCGTGACCACCACCACGACGGCGGCCGCGAGCAGCACGGTGATCGCGAGCAGCCAGGCACCGGCCCGGGTGTCGGCCATCTTGCGCAGCTCGACGACGGTGAGCCGCCACAGTGACGGGGCGGGGTACGCGGTCGCGGCGGCGGCGGCGACGGCGGGCCGGGCGGGGGCGGTGACGGTCATCGGGCGGTCCCTTCGGAGGTGGTGGTCAGGCTGAGGAACATCTCCTCCAGGCCGTGCGCGCCGCGCGAGCCCAGCTCCAGCAGCACGAGCCCGGCGGTCGCGGCGGCCCGGCCGACGGCCTCGGCGTCGGCGTCGACCAGCAGCGCCCCTCCACCGGCCGCGGTGCAGGTCAGCCCCGCCTCGGCGAGTGCCCGGTGGAGAGCGTCCGGGTCCAGCGCGCGCACCCGCGTGCCGGACCCGGCGAGCAGTTCGTCCTTGGCGCCCTGGGCCACGATCCGGCCGTTGCCGATCATGACGAGCCGGTCGGCCACCGCCTCGACCTCGCGCAGCAGGTGGGAGGAGAGCAGCACGGTGCCGCCCCGGTCGGCGAAGTCGCGCAGCAGGCCGCGCATCCAGAAGATGCCTTCGGGGTCCAGCCCGTTGGCGGGCTCGTCCAGGATCAGCGCCCGCGGTTCGCCGAGCAGCGCCTGGGCCAGGCCGAGCCGCTGGCGCATGCCCAACGAGTACGCCCCGACACGTTTGCGTGCCGCCGAGGCGGGCAGGTCGACCAGGGTCAGCAGGTCGCCCACCCGGGACGCGGGCACGCCGAGCAGCTGCGCGGCCAGCGCCAGCGTCTCCCGGCCGGTGCGGCCCGGATGCTGCGCCGACGCGTCCAGCAGCAGGCCGACCTCCCGCCCGGGGTTGGGCAGCCGCCGGTACGGGCGTCCGGCGACGGTGGCGTGCCCGCCCGTCGGCGGCGTCAGCCCGCAGATCATGCGCAGGGTGGTGGACTTGCCCGCGCCGTTCGGGCCCAGGAAGCCGGTGACGGTGCCCGGCTCGCAGGTGAAGGAGACGTCGTCCACGGCGAGCTGTGTGCCGTAGCGCTTGGTGAGATGAGCGACCTCGATCATGCGTACCAGCGTGGACGGGCGCGGGGCCGCCGCGCTGCGGCCGCCGGGCGACGGCCGCAGACTTCGGTCGGCGTGTGCCGTAGACCAAAGTCGGTACCCGCCGCCGTGGGCCGCCCGTACCCTGGGACGCACCATGACGAGCAGCGATGCCCCCCACCCCCTGCTGCGCCGGCTGCTGCCGGGCGAGCTGCGCGCCGACGGCCGCCGCTCGTTCCGCGACCGGCTGGTCGACGCCGGATGTGTGGTCGTCGCCGTGTTCGTCGGGCTGGTCGTGTACGACCTCGAGGTGTCGTGGCGGCCCCAGCCCCTGCCGGAGCTGCTCGCCTTCGCCGACCTGGGCACGGCCGCGGTGCTCTGCCTGGCCCTGTTCTGGCGTCGCCGCCTCCCGGTCGGGCTGGCCGTCGCGACCGCGCTGGCCGGCGTGTTCTCCCCGCTGTCGGCGGGCGCGGGCCTGGTCATGCTGCTCACCGTCGGCGCCCGGTGCAGGCCGCGGACGGTGCTTCTCATCGCCGGGCTGCAGGCGGCCGCCACGCTGCCGTACCTGGCGATCTACCCCGACCGCGAGTTCGGCTACACCTTCTCGTTGCTGTGGACCCTGACCATCCTCGCCATGTTCACCGGGTGGGCGCTGCTCATCGGCGCGCGCCGCCAGCTCGTGCAGTCGCTGCGGGAGCGGGCCGAGCGGGCCGAGGCCGAGCAGGAGCAGCGTGTCGCGCAGGCCCGCCAGCGGGAGCGGACCCGCATCGCCCGCGAGATGCACGACGTGCTCGCCCACCGGATCTCGCTGCTCAGCCTGCATGCGGGGGCGCTGGAGTTCCGGCCCGACGCGCCGCCGCAGGAGGTCGCCCGCGCCGCCGGGGTCATCCGCGACAGCGCCCACCAGGCGCTGCAGGACCTGCGGCAGGTCATCGGGGTGCTGCGCGCCGCCGACGCCGACGCCGAGCCCGACCGCCCCCAGCCGACCCTGGCCGACCTGCCCGCGCTGGTCGAGGAGTCTCGAGCGGCGGGGATGCGGGTGCGGTTGTCGCAGCGCCTGCCCGAGCCGGTGACGGTCCCCGCGCACGCCGGGCGCACCGCGTACCGCGTGGTCCAGGAGGGTCTCACCAACGCCCGCAAGCACGCGCCGGGCGCCGCCGTGCAGGTCGCGGTCGAGGGCGGGCCCGAGGACGGCATCACCGTCGAGGTGCTCAGCCGGGCGCCGCTCGGCGGCGCGCCGGGCATCCCCGGCACCGGCACCGGACTGATCGGGCTGGCCGAACGGGTGTCGCTGGCGGGTGGCCGCATCGAGCACGGCCGCACCGGCGGCGGCGACTTCCGGCTCTGGACCTGGCAGCCGTGGCCCGCATGATCAGGCTGCTGATCGTGGACGACGATCCGCTGGTGCGCGCCGGGCTGACGATGATGCTCGCCGGGCTCGACGACCTGCGGGTGGTCGCCGAGGCCGCCGACGGGACCGAGGTCGCCGCGGCGGTGGCCGCGCACGCCCCGGACATCGTGCTGATGGACATCCGCATGCCGCGCATGGACGGGCTGGCCGCGACCGAGCAGCTGCGCCGCCGTCCCGGCGCCCCCGACGTGGTGGTGTTGACCACCTTCGACGCCGACGAGCACGTGCTGCGGGCGCTGCGGGCCGGTGCGGCGGGGTTCCTGCTGAAGGACACCCCGCCCCCGGAGCTGGTGCGCGCGCTGCGCAGGGTCGCGGCCGGCGAGCCGATCCTGTCCCCGTCGGTGACACGCCGCCTGATCAGCCAGGTCACCGACGGCACCGGCGCGGTCCGGGCGAACCGGGCGCGGCAGCAGCTGGACCGGCTGACCGAACGGGAGCGCGAGGTCGCGGTTGCCGTCGGGCAGGGCCTGTCCAACGCCGAGATCGGGGTCCGGCTGCATATGAGCGTGGCCACGGTGAAGGCGTACGTCTCGCGGCTGCTGGCCAAACTCGAACTCAACAACCGGGTGCAGATCGCGCTGCTCGCGCACGACGCCGGTCAGGTGTGAGCGGCCTCAGATAAAGATCTTCACGGTGACGACCGCGCCGGACGGGCCGCCGGAGATGTCGAACGCGTCGGTGAACTGGCGCACCACCCACAGGCCGCGCCCGCCCTGCTCGCTGAGCGGCACCCGCTGGGTGCCCGCGTTACCGGGATCGGCGATGCCCGTGCCCTCATCACTGACCTCGCAGTACACGGCGCCGTCGGCGCGCCACAGGCGCAGCCGGCCGCTGCCCCCGCCGTGCCGGATCGCGTTGGTGGCCAGCTCGGTGGCGACCACCAGCAGCCTGCTCAGCCCCGGATCGGCCAGCCCGAACTCGGCCGCGTGCGCCGCCACCGAGGCCCGCAGCGTGTACAGGTCCTCCGTGACGAACGTGATGTCCAGTCCGGGCTGTGTCATCGGCCTTGACGGGTCCTGGACCGGATCGGCGCTGCTCATGGCTGCCTCTGCAAGGACATCTGTGTGGCCTGCCCGGCGCCGACCGCCTCCAGGACCGCCGCGACCGGCGGTGGACAGGAGACGGTCATCCGGCGCGGCGCGGGCAGCGCCAGGGCGCTCTGCACGATGGCCGTCGCGGCGGTGACGTCGATGAAGCGCAGCCTGGTGAGGTTGAGGTGGATGTTGTCGTCCAGCCGCAGCGCCTCGGTGAGCGCCTGCCCGAGCGGCTCCAGGTGCGTGTAGTCCATCTCCCCGGCGATGCGCACACCCGCCGGCCGGTGCTGGCGGCAGATCCGCAGCAGGGGAGTGTCGTAATAGGCGAGCGCCGCGACGGTCTTGTGATGGGCGTCGGCGGCGAACGCCAGCGTCACCGCGTCGAACGTCTCCCGGTCGTACTGGCAGATCGCGGTCAGCCGGCCGTCGGTGAACAGGCTCGCCGCCTGCCGCTCGAACGTCAGCAGCTGGTCCACCGCCATCGGCCGGCCGGCCCAGCACATGTCGGCGGCCACCCGCAGCCCCGGCACGCCCCGCCGGGCCGCCCGGTGCCGCTCCGCGGCGATCAGCGCCACCATGCGCTCGGCGGTCGCCCCGCCCTCCACGGCCGGTGCGTCGTGGCTGGCGTACAGGGTGAGCTGGCCGGAGCCGATGGCCGCCACCGCGGCGACCTCCCGCATCGCCAGCTCGGCGGCCAGCTCGTCCGGGCTCAGCGAGTCGGTGAAGCAGATGACGCGCTGCCCCCGGTGCAGGCCGTCGGCGACGAACTCGGCCACCAGGTCGAGCCGCTCATCCGGGTCGGTGAACGTCAGACAGGCATGATCACCTGGGTGAAGCTCGTCGACGGTGACCGCATCCGCCATGAAAATCCCTTCTCCGGCGCGGGGTGGCAGGCCGCTATTACCCGGCCGAAACCTCGCCTAATCAAGCTATCCTGCACGATTACTCCGCGGATCGGGGACGCGGGCGCTGCGCTCACCGCCCTGCATGCACCCGCCCGCAGGAAGGACAGGGTGCGGTAGCCGACGTTGCGAGCCCCAGCGTGTCCAGCACGGAACGGTCGAGCTGCTCGTCCTCGGCGAGCCACAGCACGCGGCTGAGCAGCCGCGTCGTTGCCGGGGACTGGTCGGCGACCGGGCGGTACAGCGCCCGGTGCATCTGCTCGCCGAACCCGTACGGCAGCTCGCGCGGCCGCCGCCCGCCGTTCACCGTGACCGCCTCCGTGCCGAGGTGCACGCGATAGGTCGCCCGCGAGCCGCTGACCACGGCCGTGTCGCCGTCGAGGGCGATCCGGTCCGAGCCGCCCCGCCCCAGCACCGCCGTCAGCAGCTCGGCCCGGGACCGGGCCAGGCCCGGCGGGTGATCGCCGACGCTGCGGCGGCCGGCGCGGGCGGCCCGCTCCAGGTCGCGTAGCGCCTCGGAGAACACCGCCGGAGGCAGCTCGCCGGCCGCCACCGGACCGGCCCCGTCCGCGAACTCCAGCCGGACAAACCCGATGTCACCGGCGCCCCAGCAGCCCGGCACCGCGCCGTGCAGCACCATCGTGTGCGCGCCGGCCCGTCTCGTCGCACGGGCCGACGGCGCGTCGTCGAGGCGCCAGCCCCGGGAGGCCAGCTCCCGTACCGCCGCGCCGCCGCCGATCACCCGGCCGGTGAACCGCGTGGCCTGCCCCAGGGCCTCCTCCGGCGTCGGGGCGTACCACTCCCGGAACAGCTGCGGCACCGGCTGGCACAGCCGCAGCCGGGCCGCCTCCGCCTGCCAGTGCCCCAGCAGGCCCGCGGCGGCCAGCACCGCCGGATGCGCCGCGACCACCGGCCCCGCCACGTCCACGTCGCCCAGCAGCCCGAACCGCCCATGCACGTCCTGCCACACCAGCAGCGGCAGCAACCCGGCACCCGCCGTCGTGGCCCGCAACCGGGCCAGCTCCACGGCGGGCAGCGGCTCGCCGGTCGCCACGAGACGGCGCAGCCTGCCGCACAGCCGCGCGGCCTCGCCGCGCATCAGTTCCTGCCGCTCGCGCAGCGCCGCGTACCCGGGATCGTCGCGCACCGCCTTCGGCACGGACCGCAGCGCCCGGCCGCCCTTCACCGCGACGATCGCCGCCTCCGCGTCCTGGAAACCGACCGCTGCGGTGTACGCCCCGACGCTCACCACCGGCACCTCCGGCGTGGGCGAGTAGGCCTCCCCGGCGGCGTCCAGCGCGGCCGCGTCGGCATACCCGCCGACCTGGGCCAGGTGGTCGAGCGCGACGTCCACCGCGATCGCGTGCTGCCTGCGCCGCTCCGGGGCGGGGAACAGCTCCTCGGCCCGGCGGCGCAGCTCGCGCAGCGCGACCCAGCGGTCCAGCACCGTCTCGCCGTCGCCGGGCGGCAGCATGCCGTACGCGGTGATGCCGACGGGCGACCACTTCTCCACGCGCGTCATGATCGGCTTGCGGCGCAGGCCCAGGGCCGCCGCCACCACGTCGTTGGGCGCGAGCTTCAGCAGCCGCTCGGCGTCCGCCGGGCGCACCTCGGCGGCGGCCGCCAGGATCGCCGCCCGGTCGTTGCGCACCACCCGGCTCGGCGCCTGCCCGGCCTGGATCAGGCGCAGCAGCCGCTCTGCCCCGGCCAGGCCCAGCAGCGGCAGCAGCACGTGCGCGTCCCCGGCCGCCAGGCGCATCGTGAACGCCGCCTCCTGCCGTTCGCGCGGCTGCTCGCGCAGCTGCTCGATCAGTTCGGCGCGCTCGGCCGGGGTCAGCTCGGCGGCGCCGAGGTGGCGGGCCACCCGCCAGTTGCCCGTGAAGTCCAGCCCGCGCAGCACGAACCGCAGGCCGCGCGGGACGGCCGTGCTGACCAGCCGGTCCCAGTCCGCGTCGGGCGCCGAGGTGAGCTGCCACAGGCGCTCGTCGCAGGCGGGCCGGAAGCGGTCGGCGGTGGCCGCGGCGACGATCGGCTTGCGGTGCCCGGCCAGGTCACGGCACAGGTACGGGTCCTCGGCGAGCAGGCCGACGAGTTCGTCGTCGAGTTCGCCGGCGGCCTGCAGCGCGTCGGCGATCAGCGCCTGCGACGTGTTGTCCACGTCCCCGAGCGGGGTGACGGCGAGCACGCGCAGCAGCTTGCGATCGCCGCGGTCGAGCGCGGCGTCGACCAGCCCGTTCAGGTGGACGCCGAAGGGGGTGTCCTCGTCGGCGAACTTCTCGGCCGCCTCCTCGCGCACGGTGGTGGGCCACGGCGCGTCGAACACGTCCCCCGGGTCCGCCGGGTCGGTGAGCGGGAACGCGGTGTCGTAAATGCGGTCCAGCTCCCGCTCGTCCGCGTCGGCCAGCGCGCCGGCGCCGCCGCGGCGGTTGAGCTGCGCCAGCATGTCCCGCGCCGTGGCGCGCAGGGTGGCGAGGTCACCGGCGGCCGCCGCCTGCCGCGCGCGGCTCACCAGCACCATCAGGACCAGCCGGTCGACCGGCTGCTCGCGGTTGCCCATGCCTCACCCCGTCCGCCCGCTCCGTTACTGCGGGGACCCTAGACGAGGGCCACGACAGGACGCACCGTCGGTCCCCGACACGATCGTGGGCAATCGCTCTCCCATGATCGTCCGATGTGCTTCGTGCCAACTCGGCGCCCGGAATGCTGCCCCCGGCAACAAATACGCTGGCCAGCGCCCATTCGCGGACCGCTCCGTGTCACGTGGACGAAACACGCTCTTGACAGGCCTTCAACAAGCGATAACTCTCTCTTCCAGAGAGCGCTCTCTACCGTCCAGCACCGTCCCGCTCGCCCGGGCCGGTGTTCCCGTTCCGGAGCTCCTCAGCAGGGAGAAGAGATGCAACCGGTACTACGTCTGACCGCGGCCCGCGGCAGACCCCTGTACGCCCTCGTCCTCGCAGTCGTCGGCGTCATGCTCATGGCATACACGGTCGTGATCTCGACGACCGAGGCGAACGCCGCGGTGACCCTGCTGTCGCAGGGCAAGCCCGTCACCGCGTCGTCCGTCGAGAACGCGGGCACGCCCGCGACCGCCGCGGTCGACGGCAACACCGGCACCCGCTGGTCCAGCGCCGCCGCCGATCCGCAGTGGATCCAGGTGGACCTGGGCGACACCGCCACCCTCAGCCAGGTGATCCTGCGCTGGGAGGCGGCGTACGCGACCGCGTTCCAGATCCAGACCTCGGCCAACGGCACGAGCTGGACGAGCGTCTACAGCACCACCACCGGCACGGGCGGCGTGCAGACGCTGAACGTGACCGGCTCCGGCCGGTACGTGCGCATGTACGGCACGGCCCGGGCCACCGGCTACGGCTACTCGCTGTGGGAGTTCCAGGTCTACGGCGAGATCGGCGGCGGCACCGGCTGCGGCACCGCGAACGTGGCGCAGGGCAAGCCCGCCACCGCGTCGTCGGTCGAGAATGCCGGCACCCCCGCCTCGGCGGCCGTGGACGGCAACACCGGCACCCGCTGGTCCAGCGCGTTCGCCGACCCGCAGTGGCTCCAGATCGACCTGGGCGCGACCACCGCGATCTGCCAGGTCGTCCTGACCTGGGAGGGCGCCTACGCGACGGCCTACCAGATCCAGGTGTCCAGCAACGCGTCCACCTGGACGTCGGTGTGGAGCACCACCACCGGCGCCGGCGGCACGGTGACGATCAACGCGGCGGCCTCCGCGCGTTACGTCCGGATCTACATGACCACCCGGGCCACCGGGTGGGGCTACTCGCTCTGGGAGGTCGCCGTGCGTTCCGGTGGCACCCCGACCTCGCCCACCCCGAGCCCGAGCACCAGCCCCGGCGGCCCGATCCAGGGCGGCGGCTCGCTCGGCCCGAACGTGAAGGTCTTCGACCCGAGCATGTCGGGCGCGACCATCCAGTCGCAGGTGGACGCGGTCTTCAACCAGATGGAGTCGGACCAGTTCGGCTCCGGTCGCTACGTGCTGGCGTTCAAGCCGGGCACCTACAGCGGGTTCAACGCGCAGATCGGCTTCTACACCTCGATCCTCGGCCTGGGCCAGAACCCGACCGACGTGCGGATCAACGGTGACGTGACGGTCGACGCCGGCTGGTTCCAGGGCAACGCCACGCAGAACTTCTGGCGCTCGGCCGAGAACCTGTCGATCAACCCGTCGGCCGGGTTCACCCGGTGGGCCGTCTCGCAGGCCGCGCCGTTCCGGCGGATGGACATCAGCGGCGACCTGAACCTGGCCCCGAACGGCTACGGCTGGGCGTCCGGCGGTTACATTGCCGACAGCCGGGTCTCGGGCGCGGTCGGCCCGTACTCGCAGCAGCAGTGGTACACCCGGGACAGCCAGATCGGCAGCTGGGTCAACGGCGTGTGGAACATGGTGTTCTCCGGCGTCGTCGGCGCTCCGGCCAACGGCTTCCCGAACCCGGTCTACACGACGCTGAACAACACCCCGCTCAGCCGGGAGAAGCCGTACCTGTACCTGGACTCGGGCGGCAACTACCGGGTGTTCGTGCCGTCGCTGCGGACCAACGCCCGCGGCATCAGCTGGGCGTCCGGCTCCACTCCGGGCACCTCGCTGCCGCTGACGTCGTTCTACGTCGCCAAGCCGGGTGACACCGCGGCGCGGATCAACCAGGCGCTGGCGCAGGGCCTGCACCTGCTGTTCACGCCGGGCATCTACCACATCGACGGCACGATCAACGTGAACCGGGCCGACACCGTGGTGCTGGGCCTGGGCTACGCCACGATCATCCCGGACAACGGCGTGGTCGCGATGCGGGTCGCCGACGTGGACGGTGTGAAGATCGCCGGTGTGCTGTTCGACGCCGGCACGGTCAACTCGCCGATCCTGCTGGAGCTCGGCCCGACGGGCTCGTCGGCGAGCCACAGCGCCAACCCGACGTCGATCTCGGACGTGTTCTTCCGGATCGGCGGCGCCCACCCGGGCAAGGCGACCACGAGCCTCGTGGTCAACAGCCACAACGTGATCATCGACCACATCTGGGCGTGGCGCGGCGACCACGGTGCGGGCATCGGCTGGACCGTGAACACGGCCGACCAGGGCGTCATCGTCAACGGCAACAACGTGCTGGCCACCGGCCTGTTCGTCGAGCACTACCAGAAGTACAACGTGATCTGGAACGGCCAGGGCGGACGGACCATCTTCTTCCAGAACGAGCTGCCGTACGACCCGCCGAACCAGGCCGCGTACATGAACGGGTCGACCAGAGGCTACGCCGCGTACAAGGTGGCCGACTCGGTCACCAGCCACGAGGCGTGGGGTCTGGGCGTCTACTGCTACTTCAACGTCGACCCGACGATCCACGCCGCGCGCGGCATCGAGACGCCGAACAACCCGAACGTGCGGTTCCACAGCATCTCGACGGTGTCGCTGGGCGGCAACGGCGTGATCGACAACGTCATCAACACCACGGGCGGCCCCGCCCAGGGCACGGCGACGGTCCCCAGCACCGTCACCAACTACCCGTGACCCCACCCACCCCATAACCCGCCCCACCTACGGGCCGACCCGGCTGCCCCGCCGGGTCGGCCCTCCTCGTCGCGGGTGCGGTTTCGGGGAAACTGCAGGATCGGCCGACCAGATTGGTGCAGTTTCCCTGAAACTGCACCCCGGCGCGGCGGGGGGTGGTGATGATGGCCGGGTGAAGATCGAGCTGGCGGGGGCGGCGGGCGCTGGTGTCGGGGTCGACCCAGGGCATCGGGTACGCGATCGCGGCGGCGCTGGCCCGGAGCGGTGCGCACGTCGTGGTCAACGGCCGGGGCGCGGAGTCCACCGAAGCGGCCGCCGCGCGGCTGCGCGACGAGATGCCCGGCGCCGATGTGGTCGGTGTCGCCGCCGACCTGGGTGTCGCGGAGGGGGCCGAGACGATGCGCGCGGCCGTGCCCGAGCTGGACATCCTCGTCAACAACCTGGGCATCTTCGGCGCGTGGCCGGTGCTGGAGGTCGACGATGACGAGTGGCGCCGCTACTTCGAGGTCAACGTGCTGTCCGCGGTGCGGCTGATCCGGCTCTACCTGCCGGGCATGATGGAACGCGGCTGGGGCCGGGTCACCGCCATCGCCAGCGACTCGGCGATCGTCACTCCGGTCGAGATGGTCCACTACGGCATGACGAAGACCGCGCTGCTCGCGGTGACCAGGGGGTATGCCAAGGCGGCGGCCGGGACCGGGGTGACCGTCAACTCGGTGCTGGCCGGGCCGACGCACACCGCGGGCGTGGAGACCTACGTGGCCGAACTGGTGGGCGGCGAGCTGCCCTGGGACGAGGCGCAGCGCCGGTTCATGCGCGAGCATCGGCCGTACTCGCTGCTCCAGCGCCTGATCGAGCCCGAGGAGATCGCGCACATGGTCGCGTACCTCAGCTCCGATCTGGCCTCGGCGACCACCGGCGGGGCGCTGCGGGTGGACGGCGGCTACGTGGACGCGATCATCCCGTGACCGCCCGGCGCGCCCCGGCACGGCAGGCCGCGTACCGGTGCAATCTGTAGACCGAGGGTGTGCCGAAGGTGAGGTCGCGGGTGTTCGGTTGGCGTGAGGTGTACGGCGGCGGCACCCCGCCGCCGGGGCAGGTGGTCGCCCCCGACGAGCGGCTGTCCTGGCCGCGCATGTTCGGCCTGGGCGCCCAGCACGTGGTCGCCATGTTCGGGGCCACGTTCGTGTTCCCGGTGGTGATGGGGCTCAACCCGCAGCTGGCCATCATGGTCAGCGGCGTGGCCACCATCTGCTTCCTGCTCATCGTGCGCGGCCTGGTGCCCAGCTACCTGGGCACGTCGGCGTCGTTCGTCAGCGCCGTCGCGGCGATCCGTGCCCAGGGCGGCGACTCCGCCGCCGTGACGGGCGCGATCCTGGTCGCCGGCCTGGTGCTCGCGCTGGTCGGCCTGCTGATCCACCTGCTCGGGTTCAAGGTGCTGCACGCCGTGCTGCCGCCCGTGGTTACCGGCGCCGTCGTCATGCTCATCGGCTTCAACCTCGCGCCCGTGGTCGCCTCGGTGTACTGGCCCCAGGACCAGTGGGTGGCGCTGGTGACGATGCTGTTCGTCATCGTGGTCGCGGTCGCCGCCCGCGGTTTCGTCGGCCGCATCGCCATCTTCCTGGGGCTCATCTTCGGGTACGTGCTGTCCTGGCTGCTGGACCGGGTCGTCGGCCCGATCACGTCGGTGCTGCCCGGCAGCAGCGAGGCGACCACGCACGACAGGGTGGACTGGTCCGGCGTCATGGCCGCGCCCTGGCTCGGGTTCCCGCCGCACACCACGGTCGACGCGAACGGCAACGAGATCGCCGGCTGGCACCTTCCCTCGTTCAACGTCGCGTTCATCCTGCTGGTGCTGCCCGCCGTGGTCGCGCTGATCGCGGAGAACGCCGGGCACGTCAAGGCCGTCGCCGAGATGACGCGCCGCGACCTGGACCCGGTCATGGGCAAGGCGATCGGCGCCGACGGTGTGGCCACCGTGCTGGCCAGCGCGGTCGGCGGCTCGCCGACCACCACGTACGCGGAGAACATCGGGGTGATGGCGGCGACCCGGATCTACTCCACGGCCGCTTACCTCATCGCCGCGGTGGTGGCGATCCTGTTCGGCTTCTCGCCGAAGTTCGGCGCGGTCATCTCCGCCACCCCGGGCGGGGTGCTCGGCGGCATCACCGTCGTGCTCTACGGCATGATCGGCCTGCTCGGCGCGAAGATCTGGAAGGAGAACGGGGTCGACTTCGGCAACCCGATCAACCTGGTGCCGCTGGCCGCGGGCATCATCATCGCCATCGGCAACACGTCGCTGGTGTTCAGCGACACGTTCGAGCTGAGCGGCATCGCGCTGGGCACCATCGTCACCATCGTCGGCTACCACCTGGCCCGCTGGCTCGCCCCGGAATACCTGCGCGAGCAGCAGCGCCTCGAACGCCCCGGCTTCGGGACCGTGCCGATCGAGGAACGCCGCGGCATCGCCGACGCCTGAGCCCGCCCCCGCCGCGCCAGCCCAGTCGGCTGGGCAAGATCGCTGTGCCGTGTCGAGAAGTGCGGTCTGACCACAGGTTTGGACACGAAGTCGCGATCTTGGGGGGCCGGGCCGGGGGCTAGAGCGACGCGGTGGCGGCCAGGGCGTCGCCGAGCGGAGTCCGGCGGTAGAGGACCGAGCGGCCGGAGCGGGCGCGGTCGAGCAGGCCCGCCCGCAGCAGCACGGCCAGGTGGTCACCGACCGCACCCGGGGCCAGGCCGAGCGACCGGGCGAGCTGGGTCGTGCTGGCAGGCTCGGCGAGCGCTTCGAGCAGGCGTGCTCGTGCCCTGCCGACCAGCGCCGCGAGCGCCTCGGCGGGCGGCGGGTCCGGCTCCCACAGGGCGGCGACGCCGCGCGCCGCGTAGATGATCGCCGGGTGCCAGGGCTGCTCGTGGTGGGCGGCGACGCCCGGCCAGATGAACACCGACGGCACCAGCAGCAGCCCGCGCCCGGCCACCTCGACCTTGGCGTTGAGCAGTTGCGGGATCTCGATGCCGCCGGACCGCCAGCGCACCCGGGGCAGCCCGTCGAACGCCGCCGCCCAGCCGGAGCGGCCCAGGTCCGCCGAGCGGTGCAGCACGTCGCGTTCGCAGATGACGCGCAGCCGCAGCCAGTCGGCGGCCAGCAGCGCGTGCCAGGCCCGTTCCAGGGCATCGGCCAGCAGCGCGGCCACGTCCGGGTCGTGCAGTACGGCGAGCGCCTCGGCGTCGTGGCAGGGGCGCAGGGCGAGGCCGGACCGGACGTCACGGCGGGCCAGCGGGAGCGGGGTGGCGCGTACCACCGCGAGGTCGTCTTCGATGCTCTGGGCCAGCCCTCCGGGTGGCGGCGCCAGGAACCCGGGACCGTGTCGCAGCGAGTGCAGCGCCACCACCGCGCGCATCGCCGGGTCGGCGCTCAGCTGCTCGTACGCCGGACGCAGCCGCGCGGCCCAGCTCACCGGGAGCCGCTGGTTGCGCGACAGCCCCGCCAGGATGCGGATGAGGCTGTCCAGCTCGAACAGCGGGCTGATCGCGAACCGGCTGTGCAGCAGGTCGTCGGCGGTGACCTCGAACCGGAGCATGCCCCGACCTTACGCCGCTGGACGAAACATTCGCTGCCCGCGCGAGCCGTCCGTGACGCTCACCGTGTGATCGAGACCGAGGCCGGCCCGGCCACCTACCGCGACGTGCTCGCCGAGCCGGTGTTCCGCACCCTGTTCCTCACCCGCACCCTGGCCATCGGGGCCGGGTCGCTGCGGATCCTGGCCCTGTCCGTGCTGGTCTTCGACCGCACCGGGTCCCCGGTGCTGACCGCCCTGACGTTCGCGATCGGGTTCGTGCCGCAGGTCGTCGGCGGGACGCTGCTGGCCGCGCTCGCCGACCGGCTGCGGCCCCGGCCGCTGATCACCGCCGGGTTCCTGCTCGATGCCGCGGCCGCCCTCGTGCTCGCGCTGCTGCCGCTGCCGGTCGGGGCGAGCCTGGCGCTGCTCGCGGGCGTCGCGGTGTTCGGGCCCGTTTTCAACGGCGCGTCCAACCGGCTGATCGCCGAGCAGCTCACCGGTGACGCGTACGTGCTGGGCCGGGCCCTGTCGAGCGTGGCCGGCGGCGGGGCGCAGCTGCTGGGGCTGGCGTTCGGCGGCGCGGCCGTGGCGGTGCTGGGGCCCGGCCGGACGCTGCTGGCCGCGGCCGCCGTCGGGCTGGTGGCCGCGGTGTGGGTGCGGTTGCGGCTTCCGGACTTCGCGGCGCCGTCGGCGGAGTCCGGGTCGGCGCTCGGGCAGAGCTGGGCGGTCACCGGGCGGCTGTGGCGCGACCGCCCGGTCCGGCGGCTGCTGCTGGTGCAGTGGCTGCCGCCCGCGTTCATCGTCGGGGCGGAGGCGCTGGTGGTGCCGTACGCGGCCGAGCGCGGCCACGGGTCCGGGACGGCCGGGATCATCCTGGCCTGCGCGCCGCTGGGCATGGTCGTCGGCAACCTCCTCTACAGCCGCCTGCTGCGCCCGGCCGCACGGGAACGGCTGGTGGCCGTCGTGATCGCCGGGCTGGGCGGGCCGCTGGTGCTGCTGGCGGTGCCGGTGCCGGCCGCCGTCGCGATGGTGGTGATGTTCCTGGCCGGGGCGGCCTTCTGCTACTCGCTGGGCGTGCAGCGGCCGTTCCTGGAGGCGCTGGCGCCGGAGATACGCGGGCAGGCGTTCGCGCTGCAGTTCACCGGCCTGATGACGTTGCAGGGCGTGGGGCCGGTGCTGCTGGGCGTGCTCGCCGAGCAGACCTCGATCGGGGCGGCGATGCTCGTCGCGGGACTGGGCACGGCCGCCGTCGGTGGCTGGTGGGCGCTGACCCTCAGGCGGTTCCCGGCCTGAGGGTCAGGTCGCGGTCCCGTCGGGCGGATCCGGCCGGGTTCGCCACGTTCGGGCTTTGCTCTGCACACGAATACCCACCGTGCGTATTTGTGTGCAGAGCAAAGCGGCTCGTTACCAGTTGGCCTGGGCGGGGGCGGGCGGGAGGGCCGTGGCGGGCTGCTTGACGACGTACACGACGCCGCCGCTGGTGCCCAGCCAGGCCGCCTCGAACTGGGCGCGGCCGACGGTCTTGCGGACGGCCGCGTTGGTCGCGGCGGCGGGGTCGTTCAGCACGGGCTCACCGGTCGCGGAGAAGCCGACCAGCACCAGCAGGTGGCCGTTGGTGCCGTAGGTCAGGCCCGGGATCTCGTTCTTCTTGAACGACAGCGACAGGATCAGCGGAATCCCGGCGGCGATGAACTTCTCCGCCTCGTTCAGCGAGCGCAGCCGCGTGACGAAGCCGTCGATGCCGAACCGGCCCGCGTAGGCGGTGTTGAACGGCCAGTTGCCGGTGCCGCCGTAGTTGGCGTCGTAGGTGCTGCGGGCGGCGTGGTCGACCCACGGGTCGGCGTAGCCTGGATCCACCCACGCGTAGTCGGCAGGTGTCGGGCCGGTGCCCCAGTAGGCGAGCACCATCGACGTCGAGGTCGGGCTGCACCAGGCCTCTCCGCCACCGCCGTACTGCGGGTACTGTCCGGCGTGGATGCTCTGGGAGTACTGCGGCACGTTGAGCGTGATGCCCTGCGCCGCGGCCGGTGCCGTGGCGGTGCCGGAGCCCGACACCGCTGAGGCGACCGCGCCGAGGCTGCGCACCACCGGGGTGAGCGAGCCCCCGGCGGGCCGGTACAGCGTCACCCGCACCTGCCAGCTGGTCAGTTCGCGTCCGGCCGCCGCGGTCCAGGTGTCGATCGCGATGCCGCCGTCGGCGTCGGTCTGTCCCGGCACGGACGTGCGCTGGATGGTCGCATCGTCGGCCGCCCACCTGCCCATGATCTTCCAGGCCGTGGTGTTGCCCGCGGCGGTCACGCCGCGCAGCTCCACCTGCACCCAGGTGGCGCCGGGCGTGTCGGCGGTCCAGGAGGCGATCGCCTCGGTGGCCGGGAAGCCGGTGGTCACCGAGGGCGACGTCCAGCTCGCGTAGTCGTAGTTCGCGCCGAGATAGGTGTACTGGCCCGCCGCCGCCGTCAGGCGCAGGGCATCACCCGATGCGGCGGTGCCGAGGTGGGTGCCCGAGCCGAAGTCGGCGTCGGAGGTCCAGCCCCGGTACGCGATGTTGCGCGGCCCCGCCGGTGGCGTGGGCTTGGCGGCGGCCGGCCCGGCGACCGTGGCGAACCCGATCGACGCACCTACCGCGACGGTCGACCGAAGCACTGCCCTGCGCTCCATGAATGCTCCATTCGTGACGGGAATATTCATCAGAGCATCCCGCGACGAAGGGATTCTTCACAACACCTGATCGGTGAGCGGCGGTACGGTCTCGCCCGGCGGCACCGGGCCGGGCGGCGTGCCGTCGCCGAACGGGCGGCCGCCGAGCTGCTCGCGGTGGTGCGGGGTGAGCCAGCCGGCCGGGTCCGGCCCGGCGGGCACGATGCCGGTCGGGTTGATGTCGCGGTGCACCTCGTAGTAGTGGCTCTTGATGTGCCCGAAGTGGATCGTGTCGCCGAAACCGGGCGTGGTGAACAGGTCGCGCGCGTACGCCCACAGCACCGGCAGCTCGGTCAGCTTGCTGCGGTTGCACTTGAAGTGGCCGTGGTACACGGCGTCGAAGCGGACCAGCGTGCAGAACAGCCGCACGTCCGCCTCGGTGATCGTGTCGCCGACCAGGTAGCGCCGGGCCGACAGCCGCTCCGACAGCGCGTCCAGCCGCCCGAACAGGCGCCGGTACGCGGCTTCGTACGCCTGCTGCGAGCCGGCGAAGCCGCACCGGTACACACCGTCGTTGACGTCCTCGAAGACCTGCTCGTTGATCGCGTCGATCTCGTCGCGCAGCGGCGCGGGGTAGAGCTCGGGGGCGCCGGGGCGGTGCAGCGCGGTCCACTCCAGGGACAGGTCCAGCGTCATCTGCCGGTAGTCGTTGGTCACCACCTGGCCGGTGGGCACGTCCACGATCGCGGGCACGGTGATGCCGCGCTCGTAGCCGGGGAACCGGGCGAAGAAGGCCTCCTGCAGCCGCTCGATGCCCAGCACCGGGTCGCGGCCGCCCGGGTCGAGGTCGAACGTCCAGCTGCGCTTGTCGTGCGTCGGGCCGGTTACGCCCATCGGCAGCGCCTCCTCCAGCCCGAGCAGGCGGCGTACGATCACCATCCGGCCCGCCCAGGGGCAGGCGCGGCTGACCACGAGCCGGTAGCGCCCGGCCTCGACGGGGTAGCCGTCGCGGCCGTCGGCGGTGATGCGGGTGGCGATGTAGCGCTGGTCGCGGGTGAACGCCCCGTCCGGGTTCACGTAGCTGCCGGGTCCGGTTTCGGTGATCGTGGTGTCGGCCATGGCACCCATACTGCCGACCGCGGCGCGCCACGCCCAGCCGTCGCGTGGCGCATCACGCACATTCCCGACAGAATCCTTGTCCACACCGGAGGGTGGCCGCAGCCTGTCAGCACAGGTCGGTGTACGGGCGGGAGGTGCGGGAACGGCGATGGCACCAGCAGCGAGCCGGCGCATGGTGATCGCGGCGGCGGGATACGGCAAGACGACCGCGCTGCGCCGCTGGTGTCCCGCGCCCGGGGCCCGCTGGTGGCCGGGCGGCACCGACGCGGCGGCGTTCGTCGTGGACGCCGCGGCCGCCGGTGACGGGCCGATCGTGCTCGACGACCTGCCCGCGCTGCCCGACGGCGAGCTGCGCAGGTTGCTGCGGGCCGTCGCGGGCGTCAGCGCGGACGTGGAGATCGTGCTGGCGTCACGGTGGCCGCTCGCCTGGCGGCCGCACGCGGGCCCCGGCCGGTGGACCGAAGTCGGCCCGGCCGAGCTGGCCTGCACCGTGGACGACGTCGCCGAGCTGCTCACCGAGGCGTGCGGGTCGGCCGACCCGGACCTCGCCGCGCGCCTGCACGCCGCGACCGCCGGCTGGCCCGCCCTGGTGCAGCTCGCTGTCGAGGCCGTACGCGTGCACGGACCGGACGCCGAACCCGCCGCCGGGCCGCTCGCCGCGTACGTCCGGGATCAGGTGCTGCCGGAGCTGCCGGAGGACGTCCGGCTGCTGCTCGCGCGGGCGGGCGAGCTGTCGCCGCTCACCGCGGGCCTGTGCGCGGCGCTCGGCGTGCCCGAGGCCGAAGCGCTGAGCGCGCTGCTGCGCCGGGCCGGGGTGCTGGTGCGGGAGCCGGGCGCGGCGCCGGGGCTGCCGGTCGTGGAGCGGATCGTGCCGGTCGTCGCCCGGGTCGCGGCGGCCGATGACACGGGCGGGCGGGACGCGGCGCGCACGGCCGCGGCCTGGTATCGCGAGCACGGTCCGGCGGCGGCCGCCGCGCGCGAGCTGATGCGGGCCGGGGACCGGGCCGGGGCGGCGCAGCTGCTGCGGGAGCACGGCGGGCGGATCGTGTCCGGCGGGCACGTGGGTCTGGTCGTGCGCCTGGTCGGCGAGCTGCCGCCGGAGGAGCGCGACGAGCGGCTGTGGCTGCTGCTCGGCGACGCGCTGCGGACCTCGGGCGATCTCGGTGCCGCGCAGCGGGCGTACGAGGAGGCGGCGGGCACCCGGCGGCCGCTGCCCGCGGCCACCGCCTGGCGGCTGGGCCGGGTGTCCTATCAGCGCGGTGACGCGCACGGGGCGCTGGCCGCGTTCGCCCGCGCCGCGCCGGGTGAGTCCGGTGCGGACGCGGCGCTGCTGGCCGCGGCCGTCGCGAACGCCCGGCTGCTCGCGGGCGACGTCGACGACGCGGTGGACTCGGCACGGCACGCGGTGCGGACGGCCGCGGCGGCCGGTGACGACGCCGCGCTGGCCGCCGCGTACCTGAGCCTGGCGCTGTGCCTGGGGGTGGCGGGGGACAGCGCGGGCAGCGCGGAGCACTTCGCGCTCGCGCTGCCGATGGCGCAGCGCACCGGGGACGTGCTGCTGCTGACCCAGATCCATACCAACCGCAGCTACCAGCAGCTGCAGCAGGCGCATTACGCGGCGGCGCTGGAGTCGGCGGAGCTGTGCGCCGTGTACGCGCAGGCGGCCGGTTCGCCGAGCCTGCACGCCATCGCGACCAGCAACGAGGCCGACGCGCTGGCCATGCTCGGCCGCTACGACGAGGCGGCCCGCCGCTACCGGACCGCGATCGCGCACTACCAGCGGCACGGCTCGCGCCGGTTCGCCGGGGCGGTGCTCGGGCTGGCCGAGCTGTACTGGCGGCGCGGGTGGCGCGAGCAGGCGCGGGCCGCGTACGAGCAGGTGGTCGAGGTCGCGTCCGGGGCCGGCAACGCGCACGTGCTGGTGCCCGCGCTGGCCGGGCTGGCGCTGACGGTGCTGGCCGACGACGTGAAGGCCGCCGCCGGGTACGCCGAGGCCGCCGCCGACCAGGCCGGGCCGGAGCTGAGCCGCCCGGCGCTGCTCGCGCAGGGCTGGATCGCCCTGCACCAGGGCGCCCCGGTGCGCGCCGCCGAGCTGGCCACCGAGGCCGCGCGGGCGGCCCGGACCCGGAGCGAGCCCGCGGGCCTGGCCGACGCGCTCGAACTGCGGGCCGCCGCCGAGGCCGACCCGCACCGCGCCCGCGCCGCGCTACGGGAGGCGCGGGCGATCTGGGCGGAGGCCGGAGCTGCGGTGGAGGCCGCACGTATCGCGGTGCTGGCCGCGCGCCTGCCCGGGGCGGGCGCGGACGAGCGGGCCGACGCGCTGCCCGCCGCGCAGCGGCTGGCCGCCGCCGACGCGCTGGCCGACCGGATCGGCGCGGCCACGGGTTCCGCGGACCGGCCGCAGGTGCGGGTACGCGCGCTCGGCCGGTTCGAGGTGGAGCTGGCCGGGCAGGTCGTGCCCGCGTCGTCGTGGCAGTCGCGCAAGGCCCGTGACCTGCTGCGCATCCTGGTGGCGCGGCGCGGGCGGCCGGTGCCGCGCAGCGAGCTGTGCGAGCTGCTGTGGCCCGACGCCGACGGGCAGAAGACCGGGCACCGGCTGTCGGTGCTGCTCAACATCGTGCGCGGGGTGCTCGACCCGGCCAAGGTCCACGCCGCCGACCACCATCTCAGCGCCGACCAGTCGAGCATCGCGCTGAACGTGGCCACGACCGGTGTGGACGTGGAGGACTTCCTGGACCAGGTCGCCCGAGCCCGGCGGCTGGTCGAGCAGCAGGCGACCGAGCAGGCCCGGCTCGCGCTGCTCGCGGCCGACCAGCTCTACCGGGCCGACGCGTTCGAGGACGAGCCGTACACCGAGTGGGCGGGCCCGCTGCACGAGGAGGCGCGGGCGGCGTACCTGGCGATGCTGCGGATGCTCGCGCACACCAGCCGCCTCGCGGGGCAGCCCGGTGCGGCGGTGAGCTACCTGCTGCGGCTGCTGGAGCGCGACCCGTACGACGAGCGCGCGCACCGGTCGCTGGTGCGCACGCTCGTCGCGGGCGGCCAGCACGGCGAGGCCCGGCGCGCGTTCGCCCGCTACGGCGACGCGATGCGCGCGATCGGAGTGTCGCCGCCGGACCGGGATCTGCTGGTCCCGGTCCGGCAGGCGGCCGTGGCGCGGCGCTGACTCAGCACCCCGGCGTGTAGAACGTGCCGATGTTGCTGCCCCAGCCGGTCATCGACTCCGCTGTCTCCTCGTCGGCCGCCGCGACGGCACCGGACCGGGCGGCCGGCGACAACGGCAGGGACAGGCCGAGATAGCGGGAGGCGCGGACCTCCCCGCTGCCGTAGAGCTTCAGCTGGAACCGGTCGAGGTGGGTGCCGGCCCCGGTCACCGAGCCGCCGATGCCGAGGTATCCGTAGTCCGGTTCCGGCAGCACGACGGTGCGGGGATAGAGGACCGGCGTGCTCGGACCCTGCTCCCGTGTGCACGCGAACGCGGTGAGCTCTGGTGAGGGCAGGCAGATGCCCACCACGGTCAGCTGCGCGAGCGCCGGCCTGGTGCCGGACGCCTGCGCGCGGACCCTGACGAGCGCGTTGCCGGGCCGCAGCTCGTCGAGGCGCCAGTCGCCGGAGGAGCGGTGCATCGCGAAGCCGTAGCCGACGGCCTGATGCTCGTCGGGGCAGGTGGCGACGATGGAGTCGCCGGACACGGTGTCCTCCACACGCTCCGGCGGTGTCTCGTCGCGCAGGCACATCGCCTGGGCGGTGAGCGAGAACCCGCCGGCCGGCGGGACCCCGGGGCGTGCCGCGACCACCGCCGAGGTCAGGTCGTCGCTGGGCTCCATGCGGGTCAGCAGCGCCCTGCCCCCGCCGCCGGTGGTCCAGCCGCCGACGGCGACCACCCACGTGCCACGCGGGCAGGTCACCGTGACCTCCTTGGCCAGGGTGTCGGTGGTGCTGCTGGTCTCCTCCTCCAAGGTGAGCAGTTCGTCGGCGTACGCGCCGGTCGGCGCGGGCAGCAGGCCGAGCAGCGTGGCGGCGAGCACGGTGGCGGCGACTCGGGTGACGGTTGCCGTTGGCACAGCAGTTCTCCTCCTCTGGCGTCCGGTGCGGACGGCCGCCTTCCATGCTCGGCACGGTCGTCACGGTGGCGTCATGGTCGTCCGTCAGCCGACTGACACTGACCCGACCGTGACCGCGCGCTGACGGGCGCGGCGCAGCCTGATCCCGCCGCGAACGCCGCGGCACTCCGGCCGCGGGAGCGGGCGGAGCAGCCGAAGGGATCACCTCATGAACAGACGTACCGTCGCCGTGCTGGCGGCACTGGCCACCGTGCTCGCGGTGGCCGGGGCGGCGAGCCCGGTCACCGCCGCGGCGCAGTCCGTGCCGCGGGCCGTGGCGCTGCTGGACGAGGACAGGGCGACCGACGCGGGCGGCAACGGCCCGGTCGCCTGCAACGGCGGCGCGCAGGAGCAGAGCTTCACCGTGTCCGACAACGCGCCGCTCACCCTGGCCGAGACCGGCATGATGTTCCAGCCGCTGCCCGGCGCCGCGATCACCGTCACCACGCCGGCCGCGGACAACGACCAGCTCCTGGTGCTCTTCACCGCCGAGGGACGGGTGCAGGGGCAGCCGGTCACCTACGCGGCGCCGCTGGACTTCCTGCAGATCCAGATCCTGATCGACGGGGTGCCCGTGGGCGCCAACGACCTGACGTTCACCTCCGGGGCCGGGGAGTCCGGCGCGACGCAGGCCTGCAAGCGGGTGGCCGCGCCCGTCTTCGCCCCGGCACCGCACGTCGTGGAGGTGCAGTGGCGGCTGGTCGACCAGGCGGGAGCGAGCATGCTCACCGGCATCCTGGACGACTGGACGCTGAGCGTGCAGGTCAGCGCCTGATCGGCACCCTGCCCGCCGTCGACGTCGGCCTGTGACGTCGAGGATCCGGCTTCCGGATCGGACGTCATAGGCCGGCGTTCACGGCAAGGCGGGTCAGCGGTGTGCCGCCGGGACGGTGCCGTGGCCGGGCAGGGACGCGTCGTAGATCGCGTGGCCGCCGGTGCCGCGGCGCTTCGCCTCGTACATGGCCAGGTCGGCGCGGGCGACGAGCTCCGCGGGATCGTTGCCCGTGGCGGCGCTCAGGGCGATGCCGATGCTCACCCCGACCCGCAGCCGCTGCTGGGCCACCCGCATCGGCTTGCCCAGCGCGTCCACGATGCGGCTCGCCACCGCCGTAGCGTCGCCCGCGCCGTCCACGCTGGACAGCATCACCGCGAACTCGTCCCCGCCGAAACGCGACGCCGCGTCCCCGGCGCGCAGCTGCGCGGTGACCCGGTCAGCGGTGACCGTCAGCAGCTGGTCGCCCGCGGCATGGCCGAGGGAGTCGTTGATGTCCTTGAACCGGTCCAGGTCCAGGAACAGCACCGCGAGCGTGCGCCCGTCGGACTCGACCACCGCCAGCTGCTGGGCCAGCTGCTCCAGGAACAGCCGCCGGCTGGGCAGCCCGGTCAGCGCGTCGTGGTGCGCCAGCCGCATGCGCACCACCGTGGCAGCGTCGGTCAGGGCCAGGCTGACGTTCTCGGCGAAGGCGCGCAGGGTCTGCTCATCGGCCGGGGTGTAGGCGCGGTCCACGTCGCAGGACGCCACGACCAGGGCGCCGGTGACGATGCCGCTGTCGTGCACGGGCGCGGCCATCGACGCGTGCACCCCGTTGGGACCGAGCAGCTTGAGCATCCGTGACTGGGCCTCCTGCCCGTGCCGGACCACGACCTGGTCGGTCACGATCGCCTCGCCCGCCACGGACGCGTCGGCCACGTCGACCACGGGCCGGTCGGCCGGGTCCACCGGCCGGGTGCCCGCCGCCGCGGCCAGCCTGACCCGGGAGGAGGTGGGCTCGTCGCGCACCCACAGCAGCCCGATCTCGTCGCCGAGCAGGTCCCGTGCGCCGATGGTGATGGTGTCGAGGATCTGCTGCAGGTCCTCGCGGCGGGAGATGGCCCGCTGGATCGTGAACAGGTGCTCCAGCAGCCGCTGCCGCTCCTCCAGCGACTGCCGGATGGAGTGCTCGGCCGCGAGCGTGCGCAGCATCGTCAGGGTCAGCTCCAGCACCCGGGCCATACCGCGGACCAGGTTCTGCTCCTCGATGCGAAACGGGGCGTCCCAGCGGGCCAGCACCAGATGCCCCGGGTTGCTGCCCGCCCAGGACGCGGTCACCGCCGGGCAGCTGCCCAGGCCGGGTACGTCGAGCTCGGCACGCTGCCGCAGCGTGACCGCGACGATCTCCTCGTGCGGCACCGCGCCCGGCGGAAACCCGATCGACGCGGTCACCTTGCCCTCGAACACCACCGCCGCGACCTCCGCCTCCAGCGCCTGCGCCGAGCGCTCGACGGCGTTCTGCACCGCCGACGTCTCGTCGGTGGACGAGGAGACCACGGCCAGCAGCTCCACCAGCTGCTGGATGTACAGCGACTCGGCGAGCCCCGCCATGTCAGCTCAGTGCCAGCACAGCGAGGGTCTGGTTGTGGAATCCGTCGATGCCGTGATTGCGGGCGATCTCGCCGTAGGTGTAGAAGCCCGCGTACGGGATGCTGCCGGCCCACCGGTCCAGGCGCTCGCCCTCCCGCCGGATGCCGTCGTCGCCCAGCACCGCGCGCAGGGCGGCGCAGCTGAAGGTGAGCATGCCGATCGGCTCCTGCCCGTGCAGCCGGTCGAGCGCGTCCTGGCAGGCGGAGTCCGTCGCGTCCAGGATGGACTGCTCGTCACCGGTCATCACCCAGGTCAGCCCGCCCGGGTCGATCGCCCCGCCGCCGCCGATCGACCGGCCCTCCAGATCGACCTCGGTGGACAGGTTGCGTGCCTCGACCCCGCTGCGCCGCTGCACGCCCAGCGGGCGCGGCAGCGCGAACGCGGTGAACGCCGCCGGGTCGGTGTACGCCTCGGGCGGGGCGTCGAGCCGTTCCAGGTAGACGTCGAGCGCGGGCCGGTCGTCGAGGGTGAGCACCCGCCCGTCGGCGGCCCGGGTCACGATCATCGGCTGGCCGACGGTGCGCCAGCCGTGGCTGACCCCCACCGCGATCGGCGCCTCCGACGCGATCGCCGCGCCGATCACCGCGTTCGTGAGCACCTGACCGTCCTTGAACAGGTATGCCCCGCTCATCCGCCAGCCGTCGGCCGCGGCCCCGCCGAACAGCGGCACGCCCGCGCCCAGCGCCCGGTAGCAGCCGCGCACGATGCTCTCCTGGTCGCGGACCAGCCCGTCGGTGAGCAGCATCAGCACCCGGTGCGGCAGCCCGACCCGCCCGACGCAGCCGGCCACCTCGTAACCGGCGTCGGCCTGGCGGCCGGTGACGTCCTCGGCGACGCAGGTGGACACCTCCAGCCCCGCCCCGCCGAGCGCGGCCACGGTCACCGTGCCGTCGGCCGGGCCGCCGGGCCCGATCTCGCCGTGCGTGGTGCAGCCGATCACCGGCACGCCTGGCGCGGCCTCGGTGACCCCGGCCAGCACCGCCGCCGCGTCGTGGGTGATCGCCGCGAAGACGACCAGCAGTTTCGGATCGGGGCCCATCCTGGCCGTACGCACGGCCTCGGCCGCCGCCGCCCGGGAATCGGGCCGGCTGCTCCGTCCGACGCCCATCCAGCGCCGTTCGTGCGGTTCTCTGTCGGAGATCTGCACCGTACCTCCCGAGATGACGCTTTTTTAAGTGCGCCGACATCCCCTCAATACGCTACTACCGTGCGTATCACCGTACGTCGGGCTCGCGGCCGGGCCACAGGTCAGCGGATGTACAGGGTGCCGCGCATGCCCGACGTGCCGTGGTAGAGGCAGGGCATCGGGTAGGTGCCGGGCTCGGTGACCTCGATCAGCACCGTGCGGGTGTCGGCCCCGTTGAGATTGCCCGTGCCCGCCGCGGACGGCACCCGCAGCGCGATGTCGTGCGGGGTCAGCCCGACGTTGCGGAAGGTGAACTCCACCCGGCCCGGGCGGGCCGAGACCACCTCCGGCGTCATGCGCAGCTTGTCGTCGACGGTGATCTCGATACGCTGTACGCCGTCGGCGCCCATGGCCGCCGCCACGCCCTCCGGCTGCGCGGCGATGCTGGGCAGCGCCGCGCCCTGGGCGTCGGGGCCGCCCTCCAGCCCCCACAGCGAGCAGCCGGACAGCGCCACGGCGGTCGCCAGCGGGACGGAGCAGGACAGCAGGCGGGTCAGCAGGCTCATGCGGGGTCGTCTCCGAACAGGTCCTGGCCCACGTAGCCGCCGGTCGCGGCTCCGCGCGGCATGGCGAACAGGGCGCTGGTCTCGTGGCGGATGAAGCGGTTGAGCGCGTCGGAGCCGGCCAGCCGCCGCTGCACCGGCACGAAGCCCCGCGCCGGGTCGGCCTGCCAGGCCAGGAACAGCAGCCCGGCCTCGATGTCCTCGGCGTAGGACCAGCCCCGGCGCAGCATCGCCGCGCCGTTGTTGAAGGCCGGTGCGGCCAGGCGGATGTGCGCGTCGGCGGGAATGGCGAGCCCGCCGCCCGGGGCGGTCGCGCCGAAGTCGGCCGGGGTGCGCTCCTCGCCGCCGGACAGCGGCGCGCCGGTGTCCTTGCGGCGGCCGGTGACCCGCTCCTGGGCGGGCCGGCCGAGGCCGTCCCAGTCGTCGAGCAGCATCCGGATACGGCGTACCACCAGCAGCGAGCCGCCCTGCAGCCAGCGCGGCGCGGCCGGGTCGGTGACGAACACCTTGCTGTCGAAGTCCTCGTCGGTGGGCCGGGGGTTGTTCGTGCCGTCGAGCTGGCCCATCAGGTTGCGGCTGGTCGCGCCGTCGGCGGTGACACCGGGTGCGCTGCTGAAGCCGTCGGTCTGCCACCGGACCCGGGCGTACGGCCGCGCCAGCCGGGCCAGCTCGCGGGCGGCGTGGAACACCACCAGCGCGTCGTCGGCCGCGACCAGCAGGCACAGGTCGCCGTCGCTGCGATCCGGGTCGAGGTCTTCGCCCGGGAACGCGGGCAGCGGCGCGAGCTGCTTCGGCCGGTTCGCGGCGGTCAGCCCGGCCTTGCCGAACAGGCTCGGCCCGAACCCGATGGTCACCGTGAGCGATGCCGGGCCCGCGCCGGTGACGACGTGATCGCCCGGTGCGCCGAGCGCCTGCCCCGCGGTGAGCTGCTCGGCCGCCTGGCTCCAGCGGCGCAGCAGCGTACGCAGACCCGCCCGGTCCACGCCGGGGACCAGGTCGAACGCGGTGACCCGCAGCCGGGCCTGCGGCCGGGCCGGGGTCGCGATGCCCGCCTGGCGCTCGCCGTGGAACGCGACCCGGGCCGTGCCGATCGACGACCGGCCCGGCTCACCGGGTTCCGTCTCGGCGGGGGTGTCGGTGCCGGGGCCACCGCCCGCCGCGATGCCGCCCGCCGCGCCGAGGATCACCCCGACGCCGCCCACGGCCAGCGTCCCGGCGAACCCGCGCCGCCCGACGGTCGCCTCCTCCCGCGGTGGCGCGGCTGCCGCGGCGGCCCGCGCTCCGAGCAGGATCGGCGGCTCCGCCTGCGCGTCGTCGGCGGTGTCGCGAGCCGGCATTGTCGCGAGCGAGTGCGGGGTCTCGCCGTTCGCCGGGGGTTCGGCGGCGGACGTGGCGACTCCGGCGGACGTGGCGACTCCGGCGGAGGCGGACTGGGTGCGCGAGGCGGGTTTGAAGCGGCGCCAGAACAGCGGCCCGGCCAGCAGGAGACCGGCGCCGAGGCCGACGATCAGGGCGACCGTGGCGCGGTTGAGATCGGCGGGCAGGGCGGACGGGGCCGAGGAGCGCCACCACACCGGCGCGTCGTCCAGCGCCATCATCGAGGCGAGCAGCCCGCCCACACCCATCCCGACGAAACCGAGGAACGTGGCGCCGCGCGCGATGAGCACCGCCGCGACGATGCCGAACGGCCAGATCAGCAGCGCGGTCATGTCCGAGCCGAGGAACGCGCCCAGCCGCTCGGGCACGTTGCCCTCGGTGACCAGCGCGACCCCGGCCGCGTGTGCGACGTCGGCGGCGATCAGCGCGCCGAGCGCCGCGCCCACCAGCCGGTGCGCCCACCGGGTGAACACGAATCCGACGACGAGCAGCGCGGACAGGGCGGTGAGCAGGTACCACGGGGTGGGGGAGGGGCCGGGCACCCAGTCCAGGGAGCCGGTCGCGGTGAGGACCCGGCCGTCGTGGTCGAGGTCGACGCGCCACTCGGAGATCCGGTGCGGCGCGGTCGGGTCGGCGGCGACCGCGATCGGCAGCGTGGTCAGCATCCAGTGGGTGCGGTGGTCGTGCCAGCGGTGCACGGGCTCGTCGGAGACCTTGCGCCAGCGCGGGGCGGCGGCCGGGTCGGCGTCGGCGGGCACGCGGGTGGAGCCGAACCGGTCGGCGTTGAGGTAGGTCGCGGGGGAGCCGTCGTTGAGCCAGACGCCGTCGGGCCCGATCCTGGCGTACGGCTCCTCGCTGTAGCCGCGTACCACGACCTCGGTTTTCGTGGTGTTGCGCAGCTGGAGGCGGGAGCCGTTCTCGACGACGGACAGGGCGACACCGGGCACCGCCGGGGAGAGCCCGGACAGGGTGGTCGCGAAGTTGGTCGCACCGACCCCGCCGACCTCGTGGGCCGACGCGGCGCTTGCCGGACCGAGCACGAGCAGCAGACCGGCCGCCACGGCCAGCAGCAGCCGGACCGGCCGCGCCACCGACGTGTACACCCGCACCGAACCTCCCCAAACGCGGGCCGCACGCCTGCGACCCGGTCAGCGTTGGTCGGCGGGGGAGGCCTTCTGGTTCCGGAGCGGCCCGGGTGACCCTGGTCACCTTCGGCTGTCGACCAGGCCCTCGGCGGGGCGAGGTGTTGCGGTTTCGGCTCCACAACTTCTGGGTTGTACCTACAACCCAGAAGTTGTGGAGCCCGGAGCGATGGTGTCCGCGCGAGCGGCCTGGTCAGTAGTAGCTGCCGGGCTGCGGTGCGGGAGCCGGGGCAGGGGCGGCGGCGGGAGCATAGGAGGGCACCGGTTCCCCGGCGGGGCGGGTCAGCCGCACCCAGGTGAACGACTGCCAGCCGCCCGACGGGGTCCGGTGCTGCTCCTGCTCGGCCTGCAAGAGCTGGAAGCCGGGAAACTGCTCGGCCAGCGCCTGCATGCCGTAGCGGGCCACGGGCAGGCCGGAGCAGGAGTCCGGGCCGTCCTCGGCGAACGTGCCGATGACGGCCTGCCCGCGGGGCGCGAGCGCGGCGGCGAGCACGCGGCGGTAGCGGTCGCGGTCGGCCGGGTCGGTGAGGAAGTGGAACACGGCACGGTCGTGCCAGAAGTCGTACCGCCGCAGCGGCGACCAGGTCAGCAGGTCCCGGGCCATCCAGTGCGCCGCCATGGCGCGCTCGCCCAGCCGCCTGCGGGCCGCGGCCAGCGCCGCCTCCGACAGGTCGAGCACCGTCACGTCGGTCATGCCGCGGACGAGCAGCTCGTCGACGAGAGTGGAAGCACCGCCGCCGGCGTCGAGCACCGAACTGCCGGGGCGTGCCCCGCCGGCCTCCAGCAGCCTCAGCGACATTGCGGGCGTGGGCTGGTACCAGCTGACGTTCTGTGGATCATTTCGGTCGTATACGGCCTGCCAGTGCTCGGCAGTGCCGGAGAGCTGTGGCACGTGATCAGCATCGCACCGTGCCTGGTCGGACGGAGCGACCACTCCTTACCGACGGCGGCCGTGGATGTGGTATTGATCCGTCCGGCCTGATCACGGCGAGTGGTCCGTGGCCATGCCGTCACCCGGTCAGTCTGTCTTCGCCCGCAAGCCGTTTTCAGGGTTCCGGTATCCAGCGATCGCCACCACACTCTCTTGTGGAACGAACGGGGTTACGGCCGGAGGGGACGAGGTCATGGCGGAGAAGGTCGTCAGCGTGAACAAGCACGGGTTCAGCGTCAAGAACACGCACGGCCTGCCGTTCAGGCCGGTGTCCGCGTTCGTGCCCGCGCCGCGCCGGACTCCGGCGAGTCGTGCGCCCGACCTGCGGCGGCCTGTCGTCGCGGTCCTGGACACCGGCGTCGACCCCGCCCACCCCTGGTTCCAGGGCGATCCGGGCGACCCGGTGCTCCTCGACGCGTACGACGAGGGCTGGCCGCGTCCCGCGATCGCCGACTACGGCCCCCACCACGGCACGTTCGTGGCCGGTGTGGTCCGGCAGCATGCGCCGGACGCGATCATCCTGTCGGTCACGCTCGACCGCGGCAAGGACGGGCGCATCGCCGACCGGCAGATCCTCAAGGCGCTGACCCACCTGTACGACCAGCAGCACAGGCTCATCGACGTCATCTGCCTCGCGATCGGCTTCCGGTCCCTGAACGCCGCCGACGAGTGCTACAAGGAGGAGGTGCGGGCCGCCGTCGACCGGCTGGCCGAGCGCGGCACGATCCTGGTCGCCGCCGCCGGCAACTACGGCACGCCCGAGCCGGTGTACCCGGCCGCGTTCGCTTCCAAGGCGGCGCTGGTGGCCTCGGTCGGCGCGGTGACCGTCAAGGGGCACCTGGCCGACTTCAGCCGGGACGAGGATTGGGTCACCCGCCACTGCGTCGGTGTCGACGTGTTCAGCGCCACGCCGCTGGCATCCGGCGGCGCGCTCTCGACGCTCGACGACATGGCGGTCCACGACGACAACGAGCAAACCGCGCTGACCGGCTTCGGCGTCGGCAGCGGCACCTCGTACGCCGCCGCGGCCTACGCCGGGATGCTGGCACAGGCGCTGCTCGACCAGTCCGGTGTGGCGCCCTTCGACACCTCGACCCCCCGGGAGCGGGCCGAGCGCGTGCTGAACGCCCTCACCACGCCCGACCCGCACAGGGCCGGGAACGGGGAGGCCGCATGACGGCGGCGGCCGGAGCGGACACCGTCCCGGCCGAGGGCCGCGCGGCGGTGCTGGCCGGGCTGCTGGAGAAGGCGCGCGAGGGCGACCGCGGCGCGCTGGACGCCATCGTGCGCGAGGTCAACCCGCTGCTGTGGCACGTCGCCCGCGCGCAGGGCCTGGCCGCCGAGCCCGCCGCCGACGTGGTGCAGACGACGTGGCTGGTGTTCGTACGCCACCTCGACACCATCCGCACCCCGCAGGCGCTGCTGGGCTGGCTGGCCACGACCGCCCGGCGGGAGGCGTGGCGGCTGCTGCGCCAGGAACGCGCCGGCGCCGACCCGGACTCCGAGGTGGTGGAGCACGCGCTGTCCCCGGCGGCCGACGTGGACGAGCAGGTGCTCACCCACGAGCGCGACCGGGCGCTGTGGCGCGCCCTGCAGGCGGTGTCCGACCGGTGCCGCCGCCTGCTGCGCGTCGTGGCGCTGGTGGACCGGCCCGACTACGACGTGCTGGCCGAGGCCATGGGCATGCCCCGGGGCAGCATCGGCCCCACCCGGGGCCGCTGCCTGGCGAAAGTACGCGAGCTGCTGCTCGCCGATCCCACCTGGAGCCGGTGATGACCGACCCGGACGGCCTGCTCGACGACCTCGACGCGGACATCCTCGACGCGCTGGCGCGGACCTGGGCCGCGGTGGACCCGCCCCCGGCCGACCTGGACGACCGCGTCTCGTTCGCGCTGCGGCTGGCCGACCTGGACGTGGAGGCGGCGCGGCTGCAGCACGACGCGCTGGTCGGGTCGGGCGCGCGGGCGGCCGAGCACGCGCGCACCATCACCTTCGACTGCGACATCCTGAGCCTGATGGTGTCGGTGCTGCCCGGCGACGACGGGGTACGCGTCGACGGCTGGCTGGCCCCGCCCGCGCCGCTGCAGGTGGAGCTGCGCACCGCCGCGGCCGGGCCTGACGGGCAGGACGTGATCCACACCGCGCAGGCCGACCAGGCGGGCCGGTTCGTGTTCACCGGCATCCCGCACGGGCTGGCCCAGCTGCTGGTGCACGGGGCGGGGCTGCGCACCGTGGTGACACCCGGCATCGTGCTGTGAGCGACCGGCCGCGCGCCGCCGAGCTGCACGCGGCCGGGGTCGCGGCCACCAACGACATGCGCCCGGCGCTGGGCGCGCGGCGGCACCGGGCGGCGCTGCGGGTGCTGGACGACGCCCCGCCCGGCGGCGACCCGGCCGAGGACGCCGCGCTGCGCGCCCGGATCCTGGTCAGCCTCGCCTACGCGGTCTCGGAGCTGGGCCGCATCGCCGAGGGCCTGGGCCACCTGGACGAGGCGGAGCGGCTGCTGCCGCCCCAGCAGCGCGGCACGCTGCACGGGCAGCGGGCGGTGATGCTGCGCCGCACCGGCCGCGACGACGAGGCGCTGGCCGAGTACGGCCGGGCGCTGCGGGTGCTCGACGAGCGCCGGGAGCCCCGCGACCTGGCCCGGGTGCTGCTGAACCGGGCCGTGCTGCACCTGCACGCGCCCCGCCCGGCGGCGGCCCGTGCCGACCTTGGCCGTGCCGCCCAGGTGGCGCAGCGCCACGGCTTCGGCCTCATCGCCGCCAAGGCCCGGCACAACCTGGCCCTGCTCGACCTCGCCGCCGGTGACCTGCCCAGGGCGCTGGGCGCGTTCGCGGCCCTGTCCGTCGAGTACACCCGCTCCGCGCCCGGCGTGCTGCCCCTGCTCGGCCTGGACCGGGCCCGGGTGCTGCTGGCCGCGGGCCTGTTCCGGGAGGCCGACGACGATCTCGCGGCGGCGCTGGCGCGGCTGCGTGCCCAGGGCATGGGCCAGGACGAGGCCGAGGCGCTGCTCGCCCGCGCCGAGGCCGCCCTGCTGGCCGGCCGGCACGCCGACGCGCGGCGCTGGGCGGGGCAGGCCCGGTCCTGCTTCCTGAAGCGGCGCAACGGGCGCTGGGCGGCGCTGGCGGACCTGGTCGACCTGCGCGCGGCGTACGCGACGGGCGGGCCGGACCGGGTGCTGCTGCGCCGGGCGAACACCCTCGCCGCCCGCCTGTCCGAGCTGGCGCTCGACGAGGACGCGCGGGTGGCGGGGCTGCTCGCCGCGCGGGCGAACGCCGCATTGGGCCGGACCGCCGACGCCGTGGACGCGCTGCGCCGCCACGGCGTGCTGCGCCACGGCGACCGGCTGGACACCCGGGTGCTTGGCCGGCTGGCGCGGGCCGAGGTCGCCGCCGCGTCCGGCCGGGCCGGCACCGCCGCGCGGCAGCTGACCACGGGCCTGGCCGAGCTGCACCGCTACCGCGCCCAGGTGGGCTGCCTCGACCTGCAGACCGGCGCCGCGGTGCACGGGCGGGACCTGGCCGGGGCCGGACTGCGCCGCGCGCTGGACCGGGGCCGCCCGGCCGAGGTCTTCGCCTGGGCCGAGCGCTCCCGGGCGCAGGCGCTGCTGCTGCCGCCCGTACGCCCGCCGGCCGACCCCGAGACCGCCGCCGCCCTGGCGGCCCTGCGGCAGGTCCGGCTGGCCGTACGCGAGGCCGAGCGCGCCGGGCGGCCCGCCGGTGCGCAGCGCTCGCACGCCGCCGAGCTGGAGCGGCGCATCCGGCACCGTTCGTGGACGCTGGCCGGGCCGGGCACCGGCGGCGCACCCGCTCCGATGGGCACCGTCGCGCAGGCCCTCGGCGACGCCGCGATGGCCGTCTACCTGCACGACGGCCCGGCGCTGCGCGCGCTGGTGCTGGCCGGTGGCACGGCGCGGCTGGTCGACGCGGGCCGCCCGGCCGCGGCGGCCGAGATCGCGCTGCGGCTGCGCGCCTCCCTGGACGCGCGGGCCGGGCGCGCGCTGCCACCTCGGCTGGCCGACGCGGTGCTCGCGTCCGTGCGCCGCGACGCCGCCGAGCTGGCCGCGGCGGTGCTCGGGCCGGTGCTCGCCGTCGCGGGTGACCGCGACCTGGTGCTCGTGCCGACCGGTGAGCTGCTGACCGTCCCGTGGAGCCTGCTGCCCGGCGCCGCCGGCCGGCCGGTCACCGTGGCCGCGTCCGCGACCAGCTGGTACACGGCGCGGCAGCGGGCTTACGGCGAGCCGGGCCCGGCCGGTCCGGCGCTGCTGGTGGCCGGGCCGGGCAACGACCGGGCCGAGGCGGAGGTGCACAAAATCGCGCGGTGCCACCCGGGCGCGCGGGTGCTCACCGGCCCGGCGGCGACGGCGGCAGCGACCCTGGCGGGCTGCGACGGCGCAGCTCTGCTGCACGTGGCCGCGCACGGCAGGCATCAGGGCGAGAACGCGCTGTTCTCCGCGTTCGAGCTGGCCGACGGCCCACTCATGGGCTATGACCTGCAGCAGCTGTCCGTCGCGCCCCGGGTGGCCGTGCTGTCGGCCTGCGAGCTCGGCCTGGCCGACGTGCGGCCCGGCCACGAGTCGGTCGGGCTGAGCACCGCCCTGATAGCGGCCGGGACCGCGACCGTGGTGGCGAGCGTCAGCCGGGTCGCCGACGACGTCGCGATGCACGTGATGACGGGCTTCCACCGGCGGCTGGCCGCGGGTGCCGCCCCCGCCGCCGCCCTTGCCGCCGCGGCGGGCGAGACCGAACCGGCCGGGTTCGTCTGCTTCGGGGCGGGCTGAGCCGCGGTCACTCCTTCCCCCAGCGAGCCCGCGACCAGGTTCGCGATGCCGCGCGGCAGCGACCAGATCACGCCTGTCGGATTCGCCTGCTTCAGGGCGGGTTGAGCCGATCGGCGGTACCTGGACGGCGGACGTGACATCCAGTGACGCCCGTAACTTTGAGTTAATTAATGTCCGAATTGCCCACCCGGTCACCAGCGGAGACGACGCTGAGTCATTGTTCTGTCACGGTAGATGGTTTGTGGCCACGTCTGCGGGTTCGCTACCTTGTCTCTTGCCCTTGACAGAAGCGGAGCATCGCGTGCAGTACCGGCCAGAGGTTTCCAAGGAAGGCGACAGGTATCGCGGCAGGCGTCGCGCGGCAGCGCCGTCCCGCCGTCGGTACGCGGCAGTCCTGGCCACCGCGGCGGCCGGTGCGGGTGTGGTGGCGTTCGGCGCGGGAGCGGCCGTCGACGACGCCAAGAGCGATCCGATCGTAGAGGTGGCCGCCGGCGCGGCGGTCGACGACGCGCGTGCCCAGGCCGCCGACCGTGCCAACCGTGCCGAGCGCACCATGGACACCTCGGTCAGCGCGACCTCCGCCGACTCCTGGGTGCTCCCGCTGCACGACTACGACATCGTCCCGCAGCACGCGGTCCGCTCCAGCCTGCTGCCCAAGGGTCTCGACCTCGGCGGCCTGCCGGAGGGCACCCCGTTCGCGTCCGTGCACCAGGGCATCGTGGTGCAGGCCGGCTGGAACGGCGCCTTCGGCAACTCGATCACCGTCGACCACGGCGGCGGCGTCAAGACGGTCTACGCCCACGCCAGCGCCGTGCTCGTCAAGGTCGGCCAGCAGGTCGGCGCGGGTGAGCAGATCGGCCTGCTGGGCAACAGCGGCTACGCGTACGGCACGCACCTGCACCTCGAGGTCTACGTCAACGACGCGGTGCAGAACCCGATGAGCTGGTTCTCGGCCAAGGGCATCGACTTCGAGCTGGAGATCGAGGCGCAGCCCGCCGCCTGACCGGCGTCACTGACCACTCTCGCCCGGCTGCCGGGCGGGCAGGCGCCGGGCGAAGAACAGCGCCACCAGCGCGATCAGCGCCAGCAGCGCCAGCGCCGCGCGCAGCCCGTCCAGACGCGCCTGCTCGTTCTCCGCGACGATCGCCTCGGCCTGCGCCGGATCCACGCCCGCCGCGGCCAGTCCCGCCGACAGCTGCGCGTCGGACACGAACGGCACCCCGGCGGCGAGCTGCACCTGCGCCTGCTGGTACACCGAGTCCGGCACGGCCGGGTGGTCCCGGATCCCGGTCAGGAACGACGTCGTCAGCGCCGAGATCAGCACCGCCCCGGCCAGCGCGGTGCCCACCGACGCGCCCAGGTTCGTGATCGTGTTCTGCAGGCCGCCCACCTCGGCGCTCTGCTCGTCCGGCACCGCCGAGACGGTGACCGCGCCCAGCTGCGACGCCAGCGCGCCGATGCCCAGCCCGGCCAGCAGCAGGGGCCCCGTGACCACCTCCGGCCCGGCCCCGAGCTGCAGCGTCGCGGCCAGCAGGACCAGCCCGGCCAGCAGCGCCAGGAAGCCCACCCGCACCACCCGCCGGGGCGAGGCGTCGGGCAGGAAACGCGGGACGCCTACCGCCGCGACCAGCAGCGACACCGACAGCGGCAGGATACGCACCCCGGTGTCGACGGCCGACAGGCCCAGCGCGACCGACAGGAACAGCGGCACCGTGAAGAACAGGCCCGCCTGCAGCAGGTACTGGAAGCCGAACGCGGTCAGGCCGCCGCGCAACTGCCGGTTGTCCAGCATCGCCGGATCGATCAGCACCGGCTGCCCGCGGTCGCGGCGGCGACGTTCCCGCGCCAGGAAGCCCAGCAGCACCAGGCCGCCCGCGATGACCAGCCAGAACACCGGGGACAGGCCCAGCCACGACGGGCCGCCCGGCTTCGGGTTGACGAAGCCCCAGGCCCCGGCGCGCAGGATGCCGTAGACGACCAGCACCAGCCCCAGGCCGGACAGGGCCGTGCCGCCCAGGTCCAGCCGGGTGCCGGGAGAGGGCGGCAGCTCGCTCATCCGCCGGGTGAGCGCCAGGATGCCCAGCACCACCACGACCTCACCGGCGAAGACCCAGCGCCACGACGCGTACGTGGTCAGCGCCCCGCCGATGAGCGGGCCGACCGCCACCGCGATCGCGCCGGACGCGGCGACCAGGCCGTACGCGCGCGGCCGTTGCGACCGGCCGAAGTTGGCCGCGACCAGCGCGACGATCGCGGGCAGGATCAGCGCGGCGCCGATGCCCTCCAGCAGCGACCAGCCGATGAGCAGCACGGTCAGGTTCGGCGCGAGCGAGGTCAGCAGCGAGCCCGCGCCGTAGATCACGCAGCCCAGCGCGAACGCGCGCTTGTAGCCCATGATCTGGCCGAGCTTGCCACCCGTGATCATGAGCGCGGCCATGACCAGGGTGTACATCGTGATCGCGCTCTGGATGCCGGTGACGTCGGTGCCGACGTCCTGCGCCACCGTCGCGATCGACACGTTCATCACCGAGCTGTCCAGCGTCATCAGGAACTGGCCCGCCGCCAGCGTGGGCAGCACGACGGCCGAAGTCGCGGCAGCCGCCGTGCGGGTCGCTTCGCCGGTCACGGCAGCCTCCTCTCACCGGGGTCCGGATGACAGCGTCGCCCACCGGCCGCGCTCCTGGGGCGCAATCGCGCGGATCTCCTGCCGGAGAGATGTCGAGATCCGGCCGGCGGCTCCGTCCATCCCACGACGGCCACCCTGCATGGCGGCCTCCGGCGTGCACCGGCGCCGCCCGGACCGGTGTGGCGGACCCGTTCGCGGCGGGCCGCCCGATACGTTGGGCTGTGGCAGGCCCGGCGGAAGGAGATCCGATGTCGGAGAACAAGCGCACGGTCGAGCGATACCTGGACGGGTTCCGCAAGAACGACCACGCGCAGATCCTGTCGTGCCTGACCGACGACATCACCTGGACCGTCTACGGCGCGTTCAAGCTGTCCGGCAAGCAGGCCTACGACGAGGCCATCGACGGTCCCGGCTTCATCCAGCCGCCCACGCTGGACCTGGTCCGGATGGTCGAGCAGGACGACGTGATCATGGCCGAGCTGACCGGCGAGGCCCGCCGCACCGACGGCTCGGTGATGCGTATGTCCATGGCCGAGGTGTTCGTCATGCGCGGTGGCCTGATCGCCGAGCGCCGGGCCTGGGTGATCGAGCTGAAGGAGAACGACCACCGCTGAGCGGCGGCCGGGCGGCCGACCCGAGAGGAAGGGGCCGGCCGCCCGCCCGTTTCACGCCGCAGATCGGCCGGACCTCGCAGACCTGGCGGGGATGCCACCTGACCGGTGCACCCGCCCACGTGCCAGGCACGTTAAGAAGGGCACCTTCTTATACGCGAAGCGTTAAGAAGGTGCCCTTCCTTTCACGGGGTCACCAGCCGGTGCGGCCGGCTCCGTACGGGTAGAGCGGGTTGCCGTAGTTGGTCGGCACCGGCTGGCCGGCGTCGATGCGGGCCCTGATCTCGTTGCGCTGGGCGGTGGTGGCGCCCAGGTCGTAGGGCAGGTCCCAGAACTCGACGGCGTCGGCGAGCACGTCGCTGCCGCCGGGCCGCAGCACGTCGGACAGGTTGCGGGGCAGCTGCCACGGCAGCTTGCCGCTGGGCGCGTAGTCGCCGAACAGCAGGCCGGCCAGGGCCGGGCCCATCTCCTCGCCGCCGCGGTAGGTGACCACCGTGGCGGCGGTCAGCGCGTCCCACTCGGTGATGACGTATGGGCGCGGCATCACCAGCACGACCACGACCGGGATGTTCTGGTTGCGGAAGTTCTGGATCACCGCCAGCTGGTCCGGCGGCAGGAACGGCTGCTCCTTCACCCAGTTGGTGGCGTGGGTGTAGGAGCCCTCACCGACCGCGACGATGGCGAGTTTCGGAGACGGTCCGGAGTCCTGGTACACGTTGACCCCGGCGGTCGCCGCCCGCGCCCTGATCGAGTCGATGATGTTCTTCGAGCCGTACTCCTGGTGGAAGTAGCTGGTCCAGATGCAGCAGGCCAGCGAGTCGGCGGCGCGCGGACCGGCCACCACGATGTTGTCGCCCGCGTTGAGCCGCAGCGGCAGCACCCCGTTGTTCTTCAGCAGCGTCATCGCCTCGCGCGAGGCCTGGTTCGCCAGCTGGGTGTACGCGGGCTGGTGCATCCGGTACGTGCCGTTGACCGGGTCGCCGTACGGCGCCTCGAAGATGCCGAGCTGGAACTTCAGCCGCAGCACCCGCCGGACCGCGTCGTCGATGCGGGCCGCGGGCACCCCGGCGGTGAAGGTCGCCATGGAGTAGCCGGGCGCACCCGGGTCCGCGCCGCCCATCACGTCCGAACCGGCCTTGGCCGCCCCGACCCACGAGCCCGACGGCAGCCAGTCCGTCGTGATCAGGCCCGTGTAGCCCAGGTTGTTGCGCAGGTAGGCCAGGATCGGCGCGCTGTCACCGGCCCCGGGGCCGCCCGGGTCCAGGAACGAGCTGCCCGCGTACCCCGGCATGATGTTGACCGCGCCGGCCTCCAGCGCGGCCCGGAACGGGATCATGTGGTACTTGATGGTGACCGCGTCGTACACGATCAGCGCCTCGCCGCCCGCGCCCTCGCCGGGCCAGTGCTTGACCGTGGCCAGCACCGATGCAGGGTTGAGCTCCGGGCCGCCCTGCAGGCCCGCCACCAGCGCCCGCACCTGGGCGGCGGCGACGTCGGCGTTCTCGCCGTTGCCCTCCTGGATCCGGGGGTAGATCACCTTCGTGCCGACCTCGGCCAGCGGGCCGAGCACGCCGCGGGTGCCCACTTCGAGCTGCTCGCGGCGCTGCATGTCGCCGAGCTTGTACTGCAGCGGGTAGTTGCGGCCCGCGGCCAGCGCGCTCTGCGTCGGGTAGGTGGTCTTGTACCCGTGGATGGTGTCGCCCGCCGACACGAACGGGATGCCCAGGCGGGTGGTCGCCGAGGACAGCAGGAAGTTGTGCAGGTCAGGGCCCTCGGCGGGGCCGAAGTGCCAGCCCGCGCGGTTGAACGCCTGGGCGTTGTAGAACATCTGGTACGCCTTCTCCTCCAGCGTCATCCGCCCGAGGAGATCGTTGACCCGCGTCTCGACCGGCAGGCGCCAGTCCTCGTACGGCTCGACGGCGCCGTTCTTGTTCAGGTCGCGGCTGCCGTTGACGATGTTGACGCCGTCGGCGACCGTCTCCAGCACCGGCAGGTAGACGCTGAACCTCCGGATGTTCGACACCGAGACCGTGCCGCCGGAACTGTTGACGGCCACCACGTACCACTTGTACGTCCAGCGGTCGGGCAGGTCCCAGGTCGGGGTGTACGTCGTGCCGGTGGGCTCGGCGACCTTCGTGTACAGGTCGATGAGGTTCCCGGACTGGGTGAAGTCGTAGTCGGTCCGGCTGATGTTGAGCCAGACCTGGTAGCGGGCCGCGCCGCCGACCGCGTTCCAGCTCAGCGCCGGGCGGCGGGTGGTGGTGACCATCGCCGCGTCGGCCGGGCCGGTCAGCTGGAACTGGCCGGTGGTCGCCGGGGGACGGGTCGGGGCGGACAGCATCGGCGGGGTGGTCGCCGACGTGTTGACCGTGCCGAACACCTGCAGCTCCCACAGCGAGTAGCCGTAGCCGGTGGCCCGCTGCGTGCCGTAGAGGCGCAGGTAGCGGCCGGTGCCGCTGATGTTGAGCGTCTCGATGCCGCCGTTGCCGGTGGTGGTCGAGTAGATGCCGGTCCAGTTCGTGCCGTCGGCGGACGTCTCGATCCGGTAGCCGCGCGCGAACGCGGACTCCCAGTTGAGCACGACCCGGCTGACGGTCGCCGTGCCGCCGAAGTCGATCCGGATCCACTGCGGGTCGCTGAACTGGCTGGACCAGCGGGTGGTGGTGCGCCCGTCCAGCGCGGCGGCGGGGGCGTTGCCGCCCTCGTACGACGACGCCTCGACCTTCTTGAACTCCGAGATCGGCGTGCCGCCCGGGTTGGGGTTCGGGCTCGGGCTGCTGCTCGGGCTCGCGCTGGGGCTGGGCTGGCCGCCGATCACGCCGAAGACCTGGAACTCCCACAGCGAGTAGCCGTAGCCGATGGCCCGGGTGGTGCCGTACATGCGCACGTAGCGGCCGCTGCCGCCGACCGCGAGGGTCTGCGTGCCGCCGGTGCCGGTGGTCGTGGAGTAGATGCTGGTCCAGGCGTTGCCGTCGGGCGAGACCTGGATCTGGAAGGCGGTCGCGTACGCCGTCTCCCAGACCAGCCGGACCTGGTCGATCGCGGCGGTCGCGCCGAGGTCGACGCGGATCCACTGCGGGTCGCTGAACTGGCTGGACCAGCGCGTGCCGGGGTCGCCGTCGACGGCGGCGGCGGCCGGCGTGCCCGCGCCCTCGATCGACGACGCGGTGACCGGCTTGCCCTGCGAGATCAGGGGGCCGGCGGCCTGCGCCGGGGTGTTGGCCACCAGGGACTGTGCGAGCAGTACCAGAGCGGCGGTGACGGACGCCGCCAGCGCGGCCCGGCGGAACCGGGCCCGTCTGGCGACGGGTGGGATGGACATGGGCTGCTCCTGTCGTGGTGCGGGACGGGACAGGACGCGCCGCGTGGGGGACGGCCACGGTGGACGCGTCGTGTTTGGAGAGCGCTCTCCAAAGCAGCTTCATAGAGTCGGGCCGATTAGTCAACCCGTGCCCGACCGGCCCGGACGGCGCACCGCCGTCCGGGCCGCACGCATCAGGTCAGCCGCCGAGCAGGGACTGCAGCGGTGTCGGCAGCACGATGGGACCGGGACCGGGACCGCCCGGCGGCGGTGACGGCACGGGGCTGCCGCCGGGCGCCGGCTTCTTCTTGCACTTCTTCTCGTCGTCGTCGTCGCAGTCCTCGTCGTCGTCGTCCTTCTTCGGCGGGTCGACGCCGTCGCCGACCCCCTCGGACTCGCCGAGCTTGCCGCCGGTGCCGTTGGCCAGCGGCTCGGGCAGCAGCTTCATGCCGGTGTGGGCGGCGTTCATGAAGGCCTGCCAGATGTCGGCGGGCAGGCCGACGCTGGTGATGTTGCCGCCGCCCAGCTTGGCGGGCCGGTAGATGGGGTCGGAGGCGTTCTTGACGTTGCCGACCCAGATCGCCGACGCGATCTGCGGGGTGTAGCCGACCGTCCACACGTGGGAGTGGGCGTTCTCCTTGGTCTTGCTCTCCCAGGTGCCGGTCTTCGCGGCGGCCTGGCGGCCCAGCAGCGGGTGGTAGTAGTAGCCGGGCATCGTCTTGAGCACCCCGGTCACCTCGTCGGCCACCTCGGCGCGGATGCGGCGCTCGGCCTGGATGACCTCCCCGGCCTGCGGGACCAGCTTGTACTTGCCGGTCTTCTCGTCCTTCTTCTCGACCTTGATCACGAAGTGCGGTTTGTAGTAGATGCCGTGGTTGGCGAAGGTCGCCATGCCCGAGGCGTGGTCCAGCACGGTGATCGGGTACTGCCCGAAGCCGACCTGGTAGTCGAACGAGGCGCGGCTGATGTCGGTGGCCGGGTCGGTGAGGTCGCGCGCCTTGCCGTCGCTGAGCGCCCACATGGTGTTGACGCCGGCCGCGTGCGCCATCTTGACGACCTTGTCCGGGCCGATCTTCTTGGCGATCTTGAAGAAGGGCACGTTGAGCGACATCCGGGTGACGTCCTTCAGCGTGCACTTGCGCTTGCACTTGAGCTTGCCCGGGTCGCGGCCGGCGTTCTCCACCTCGTACGGGCACAGCTTGTACTTGTCGCAGTTCTTGTTCTTGCCGGTGGCGGTGATCGGCGTCGGGTCCCAGGTCGACTTCAGCGAGATGCCCGCGTCGATCGCGGCGGCCAGCGTGTACACCTTGAACGACGACGCGGGCGGATGGCCGCCGTCCTCCCAGGTGGTGCCCTCGTTGATCTTCCCGGCGTAGTCGATGCCGGTGCCGTCGGCGCCGCCGTAGTAGGCCAGCACCCGGCCCGTCTTCGGGTCGATGGCGACCCCGGCCGCGATCACGTTCTTCGGATACCCGTTGATCTTCGTGCCCTTGACGTCGATCGCGTCTTCCACGTCGTTGGTGCACTGCTTCTGGTCGCCCTTGCCGGTGCACGACTGCTTCCACTCGAAGGTGCGGAACAGCTGCGCCTCCAGCGCCTTCTGCGCCTTCGCGTTGATCGTCGTGGTGATCCGGTAGCCCTTGTTGCGCCAGTCGGTGATGCCCCAGGCGGTCATCTCCCGGTCCACGTACTTCTGGATCACGAAGCCGGTGCCCGTGCCCTGCACCCCGGTCTCACCCGACTTCGCGGAGTACTTGCGCAGCGCCTTGTCGGGATAGACCATCGCCGCCCGCTGCTGGGCGTCGATCCGGCCCATCTCGACCAGGTTGTCCAGCACATAGTTCCACCGGATGCGGGCCGCGTCCGGGTTGAAGTGCGGGTCGAAGCCCTTGCTGCCGTCGGCCTCGTTCGGCTCCGGCTGCTTGAGCACCGCGCCGAGCACCGCGGCCTCCTCGACCGTCAGCTTGTCGGCCGGCTTGCCGAAGTACGCCCTGGCCGCCGCGCCCACGCCGCTCGATCCGCGGCCGAACCACACCGTGTTCACGTAGAAGCCGAGGATCTCGTCCTTGCTGTGCTCCTCCTCCAGGCGGCGCGCCATCACCGCCTCGCGCAGCTTGCGGGCGTAGCTGACCTCCAGGTCCTTCGCGGCGTTGCGGGCGTACTGCTGGGTGATCGTCGAGGCGCCCTGCGTCTCGCCGCCGGTCAGGTTGTTCCACGCGGCGCGCGCGATGCCCCACACGTCGATGCCGCTGTGCTGGAAGAAGTTCTTGTCCTCGCCCGCGATCAGCGCCGCCTTCACCTCGTCGGACAGCGTCGGCATGGCGACGATCTGCCGGTTCTCGCCGCCGAGCTTGGCGATCTGCTCGCCGTCGGAGGAGTAGACGAAGGTGTTCTCGTTCTCGCTGAAGTCCGCGGGCTCGGGCACCGAGTCGTAGAAGTAGGCGCCCGCGATCAGGCCGCCGCCCGCGAGCATCACGATCATCGCCACCGAGGCCAGCAGGATGCTGCGTCCCCACCGCTTGCGGCGCTTGCCCTTGCTGTCGGCCTCGCTGAGCCGGGTACGGGCCGGCCGCCCCTCCGGGGCCGTCCCGGCGGGACGTACGGCAGCCCGCCCGGAGCCGCCGGGCGTCGGGCGGCAGGTTGCGGCGGGCGCTCGCCCCGCGACGGTCGGCACGGCGGCGCGGCCCGCGACCCGGCCGGGCGGCGGGCTCGGCGACGCGGAGATGGTGCGGTCCGGGTTGGTGTACCCACTCTGACCTGCGGTTTCGCCGCGGGTGCCGGCATTGTCGTCGGGTGGGACGGGGGAGCGGCCCGAGGTGGGCGTCGGGGGCGAAGTCATTGGTCACACCCTTCGAGTCGTCGCGTGGCGGAGTGCTCGTCGGCCCGGCCTGAAGGAGCGTCGCTCCCACCGGATTACATCCGGGTTGTCCGGTCCTGCACCCTTCTAACGACGCACCCCCACGGGTCGCTCCACCCGCCGCGTCAGGTCACACCCGACAGCTCACCCGACCTGGCGACGACGCTGACCGAGGTCGCTGGAACGAGCGCACTGGTCTGCGGTTCGGGGTTCGAGTCCCCGGCAGCGCACCGCGAAAGCCCCGTCTCATCATCCGTGCGCGTCACGCAGTCTCGCCCAGCTGCCCCTCAAGCGGTCACACGGTGAAGAGGTCACCGGCCGCGGCAGACCTGAGTCAATCGACCGCGATGCGCAGGCCACGCACCGGCGAGGCGATGACGAGGGCGAGGCTGAGCACGACGGGCACAGCCAGCATCAGGTACGTGACCCGGACCCCGTAGGCGTCGGCGGCCAGGCCGCCGATCACGGCGCCGAACGGAGTGCCGCCCCAGGCCAGCATGCGCCCGGTGGTGTTGACGCGGCCCTGGAGCGCATCGGGTGTGAGCAGCTGTCGCACAGTGATGCCGTTGGCGTTCACGGTCAGGCGCGCCACGGCCCAGATCGCCCACCCGGTCAACGCCGACGTGAAGGCCGACGTGCCGGCCAATCCGATGAGGGCCGCGCCGAAGATGATGAGCCCGGTGATGGACACCGTTCCCTGGCCGGCCCACCGGCTGGCTTGGGGCAGGATGACGGCGGCGACCAGCGATCCGACCGCGGCGGCAGCGTAGAGCAGGCCCAGCCGTTGGTCTTCGGGCCCGATGTCGAGAGCCCGGTCGGCGTGTACGACGAGCAGACCCAGCGCGCCGCCGGCGGCCACGTTCAGGCCGAAGCCCGCAGCGGTCAGCGTACGCAGGACCGGTGTTCGCCAGAGGTGGCGCACCCCTTCGGCGATCTCGGCCCGCAGCCGGCGGGCCACCGCCGGCCCTGGGTCCAACCCGGTTCGTATCTGGGCGAGCAGCGCCGCGGACACCAGATAGGTGGCAGCGTCGACGGCCAGTACCAGAGTGGGGTCGGTGATCGCGGCCAGCAGGCCGGCAGTGGCGGGCGCGGCGATCTCCAGCACGATCTCGGTGGACCAGATCAGGCTGTTCGCCCGGGTGATCCCCGGCTTGCCGACGATGCTGACAAAGGCACCCCAGGCTGCGGCGTCGAACCAGCAGAAGCCGCAGCCCACGCCGAACGCCACGATGAGCAGGTGCCAGGTGGTCAGCGCATCGAACAGCGCGGCGACCGGTACGGTGGCGAGCAGGAGAGCGCAGCATACGTCAGCGGTGATCATCATGTGCTTGCGCCGCAGACGGTCCGCGGCGGCACCGGCGAAGAGCCCGAACAGCAGGTACGGCAGGGCTTCGAGGCCGAGCACCGCCGCGGTCAGCGTGGGGGAGCCGCTCGTCCGGTAGGCCAGCAGCGGCAGGGCGACGGCGCTGGCAGCGGTCCCCGCGACCGAGATCGATCGGGCGAGGTACCAGTAGGAGAAGTCACGGTGGAACAGCCGGCGTCCGTTGACGCCGGCTGCCTCGATGTGCTGCCTCACCGCCTGCTTCAGGCGAGCACGGCGAGTTGCCGGTAGTCGATGCTGGCCAGCGCGAGGTGCAGGTCGGCCGCCAGATCGTCGGCGAGGTGGGTCATCGACGCACTGCCGTCGTCACTCGGGTGGAAGCAAGCGGCGCCGCCGCCACCGGGCTGGGAGTGGCGAGCCGTCGGCTTGTTGTCGTCCCCGGGGTGGAAGCACAGGGTGCCGCCACCACCGCCAGGCGGGGAGAGACGAGCCATCGGCTCTTTACCCGCGCCACCGGGACGGAATGGAACGTCGCTAGTAGACATGTTCCCTCATTTCGTGGTAACTGGACTCGGTCGGGTGATCATCGCCGGGCCTGGGGACGGCCACAGGGCCCAGCCCCGCCCAGTCGGGATGACGGGCACCCCGTGCCGCACCAGGCTGAAGCGCTCCAGTCCTGGGACGATCGTTGTGGCTACCGCGATCGACGAGCCGGCCGGCGCGACCTCGCACACGTGGTAGTCGATGCCGTGACGGGCCAGAGCCCGGCGGACCTGCTCCAGCCCCCAATCCGGGCTGCCGTCACCGGCCATGTCCGCGCGTAGCGGCACCGCCCGCACCGGGCCGGACAGCAGTTCGTCGAGTGGCATCAGGGCACATCGTCGTAGCGCCTGCCAGGTCGCCAGACGGTCGACCGCAGGCGAGCCGCCGGCGGTCGAGGAGAGCGCGCAGACCTGGATCAGCTCGCCGAGGGCGCGCGACGCGGCGTCGGTGGCCCAGAGCGACGCGCCTGCCCCGAGCCGGGTCGGCTCGCCGCTGGCCGCTGGGCTGGCCGCCAGGTACACCGGCACATCCAGGTCGGTGGTGACGTCGAGCAGGTGCACCGAGGCGCCGGCCGCCCGCACGGCCTCCGCGTGCAGCGCACGCAACTCGTCCGGCAGATCCTCGACGGGCACGAGGTCGACGTCCGGCACGCCCGCGATGTACCAGCGCAGCAGCGCCTGCCCGAGGCCGTCGTGTTCGATCAGCTCGCAGAGGCCGTGGTAGACGGCCTCTGCCAGGTCGACACCTGCCGCAGTGCCCAGGCTGGACGAGTACCGCAGCAGACTGCGGTACGGTCGGACGTCGTCACCGGCGACCGGCCACCGGTAGTAGCGAGGGTCGGCGAGGAACGTGGGATAACGGACTCCGCCGTAAGGGGCACACGCCGCGACGGAGTTCGGAAATTCCGCTGCCCACCGCTGTATGACGAGGTCCCGCTCCAGGGCGGACTGCCCGGCTACGGCGCTCGCAGGCAGCAGCCTGGTGGCGTCTGCGGTCCATCGGCGGTTCTCCTGGGCGGACATGAGATAGCGTTCCAGGGCCTCGAAGTGCGCGCTCGCCGCGCCTTGGGGGCCCGCGCCTTTTCCCGCGCCGACGGCGACTGATCCTCCGTCCCGGAACAGCGTGACGCGCATGATCGGCGATGCGGTTGGGCCGAGGACCTCCGCCCGCGCCGTGAGGCCGAGCCGGCTGATCTCGGCCGAGGCTGTCGCGAGCGCGCTCTCGGCCGGCACTGATCGGAAGGGCACTGCAGCCTTCCCGGAGGTGTTCACCGGCCCAGACTGTTCCAGAGGCCTGCGTTGATGTCAACGGCTGGTAGCGGATCCGAAGCCGCACGACGTACCGCGGCCCGAGCCGGACCCGGCCGCCGAATCTGCGGCTTCGGCGGCCGACAGCCCGTTCTGGTGACCACGGCTAGTCCCGGGACATCGCCATCGGATTCCGAGGAGTGGCGCGAATCCGAGGTGACGAGGAGGACGGCGTTGCGACGGCGCTAGCGCAGTCGCGAACGCTGGAGCGCGCGTCCGCTACTTCCCGTCAGCCGCTCCCGGCGTCCGGACGATCGGTCGACGACGACCTCCACGCCGTGGAAACTCATGCGGTCGCCGGGGCGAAGGAACAAGGGCTGGTCCAGAGTCAGGGTATCGCAGCACATCTCGTCGGAGGAAACCACGCTGATCAACATCATGCGTGTGGCCGTGAACTCGTCAGCAAAGATGCTCATGACGCTTCCATCAGCGCCGCGTCAGCGAGGAATGCAGGCCCTGGCTGCGCCGGCCGCCAGCCGCCGCGCAGTGCCGCCCTGACGCAGGCGGCGACCTGCGCAGGACGGATCACGGCTGATGGAGATCCGATCCAGTTGTCGGGTCGGGCAGCATCGGTCGTGACGACCAGCACCGCGCCGTGCACGCCGGGGAGTTCGACGGCGAAGGTGAGCGGCGCGCCTATGCCCTGGCTGCTGGAGGGCCGCTGCCGTACGAGCCAGCGGTACTCGACACCGTCCACCACGATGGGACGGCTTGCGTGTTGCGTCAGCGCCACGACCACTCCGATCTCAGTCTCTCCGTGCCAGTGTCGCTGCCTGCAGTCCGGGGTGGAAGCGACTTTCGGCCGCGCTCAGCCGCTGGAAGCGCCCGCGCCGGTGGCGATGTGCTCAGAGGGCAAGCGGGTCCTCGGCATCGGCGGCGCCGCGGTAGGTGGACACCATTTCAAGCTGATCTCCATCCACCCCCACAACACGCTCCCCGACGTCCTGCGGGGCGTCTCGGCGACGGTGGCGCCCGACGAGACCGGCTGCGGCCGCTTCGGTGCCTGGGTGTACGCGATCTGCAGCAACCCGATCGGGCAGCACGTCGTCTCGGCCGACAGCGTCGAATCGTCGATCAACAACGGTGTGAGCGTGGCGTGCCCGGCGGGGACGAAGGTGCACCGGGTCGGCGCGTTCATCAACCTGGGCTTCGAGCCGTGGCGGCATCTGCACCTCAACCGGGTCGGCCTGTTCGGGCCCGGCGCGCTGTCCGGCGTCGACGTGGCCGCGCACGAGGACCAGACCGGCTACGCCGACGACTGGCACGTGCACGCGTACGCGATCTGCGCGCCCTGAGACCGGACCGCCGCCGAGCCCTGGCACGGTCCGGGCTGGTCCCGCCGTCTAGGGCATACGCTCGACGGCGACCGGGATCAGGCCCTGGCCGCGGGCCTCGGTGCGCAGGCGGAGCAGCAACGGGGCCAGGGCGGGCGTCGCCGGGTTGTCCGAGCGGTCGGTGGACAGGTCGACGGCCCAGGTCGCCTCGTCGCCGAGCTGACGGAGCGTCCAGGTCACCGTCTGCCCGTCCAGGGTGCGGCGGGTGCGTCCCGCTATGCGATGTGCTGTGTCGTCCCCGCGGTCGAACGGCTGCATCCGCCAGCCGCTGCGCAGCGCCGCACGCCCGTGCTCGGGCAGCTCGCCGGCCAGCAGCACCCGGTAGACGCACCGCTCGGGGGTGGCCTGCGCGGGCACCAGGTGGGCGGGCGCGGAGGCGGGCAGCTCCAGCCGGTCGAGGAAGTGGCGGCGCAGCTCCGGTTCCGGCGGCAGCGCCGCACCGCACGCCGCCTGGTACGCCGCCTGTGCGCCCGCCCGGCCGACGGGTGTCACCCGGGCGCGCAGCCGGGCGTCGGTGCGCAGGCCTCGACTGAACGTGACGGCGCTCCACCAGGTGCCGCCGGCGGCCGTCCAACCCGCACTGTCCAGCGCGGACGTGGTGCCGTCGGGGCGCAGCACGAACTCTTCGAGGACGATGCCCTCGGGCGGGAGAGCGCGATCCCGGGCGCGGGCGTTGGCGTACACGAGGTAGTAGTCGAGCTGTGCGGCGACGTCGACGGCGGAAGGATGTCCAGCGCGGCTCACGCCCTTGATGATGTCGTCGAGGGGTCCGGCGACGCAGCTGACACGCCGTGAGCGGAGTGTCGGATATCGATGCCCGGCGTCGGCGATGGCCTATGTGCACCCTCGGTGACGGGGGCCGCCGGACGTGGCGGCCCCCGTGCTGCCAGGCGTTCTCAGCACCTGACGATCGTCGAGTTGCTGAGGGTGATGCTGATGGACAGGTTGTCGGCGCAGGGGTTCTCCACCACTCGGCTGTTCACCAGGGTGAAGTTGCGCAGGGTGATGTCGCGGTTGCCGGCGAACTCGGTGCGCTCGGCGAGCCGGACCTCGCCGCCGCCGCTGATCGTGCCGCCGTTGGCGGCGATGTTCACGTTGTAGCAGTTCTCGATCAGGATCGCGTTGTTGCCGGTGTTGGCGATGTCCACCCGGTCGATGGCGGCGCCGCCGCTCTCGGAGACGCAGAAGATGCCGCGGCCGCCGCCCCGGGCGCGCACGGTGCCGACCCGGATGTTGGTGCCGTAGCTGGAGCCGACGCGGCCGTTGCGGTTGGCCATCCGGAACGCCGCGTAGCCCGTGCCCGCCCCGGCGTTCTCGGCGTCGACGGTGCCGACCGTGGCGTTGATCGTCTGGTTGAGCAGCAGGCCGGACTCGCCGACGTTGCGGGCGGTCACGGTGCCGACGGTGAGGCCGTCGACGCCGTAGGTCTCCACGGCGTGCGAACTCGCGCCGGACACGTACACGTTGTCGATGCGCACGTTGCGGGTCCACTGGCTGGTGTCGCCGCGGTTGTCGATGCGCACGCCGAGCCCGGCGGACAGCCGCATGTCGATCTGGCCGAGCACGACGTCGGTGACGTTGCGCATGAAGATGCCGTACAGCGGCGTGCCGGTGAGGTTGAGGTGCTGGACCTCGACCTGGGTGGTGCCGCGGGAGTAGACGGGTGCCTGGTCGCCGGAGCCGGTCCCGGTGACGTTGATGGTGCCGCACACGTCGAGGGTGGTGTAGCTGGGCAGCGAGATGCGGGCGTTGGCGCTCATCGAGCCGGAGCCGCGTACCACCACGCGCTGCTTGCTGGTGCGCCCGGCGGAGAGGCTGTTGACCGCCGCCTGCACGGCCGCCCGCAGGTCGGTGCCGGTGTAGACGGTGCTGCCGCCGTTGCGGGCAGTCCACGTGGAGCCGCTGAGCACGGCCTCGGCGTTGTAGGAGCCGCTGCCGCAGCCCGTGCCGCCGCCGGACCCGAGCTTGACCAGCTGCCACTGCTGGTTGGCGCCGTCGAGGTCCTGGTACTGGGAGATCATCGCGCCGTCGGCGGTGGACCAGCCCCACAGGTCGAGCGCCTTACCGCTGTGCCGGTTGAGGAACCGGACGTAGCCGCCGGCCGAGTCGGCCAGGCCGAAGTGCTGGCGGGTGTTGCCGCTGACGGCGGTGTTCTGGACGAGCTGGACGCCGTCGTTGGCGTTGGGCAGTTCGAGCACCTTGCCGCTGTGCACGGACCGGATCTGGTAGTAGCCGCTGCCGACGTCGGTGAAGCGCCACTGCTGCACCGCGAGGTCGTTGCGGGTGTACTGGTTGATCGGAGCGCCGTCGGCGGTGGACCAGCCGTACAGGTCCATCGCCTTGCCGCTGTGCCGGTTGACGAACACGTAGGTCGCGCCGGTGTCGACGGTCGCCGCGTGCGCCGCCGGGCTCGACACGAGAAAGGCGGTGGCGGCGAGCGCCGCTGTGGCGAGGACGGCGAGCAGGGCACGCCGTCGGGGGCGTGGTGGCCTGCGCTCAGGCAGCATGCGTTTCTCCTCCGTTGAGACCCGTGAAGGCGCCGCCCGGAGGCGAAGCTGCCGGCTTCGCCGACGCCAGTGATGGAAAGCGTTTTCCGGATTGGAGGCTACGGTGGAGAGCTATGGCTGTCAATGCCAACCTTGTGTGCATCACCCCGGATGTCGTATACGGCCATCGCTCAGGCGCCGGTTCTCGCTGCACCGGCAAAGGCGGCGACGTGCACCTGCGGGGGATTTCGTAGATACCTGGCGGCTCCTAGGATCACGGGGTGGAGCACCTTTCGGAGGAGGCACCGCCGGACCCCCACGTTCTGTTCGCCCGCGGGTTGCCACTCATCGACGACCCAGCCACACTGGACGACGGTCTGCGGCTGCTGCGGTCGGCGGTCGGCCGAACGCCGCACAACGACCGGGCGCGGCCTTTCCGGTTGCTCAACCTCGGCGTCGCGGTCGACAACCGTTGGCAGCGTGACGGCGATCCGGCCGACCTCGACGAAGCCATCGACCTGTACCGGCAGGCCGCTCCCGATGCCGGCGTACGCCGTGCTTGCCTGACCAACCTCTGCTACGCGCTGCGGATGCGATACCGCCTGACCGGCGCGAGGGCGGACCTGGATGCTGCAGTCGAGGCGGGCGCGGACTGCCTGGCCGCAGTGCCTGGCGACGACGATCGCCGGGCCGACCGGCTCGAACAGGCGGCGCATGCGCGCAGGGAGCGCTACGAAGTCACCCGCGACCTGGGTGACCTCCGAATCGCCCTGGACCTGTACCGGGAAGCCGTCGCGCTGACCACCTCACCCGGCGGCGGTGATCCGACTGGCCGTGCACTCGTGCACCTGCGCAACTACCATCTGGTCTCGCGTGAACACCACACGGCCACGGGGGATGAGCGCTCGGCGGCTACGGCGATCACGACGGCGCTGCGGCTGGCCGGGGATCCGCTCGGTGCCGGAGCGGTGCAGTGGGCCGCGCGCCGGCTGATAGACGGAGCTGAGCCGGACGGGCCCAGCCGGGCCGCGGCGGCGCTGCGTCGCGCGGCCGCGCTCGCCGAGGGCACCGATGCGACTACGCTACGACTCGATCTGGTCACCGCACTGCGGCGGCACGCCGACCAGACCCGTCGGCCCGAAGATGCGGAGTCGGCGGTGTCCGCGGCATACGACGCCGTCGAACAGGCAGCCGCGGAAGACCGACCGGCGGCCCTTGGTGTGCTGGGAGCGGCGCAGCTGTGCCTTCACCAGCACACCGGTGCCATTGCCGACCTGGACGCGGCGATCGGCAATCTGCGCGAGGCCGACCGGACGCAGAAGGGCGCAGGTCCGGCCGGACCGGCCAACCTGTCCGTCGCGCTGCAGTGCCGGTACGAGTACTTCGAGGAACTCGCCGACCTAGACGAAGCGGTTGCGGCGAGCCGTCGCGCGGCAGCTCTCACCGGAGTGGACAGTGCCGACAGTGCGGGCTGCGCGATGAACCTCTCCCGTGTGTTGCGGTTCAGGTATGAGCGGTTCGGTCGTACCGAGGACATCGACGAAGCGATCGCGGTGCTGCATTCGGCAAGGACCGCAGTCGATCCCGGCAGCCCGCTGTCGGCCATGGCCGCGGCGAATCTCGGGATCCTGCACCGCGTCCGGTTTCAGCGCCTACGCGAGCCGGCGGACATCGAGGAGGCCATCCGGTACACACGTTCCGCGCTGACGGCGTTCCGTGCGCGGCCGGGCGGGCCGGGCAGCGTCGGTAGCGAGCTGATCAACCTCGCGTTGGCGCTCACTGACAGCCATCGGTCCCTGGGACTGCCTGAGGCTTTGGACGAAGCGGCGGAGGCGGCCGCGCAAGCTGTGCCGCTGCTTTCAGCAGCCGAGGCCGTTCTGCGTGGCAAAGCGGCCGTGCCGTTCGCCGAGCGCTTCCGGCGCGACGGCCGGGAATCGGACGCCCGGACGGCCATCGCTCATCTGGGCGAGATGGCCGCGCACCCGCTGGTGCAGCCCCATGATCGCGTAGACGCGGCGATCATGTGGGGCCGCCTGGCAGAGGACCTGGGGGACCGGGAAGCGGCGTACGCCGGGTTCGCTCAGGCTGTGGAGATGCTGACCCGGCTGTCCTTCCTCGGCACGAGCCGCCGCGCCCGGCAGCGATCGCTCACCTTGGTCCGCGGGCTGGCCGGTGACGTCGGCGCCGCAGCCCTCGACATCGGCGAAGCGGCCACCGCGGTCGCCCGGCTCGAACAAGGTCGCGGTGTGATGTGGGCGCAGCAGCTGGAACTACGGAGCGATCTCACTCAGCTGGCCTCGCGCGATGCTGTCCTCGCAGCCCGGATGGAAGCGGTCGCCGTGTCCCTGGGCGCCGATCAGCTCGTGCATTCCCGACCGGAGCACGTGGGGCAGGACTGGTCTGAGACGCTTGGCCTGCTGGACGACGCCATGAGCGCGACCGGCGACGATGCTGCCGACCGCCGGGTCGCCCTGGCTCGCGCTGCTGTCGCGGCCGCTCCGCCCGATCTGCTGGCACATGCCAGTGCCGTCTTGGAGCACCAGCTGTCGGGCCGCTATCTGGTTCGGCACGACCGTGCCGACCTGGACGCGGCGGTCGCCGCCGCCTCGACCGCGGTCAGGGCGGCTCCCGTCGGCGCAGTCGGCCGGTACTGGTCCTGGTACGGCCGCTCGCTGCTGCGCCGGTACGACGCCGACAGTGAGCGCGGCCGTGCGGACCCCTTGGACCTCGATTCGGCGATCCGCGCGTTGCAGCGCGCCGTGGCCGCCGGACGCAGCCCGCGGGAGAGGACCGATGACCTCGCCGGCCTCGCCAGGGCCTGGGAGCGGAAAGGCCAAGTGCAGGACGACGTCGCGACGCTCTCATCGGCCGTCGAGGCGTGGCGCGACGTGCTACGGCTCGGCCCGGGCTTCGCATCCGAGCGCGCCGAGTGGAGTTCGTCGCTGGCCCAGGCGCTGCTGCAGCGCTGCGACATCACCGGCGATCTCGCCGACCTTGACGACGCCATCGAGGCATGGGGCACCGCGACCGCCATCGGCGGCGACGACGATGATGTGGTCGAGTGGCACGTCTGGCTCACTGTGGCGCTGCGTGCACGCTGGCAGGCCCGTGGCGACCGCGCCGACCTCGACGCGGCGCTGGCGGCCGCCCGGCTGGCGGAAGCGTACGCGGCCGGGCTCGACCAGGAGACGCAGGACGTGGTTCGGGCGGCGCTGGATGAGATACGCCGAGCCGCCTGAAACGTCCCCGATCCCGCAGGACCGGCCGACGCGGTGCGTGGGCATGACGGGACCGGACCGCGAACCCGAGATCACGCTGGTGCCCGCCAACGAGGCGACCTGGGGGCAGTTGCAGACCGTCTTCGGCGAGCGCGGCGACGCGGCCCGGTGCCGGTGCCGGCGGACCAAGCTCGGCGACGTGCAGTGTCCGTGAAGATCCGCGCATCGCGCCGCGCACGAGGTCAGGCCGGCACGCTTACGAGCTGGGTCACCAGCGCGGGCAGCCTGAGTTCGATGACGTTCGCCGGGTCGTCGACCGCAGCGGCGTAGCTCTCCAGGAACATGGCGGCGGTGGCCGCCGGTGCCGCCTTCAGGCCGCGCAGGTGCGCGATGACGGTGCGGGCGGCGTCGAGGAACACCGCCCGGTGATCGCCTGCGGGCAGCTCCACCACCCGCTGCTCCCGGACGCAGCCCGTTCCGGCGGTGACGGCGTCGACGTCGGCACCGAGGCGGGCGCCGTACCGTGGCGCGAAGCCTCCCTGGATCAGCGCGCCCATCATCGCGGCCCGGGCGGCCATGCCGTCGGCCAGCGCCTGCGAGCGCGCCGTCAGGCCCGCCCGCGTCCAGTCGAACTCGGTGAACAGCGCCGTCCCGCCCGGCGCGGTCACGCGGAGCTGCTCGCGGATCGCTGCGCGCGGGTCACCGCACCAGGCCAGCACCGCCCGGCTGAAGGTGAGGGCGAACGAGCCGCCTGCCAGGGGCAGGTGCTCGGCCCGGCCGCGCACCTTACGAGCCGGGTCGGTGGCGCGGGCGGCCAGCAGCGGACCGCTGGCGTCGAGGACGTAATAGGCGACGCCGTGCGTGGTGCACAGGTCCTCGACGGTGGTGCCCGTGCCGGCGCCGACGTCCAGCAGCCGCACCGGCTGCTCGCTGGCGCGGACGGCGGCCAGGACCGGGGTCAGGTCGGCGGTCGTCACCGCGGCGAGTAGCTCGTCCATGCGCCGCAGGCGGCGGGCCTCGGCGTGGGTCCAGCCGGTGGGCGCGCCGGTGTAGAGGTTGCCGTCGCGGATCAGGCCGGGCACAGCTGCTCCAGCCTGGCTCGCAGCGCGGCGGGCAGGTGCTGCCACGGGTAGCCGCGCAGCATGTCCCACATGATCTGCTGGCGCCACAGGCTGGCCGGCTCGTCGCCGGCGGTGCCGGCGCGTTCGGCGTCGTCGAGCAGGTCGGCGAAGAACGTCTGCGGGTCGATGACCGCCGGGTGCAGGGTGACGCTGCGGGACACACCACGTTCGCGTACGCGCACGGGCGCGCCGACCGACCGCACGACGCGCTCGCCGAACAGGTTCCGCAGCGCGCGGAACTCCGGGGCCACCGCCGCCAGGAGCATGACCTCGCGCCGGTCGACGGCGTCGTGCATGGCGCGGCGGTAGAGCGCCATCTTCACATCGGACGGGTAGGCCGGGTCCTTCCAGAGCCCGGCCAGCTCGGCCACGGGTCGCCCGGCGACGATCCGGTGCAGCAGCGCGCCGCCCGGTTCGGTCAAAGCCTGCTCGCGCAGCAGCATGGCCATGGACGGCAGGCGGCGCACCTCGGCCCGCCCGACCGCGTGGATCTTGCGCAGGGACGCGACCGGCCGCCCGTCCGGGTCGGTCACCACGATCAGCTCGGCGTGCGCGCCCCGGATCGGGGCCGGGCTCGCGCCGGGCTGCAGCCAGCCGTGCCGGACGTACTCCCGGAGCCGTCCCTCGTCGGCGAGCTGCCACAGCTCGGCGTGCCGGGGCAGGTCACGGTATGCCGCCAGGGTGAGGTGCCGGCCGTCGGAGGTGCGGAGCGGCTGCTCGCCACGGTCTGCCGTACCGGCCGCTGTGTCCTGTCGTAGTGCCGAGCCCATGCCGCTCCCGTCCACCGTGCTCACCGGCCACTGTGGCGGCCGGTGTCCACCGGTAGTGGTGACGGACAGGCGCGGGCCCGGAAGACGGGATCTCCCGGGCCCGCTGGGTGGTGGGTCAGCCGCGCTCGCGCAGCTCGATCGCCCGGTCGGGCGAGCCGAGGATGCAGAAGATCGAGCAGGCCGTCGCCGAGGACGTGGCCGACGTGGCCGGCGGGGTCCCCTGCGGCGCACCCGGCGTGTGGTAGGTCACGCTGGCCGTGTTGGTCAGCGGGAGCAGCAACAGGAACGACGAGCAGTGGATCTGCCTGCTCGCCCCCGCTGCCAGGGTGAAGGTGCCTGCCGCGCTGACACAGGACGCCGCCACCGGGTCGTTGACGGTCACCTGCGAGGCGGCCACGGGGCCGTCATTGGTGACGGTGATCCGCCAGTACGCGGTGCCCAGCAACCCGAGCAGCCCGGCCGGGCTCGTCTTGGCCCAGGGTCCGGGGCCGCCCGGCCCGCATCGCGAGGCGCGGGTGTCCTGGCAGATCTCCTTGTTCACGACCAGGTGCGGCTGGCACGCCGCGCCGGGCGCGATCGGCAGCTGCACGGTGTTGGAGGTGAACTGGCCGCCGGCGTCGGTGCCGGAGCCCGTGTTGGCCACCGCGGTCACCTCGCAGGAGCTGCTCAGCGTGGTCTGGAAGCAGATCTGCGGCGGGTCGCCGTCGAAGCCCGCGACCAGGTGCGGCTGGTTGCCGCCGCCGAAGTCGTCGACGTTGAGCAGCCGCAGGCTGGCGTCGATGACCAGGGCCGGGTGGGTGGCCGGGGAGATCCCGGAGAGGTCCACGCTGCCGTCGGGCGCGAACGGCACGGTCGCGATGATCGTGCTGTCCGGTTTCGAGATCGTCGCGCTGGAGTTGGCCAGGTCGATGTTGGCCAGGTCGATGTCGACCAGACGGGCATCCTGGTATCCGGTGATGTGCCCGCTCTGCCCGTCGCAGTAGAAGTCCGGCGCGGTCAGGGTGAGCGAGGCGCCGGCCCGGAAGCACGGCGACGCGCCGGTGATCGGGTCCATGGAGAACAGCAGGCCCGCGTCGCCGAGCCCGATGAGGCACTCGCCGGCCGCGTCGTAGTCGTAGCCGTAGTCGCGGGTGGTGCCGCTGCCGCCGACGCCCGGGTGGGTGCGCGGGAAGGCCATGCCCGCGCAGGCCGCGTCGGTGTTCCAGTCGTAGCAGCCGGTCGCGCCGAGCAGCGGCCCGCCCCAGAACGGGAAGTAGCTGCGCAGGTGCCCGTCAGGGCCGGTGATGGTCTTCGGGTTGAAGGTCAGCACCCCGGCGGGCATCGACGGGAACGCCGGCGGCGTCAGCGCGGCCCCGTCGACCCTGTAGCAGTGCAGTTGGTACGCCCCACCCGACGGCGGCACGCACACGCCCTCCACGTCACCGCCGGTGGTGTACGTGGCGAACACGCCGTACGTGGTCAGCCCGGCCGGTCCGGCGGGCTTGGGCGCGGTCCAGCCCGTGCACGCGGCCTTGGTGGCCGGGTCGAAGCAGCCCACGGTCGCGCCGGTGCCCGGCGACGACGACATGAACAGCTTCCCGCCTGCCCCGACGATCGAGCCGAAGTAGTGCTGGCTGCCCGCCGGACCCGGCTGGGTGCCGTGCGGGGCGACGACCGCCGCGTACGGCTGCCCGGCGCACGGCGCCTGGGTAGCCATGGTCAGGCAGAGCACCGCCCCGGTGCTGGACACGCCGTAGACGTCGCCACCGGACTGGACGAACCCGGCCAGGTTGTTCTCGCTGGCGGGCGAGCCGCCGGTGGGCGTCAGCGGGAAGAAGCCGCAGTTGGCGCGGGCGTCCAGGTCCAGGCAGCCGACACCGAGCGCGGCGGAGGTGAACGCCGCGTAGTAGACGACGCCGGGCCGGTCCGGGTCGAACACGAACTGCGACGCCATCGGGCTGCCCAGGTCACCGGTGGCACCGGTGCCCAGCGGCCCGGCCGTGGCGTTGAGCGGCCGCGGCCAGGGACCGCCCGCGCACTGCTGGCTGGTCAGCAGGTTGATGCAGACCACCTTCGGCGATGCGGGGGCGAGGTGGTGGTAGATGTTCCACGATTCGACGGCGCCGTCGGCCGACCGGTAGAGCAGCGGGGTGAACCCGTCGCCGCCGGTCGAGGTGGTGGTCGGCTGCACCGGGGGCAGCAGCAGCCGGGCCAGGCTGGTGCCGCCCGGCTGGATGTCGGCGATGCTGCCGCGTACGGCGACCGTGCCCGACCCCGGCTCGGTGGTGGTGAACGTGCTCCCGTCGGTGGACCAGGCCGCGGTCCAGTCCGGCGGCACCCGCAGCGAGCCGGGCACGTAGGTGTGCCCGGCGGCGATGGCGTCGCTGACGGACACCGCGCCGCCGTCGCCGTTGTCGGTGTAGGACAGCACCCAGTTCACCTTGTCGCCGTGGTCGGCGGGGTTCGCGCCGGGCTGGGTGACGTTCTGCACCGACTTGACCAGGGTGCCGGGCGCGGCCGTGGCCTGGGCCTGCTCCGCCGCGGCGGTCGGGGCCGCGGCCGGGACGAGCGCCAGGGCGAGCGCCGCGGCGAGGAGCAGGACGGGTCGGGTACCGATGCGTGATCGTGGCACGGTGGTCGCCTCTCGGGACGGCTGCCCGGTCCGCGAGCGGTGGCCCGTGACCGAGCGGCAGTGGATAGGCGCAGAACGTAACCCTTGTAAATGTATATATCAGTGAATGAGGTGATGAAGGGGCGTCTTCTTCACCGCTTCGGGTGCAACTCAGCGTGCCGACCCGGCTCAGCCACCGCCCGCCTCTCCCGCGCCGATCTTGCGTGAACTGTGGGTACGACACGCGCCAATCGGGCAGATCCCCAACAGTTCGTGCAAGATCGACGTGATCTTGGGGTGGTGAGGGGCGGGTCAGTCCAGGGGGGCGGGGGATTCGGCTCCGTTCAGCAGCAGCGTCGGTGCGCCGGTGCCGTCGGCGGGGACGGTCCAGATCGCGGGTTCGCCGTCGGCGGCGCGCAGGGTGTATGCGACGGTGTGGTCGTCGAGCCAGGCGGCCTGGTCGTCGACGTTGCGGGTCTCGGCGAGGTGGGTGACGGCGAGGGTGTCCAGGTCCATGGTGGACAGTCGCCAGCCGCGTTGCGGGTCGCCGTCGATGGCCTGCTTGAATGCGATGCGGGTGCCGTCGGGGGACAGCGACGGGCATTCGACGTTGTCGGTGATGGTCTGCGCGGTCTTGGTGGTGAGGTCGCCGCGGACGAGGTGGCGTCGGCCTGCGGTGGCCATGGTGGCGTAGAAGGTGTTGTCGTCGGTGGTGAAGGTGACGCCCCAGAAGTTGACGTCGGCGTTGCGGTAGGGCTTGCCGTCGCGGGTGATGGTGAAGTCTTCCAGGGACATGGTCTGGGTGCCGGTGTGGGTGTCGAGGATGCCGGTGCGGGTGGAGAAGCCGCTGGTGCTGTAGGAGTCGCCGCCGACGAAGGTGGTCCAGGCGATCATGCGGCCGCTGGCGGAGACGCGGGCGCGGTTGGGCAGGCCGGGGATGGCGAAGGAGCGGGTGGGGCGCAGCTGCCGGTCGAGCACCACGAGCCGGTACGACCACGCCGAGTCGGGCTGGAGGCACACACCCGTGCCGGCGGTGGCGTAGGCGCGGGCGTTCCACGTCATCGTCAGCGCACCACCGGCGAGCGGGCGCTCGATGCACAGACGCTGCCACGGAGAGTGATCTGCGGTGGACGCTCATTTGACTCATTCGCCCGGTTCACCCATACGGGTCCTGAACGGGACCGGCCCGGCCGCCGTCGGTGTGACGGCGGCCGAGCCGGTCCGGCCGAGCCGGGAGGTACTGGTCAGGCGGGTTCGATCGGCAGCCACAGCTCGCAGGTCGCGGTGCTGAAGTCGGCGGCGCGGTCGAGGATCGCGACGATCGACGGGCCGGGCCGCAGCCGCCACGGGTTCGACGGGAACCACTCGGTGGCCGTCGCGGCCCAGGCCGTCTGCAGCGCCTGCGGGTGAGGCCCGCTGGTCCGGAACACCGCCCAGGTGCCCGCGGGCACCTCGATGGCGTCGAGGTCGCCGGGCGCGGCGGTGTCCGCGCCGACGGCCACCCCGTGCAGGTAGGTCAGCTCGGTACCCTCGGTGGCGTCGGGGTCGACGTCGTCGCTGACCTGGAGCAGGCCCGCCGGCTCGGTGTCGCTGAGCGACTTGAGCCGGGCGTGCTCCTCCATCGGCAGGCCGGCGATGTGCTGCTGGATGTGCGGGTTGACGCCGTGGTGGATCAGCGGGACCCGGGCGGCGTGCCCGACGAGGCGGAACGCGGGGCGGTCGACGATGCGGGTGTCCATGGGTATGGCTCCTTCGACGGTCAGGCGGAACCTGAGCTGCGGTTGGGTGCGAAGGGGGCCTCCGTCGCGGCGTACGTCGCCCGGGTTCGCGCCGTGCACGGCCCGGAACGCGCGCCCGAACGCCTCGGTCGAGCCGTACCCGTACCGGACGGCGATGCCGAGCAGGTCGTCGCCGCCGCGTACGACGTCGGCGGCGGCGATGGTCATGCGCCGCCGCCGCACGTACTCCGACAGCGGCATGCCCGCCAGCGACGAGAACATCCGGCGCAGGTGGTATTCGGTCGTGCCGAGGCTGCCGGCCAGCCCGCTCAGGTCGAGCTCCTCGTTGAGGTGCTGCTCGACGAGATCGACGAGCCGGTTGAGTGCCGAGATCACGAGGCCTCCTTTCGCCGTCCAGCCTGGCCGAGCGCACCCTGCCCGCGCCCGATCGTGGCGATCCGATCCGATCATCCGGCGCCGGGCCCGGACGCGGCGGGGCCGTCAGCGGCGCTGGTCGGCGCGCTCGTGCTCGGCCGCGAAGTGGGCCACGACGCCGTCGGCGACCTCGTGCGGGTCCAGGCCGAGCCGCTGCGCGGCGGCGCGTACCAGCAGGTCCACCTGATCCTGCCCGACCGCGTCGAGCAGGTACGGCGCGATGGTCCGGTAGGCGCGGACCCGGTCCTCCGGCCAGGCGGGGTTGAACCGGCCGCCGAACGCCTTGGCCAGCGCGTGCCGGACGCCGAGCAGCGGCAGCGGGCGCTCGGCGGCGAGCAGGTCGCGCAGCGCCCGGTCCGGTCCGCGGGCGGCGAGTAGGTCGGCGATGTCCTTGTGCCCGGCCGGGCGGGTGCCGGTGACCGGCCCGTGCGGCCAGGTCACGGCCAGCGGGTAGGCGCGTTCCAGGGCCCTGGTCCCGGCCCGGTCGGCGTCGAACGACAGGACCAGGGACGTGTGCGGGCCCGCCGTCCGGGCGAGCAGGTCGAACTGCGCCCGGGTGAACGCGGTCCCGCACGAGGCCACCGCGACCGTCCGCGCCCCGCCCGGCGCCTGATGGATCAGCTGGGCGGCGATCGCGTCGGTCGGCCCCTCGACGACCAGGAACCGGTCGGGCACTCCGGGGCCGGCCGCCTGCACCGTCAGGCCGTAGAGCAGCTCGCTCTTGTGGAAGGCGGGGGTGTCGGCGGTGTTGCGGAACTTCGCGGGGCTGCGCCCGGACAGGTCCCGCCCGGTGAACCCGGCGATCTGCCCGCCGGGCGTGTGCACGGGGAACATCAGCCGGTCGCGGAACACGTCGTACAGGCCACCTCCGTGCAGCCGGCTGACCGCGACCAGTCCGGCGTCCAGCAGCACCTGCTCGGCGAACCCGCGTTCGCGCAGGTGCCGCAGCAGCGCGTCCTCGGCAGCGGGCGCGACGCCCAGCTGCCAGTCGCCGCCCGCCTCGGCCGCCGAGGCGATGCCGTGCGAGCGCAGGTAGGCGGCCGCGGCGCGATTGCGCGGCAGGTGCGTGGCGTAGAACTCCGCCGCGGCGGCATTGGCGGCGTACAGGGCCGCCAGGTCAGCCGCCGGGCGCGGCGCAACGGGTCCCCGGTCCGGCCGGGCGGTTGCGGACGGGGCGTCGCTGCGACGCGCCGCCGGGGCGGACGTCCCGGGCGCGCTGCTCCGGCGCAAGGCCTGCGCCGAGGGCGTGGACGGGGTGGGCGGATGGCGCGCCGGGGCGGCGGGCGCCGACGTGCTGCCGGGCCGGCGCGGTGCGGGGACGGCGGCCGTGCCGTGGCGCGCTGCCGGGCCCGGCGGCGCCGTCGCGGTGCCCTCGTGGCGTGGCGCGGGCGGAGGTGTCCCGGGCCGGTCCAGCGCACGCCGGTCCAGTGCGCGCCGCAGCCGGGCGGTGAGTGCCCCGGCGGCGCGCAGCGCCCGCTCGGTCGTCTCGACGACGGCCCGGTCGGTGGGCGCCTGGCCCAGCGCGGCGGTCCAGCCGCCCGCCGGGATGTGCGGCGGCCGCAGGCCGAACCTGCGGGCGACGACCCGCGCCGCCCCGGCGGCCTGCAGCTCGCGGGCTGGGCCCGGAGGCAGCAGCCGTCGGGCGAGGTGGTGGACCAGGTGCCCGGCTGACGCGGACAGCGGCTGCTCGGCGGCGAGGTCGAGATGATCGCCCTCGGCGTGCACCGCGGCGTCGAGGCCCTGTCCCAGCCGCACGCTCAGCCCGGCCGCGTCGGCCAGCGCCGCCAGCGCGGACACCACCGGCACCAGGTCGGGCACCGGCTCGCGCGGTGTGGGCACGGCGTCGGTCTGGGCGACGTCGAACGCGGTGACCGCATCGGAGCCCTCACCGCTCTCGCGCGCCTGCAGCAGCGTGATGCCGCGCTCGCCGCGGCGCACGTGGGCGCCCCGCGCCCGCCACTGGTCGTAGGTGCCCAGCTCGGTCGCGTCCGGACGCTGCCGCGCGATCAGCAGCACGTCGTGCACGCCGCGGCCCGGGTGCCGGGCGGCCACGTCGAGCAGCCGTGCCCAGGCCTGCGCGCCGGTCAGGTCGGCGATCGCCAGCCGCAGCGTGAGCAGGGCCGTGTGGCGCATGGCGCGGCTCGCCGGATGAGCCCGTACGGTCATGATCACCTGCCTGCCGATACCTGCGGTGCGCGGACGCCGACATTCCGTCACCCATCATCGGGCGTCCCTATGACATCGACGCGAATCACGACGTGAGCGCCTCAGGGATCACCCCGGCCGCACGGCTCAGGTCGGCTGCGGGAGAACGCCGGAGGTGCGGGCGGCCGCGCCGTCCGTAGCGTCGAGAACGTGCTCGACAGTCGTACGGGCGACCCGGTTTGCTCCGCCGCCCCCGCTGATGCTAAATCTGCGTTGGCACTCAGACACGACGAGTGACAACGCAGAAGGAGGATGCCGGGTGAGCCAGACCGAGACGTTCGAGTTCCAGGCGGAGGCGCAGCAGCTGCTCCAGCTGATGATCCACTCCATCTATTCGAACAAGGACGTGTTCCTGCGCGAGCTGGTGTCCAACGCCTCCGACGCCCTGGACAAGCTGCGCCTGGAATCGCTCATCGACAAGGAGCTGGACGCCGACACCGGCGACCTGCACATCGAACTGATCGCCGACCGCGAGCAGCGCACCCTGACCATCCGCGACAACGGCATCGGGATGACCCGCGACCAGGTCGTCGAGCTGATCGGCACGATCGCCCGGTCCGGCACCGCCGAGTTCGTCAGCCGGTGGCAGCAGGCCAAGCACGACGGCACCGCCGAGCTGATCGGCCGGTTCGGCATCGGCTTCTACTCCAGCTTCATGGTCGCCGACCGGGTGGTCCTGGTGACCCGCCGTGCGGGCGAAACCGAGGGGACCCGCTGGGAGTCGGCCGGCGCCGACACGTACGAGATCTCCACCGTGGCCGACGCCGCCCCCGGCACGGCCGTGACCCTGCACCTCAAGCCGGCCGACGAGGACAACCACCTCTTCGACTACACCGACCCGGCGGTGCTGCGGCGCATCGTCAAGCGCTACTCCGACTTCATCGCCTGGCCGATCCGGACGCCCGCCGCTGAGGAGGGGGCTGCGGCCGAGACCCTCAACTCGATGAAGGCGCTGTGGTCGCGGCCCGCCGCCGAGATCAAGCCCGAGGAGTACACGGAGTTCTACCGGCACGTCAGCCACGACTGGACCGACCCGCTGGAGACGATCCACCTGCGCACCGAGGGCACGCTGTCCTTCGACGCGCTGCTGTTCCTGCCCGCGCACGCCCCGTACGACCTGTTCTCGCGCGGCGCCCGGCGCGGCGTCCAGCTCTACATCAAGCGCGTGTTCATCATGGACGACTGCGAGGCGCTGCTGCCGGAGTACCTGCGCTTCGTCAAGGGCGTCGTCGACTCCGCCGACCTGTCGCTCAACGTGTCCCGCGAGATCCTGCAGCAGGACCGGCAGATCCAGACCATCCGCCGCCGCCTGGTCAAGAAGGTGCTCGGCACGCTCAAGGACATGCTGGCCAAGGACCCCGACAAGTACGCCGGCTTCTGGCGCGAGTTCGGCCAGGCCGTCAAGGAGGGCCTGCTCAACGACCAGGACAACCAGGCCGCGATCCTCGACGTCGTCCAGTTCGCCTCCACCCACGACCCGGCCAGGCCGACCACCCTGCGCGAGTACGCCGAGCGCATGAAGGACGGTCAGACCGAGATCTTCTACCTGGTCGGCGAGCAGCGGGCCACCCTGGAGAACTCGCCCCACCTGGAGGCGTTCACGGCCAACGGCGTCGAGGTGCTGCTGCTGCACGACCCCGTCGACGCGATGTGGGTCGACATGGTCACCGAGTACGACGGCAAGCCGTTCAGCTCCGCCAGCCGCGGCGAGGTCGACCTCAAGACCGAGACGGCCGACGCCCCCGACGCGGCGGAGTACACCGGCCTGCTGGGCTGGCTGAGCACCCGGCTGACCGAGAAGGTCAAGGAGGTGCGGCTCAGCACCCGGCTCACCACCTCGGCGGCCTGCCTGGTCACCGACGCGTTCGACGCCTCGCCGTCGCTGGAGCGGCTCTACCGGGCCATGGGCCAGGATCTGCCCAAGGTCAAGCGCATCCTGGAACTGAACCCGCAGCACCCGCTGGTCGAGAAGCTGCGCGCCGCCCACGCCGAGCGCGGCGACGACGACACGCTGGGCGAGACCGCCGAGTTCCTGTACGCGATGGCGGTGCTCGCCGAAGGCGGCGAGCTGGACGACCCGGCCGGGTTCACCCGGCGGCTGGCCGACCGGCTCTCCCGCACGATCTGACCGCCCGGCCGCGGGTGGGCACGCCCCGCCCGCGGCCCCGCCGCCGCGAACACGATCGGCTGCTGCCGGGAGGCTCGCGGTCCAACTGACATCGGCGCTCAAGCACGCGGCCGCGCAGGTCGCGCAGCGCTACGACGGGCAGCACGAGGACGAGGTCATGGGGTGGCTGCTCCAGGAGACACGGGACGCGCTCCACCCGGACGTCGCCGAGGGCTTCGAGCCGGACGAGGAGCGCCTGCGCCTGGTCGCCCGTGCCGTCATCGACGGCGAGCCGATCACATAGGACAGTGCCCCAAGTGTGATCAATTACGCTCCCGCAGCCGGTTAGCGCCCGCGCCCGGCCCGGGTATCGCCTGCCTGCGCCCACTGTGAGCAGGGCCGGCACTCCCGAGGAGGACGTCATGGCACAGGTGTCCCACACCGCCCTCACCCAGGTCCCCGGTGACCACCACGACCTGATCGTGCTCGCCAACCGGCTGCCCGTGGACCACGCCACGGACGAGAACGGGCGACCATGCTGGCGGCGCAGTCCCGGCGGGCTCGTCACGGCGCTTCATCCGATCATGAAGCGCCGTTCCGGTGCCTGGATCGGCTGGCACGGCCGCCCCGGGCCCGCCCCGGCGCCGTTCGTCCAGGACGGCATCCACCTGCACCCGATCGCGCTGACCGGCGACGAGGTCGACGGCTACTACGAGGGGCAGTCCAACGGCACCATCTGGCCGCTGTACCACGACGCCGTCGAGCAGCCGCAGTTCCACCGGGTCTGGCAGGACCGCTACCGGGCGGTCAACCGGCGCTTCGCCGAGGCCGCGGCGCGGGTGGCCGCGCCGGGCGCGCTGGTCTGGGTGCACGACTACCACCTGCAGCTCGTGCCCGGGATGCTCCGTGAGCTGCGGCCGGACCTGCGTATCGGCTTCTTCCTGCACATCCCGTTCCCGCCGGTCGAGCTGTTCTGCCAGCTGCCGATGCGGGAGGAGATCATGCGCGGGCTGCTTGGCGCCGACCTCGTCGGCTTCCAGCACCCCCAGGCGACCCGCAACTTCCGCACGCTGGCCGCGGACCTGCTCGGGGCGAAGGTCACGGACCGGGGGATCTGGTACGACGGACGCGACGTCGCCGCCGACACGTTTCCGATCTCGATCGACGTCGCCGAGCAGCAGCGGCTGGCCCTGGATCCCGCCGTCCGGGCGCGTGCCGCCGAGATCCGGCGGGAGCTGGGCGATCCCCGGACCGTCGTGCTGGCGGTGGACCGGCTCGACTACACCAAGGGCATCGAGTGCCGGCTGCGGGCGTACGAGGAGCTGCTCGCCGAGCGGCGGCTCGACCCGGCGGAGACGGTGCTGGTGCAGGTCGCCGTGCCGACCCGGCAGCAGATCGACCAGTATCAGGCGCTGCGGGAGCGGGTGGAGCGCGCCGTCAGCCGGATCAACGGCGAGTACGCCGGCATCGGGCGGCTGAGCGTGCACTACGTGCACCAGTCCTTCGACCGGGCGGAGCTGGCCGCGCTGTACCTGGCCGCCGACGTCATGGCGGTCACCCCGCTGCGCGACGGCATGAACCTGGTCGCCAAGGAGTACGTCGCCACCCGCACCGACGGCACCGGCGCGCTGGTGCTCAGCGAGTTCGCGGGCGCCGCCGCCGAGCTGGAGGAGGCGTGGCAGGTCAACCCGCACGACATCGACGGCCTCAAGGACGGCATCGCCGACGCCGCGGAGGCTGACGTGGCGGAGCAGCGCCGTCGTATGGACCCGATGCGCGCCCACCTGCACGCCCACGACGTGAACCGCTGGGCCACCGGCTTCATGGGCCGTCTCGACCGCGTCTCCCGCCGCTGGCCCTCGATCGCCGCCGCCTGACGGGCCTGACGACCACCTGCGCAGTTTCGGGGAGAGTGCAGACGGAACCCACTCATTCCTGCACTTTCCCCGAAACTGTGTAACGGTCGAGAGCCCAAGCAGCTCAGGGCCGTCCCGGCTATCTGAACTGCTGGAACGTTGGCGTGTGCGGGTCGGTCGGTCGTCGGGCCGACCCGCACGAGCTCAAGGCGGTGCTCCGCGAGGCTCACCCAGGGGACGGAAATGGCTTGACAGGTGAGAATCCAATGGAGACAGATGTGTCATGCCCTTGGTGAAGCCGTCGACATGGTTCTCGAGAACGCGTCGCGCCTGGAACCTTCGTTACACCAAGCAGGTTCTGCGTCTCGCGCGAGCCGCGCATGAGCAGTGGTCCGATGATCTTGCCGGATCGGCGACGCTGGACGAGCAGGCCGTCGCGCGGCTCAAGCCCATCCTGCGCACACATGAGGTGCAGCGCGCCGCATTCCACCGGTGGCCCGGCTGGTGGTGCTATCTCGCGCTCCGTGTGGTGACCGCGCTCGTCGCCGTGTCTGTTCCGGTCTGGGGCCTGGTGCGGTCGGGTCCCGAACCGCTGTGGGCAGCACTCGTCTGCTATCTCTGCGTGGGCGGCACGGTGGCCCTAGGCTACGGGATACACCAGCACCGGGTCCGGGCGTGGCAGCTCGCGGCGGCGGTGTCGGCCGGTTCGCTCGGGATGGCCACGACCTGGGCCGTCGGGTCACCTGCCGACCGCGCGGCGCTGTGGCGTGCGTTCGGCGCCGGCGTCCTGGCGGCCGGCGCGCTTCTTGTGCTGACCATGGCACGGCTTACCCTGCTGCTCGCGGTGCTGACGCGGGTGATGCGCCCACGGGCGGTGCGCCGTGCCGGATGGCTGCTGCCGTCCCAGTACGCCGCGGTGCTGCTGCTCAACGTCCTGCTGACGTCGGAGGAGGCGCGGCCCGCGAACCGCGTACCCCGCTTCCGGGTCAACTTCCTCCGCTGGCTGGCGGGGACGACCGACTACATCCGCTGGGAGGTCACCAGCTTCGCGGGCAGCCTCGAGCTGGCCGCCCACCTCACCCGTGACGCCACCGAGCGGGCTGCGATGCTGACCGCTTATCTGCGTACACATCAGACACGCCTGATGCACGACGACAGCCTTTCCGTGTACGACGTGGTGATCGGGGAACTGGCCACAGCGGTCACCGCGCTGGCGGCGGGCGACTGGAGTCCGCTGGAGGCCGCCGAGGCCACCGTCGACGAGCCATCGCGGTTCCGTCGGCTCGCCCGGCACGTGCGGCCTGCGGCGGTGCTCACCGCGACCGCCATCGGGCTGCCCTATCTGCCTGGCGTTCCGGACGGCGGCACCGCGCTGGTCGGAATCCAGCTCGGCCTCGTGGCGGCGGCCGCGCTGAGCCTGATGCCGCCGCTGGAGCAGGCGCACCGCGACCAGATCACGAACGCGTTCAGCTCGGCGGCGAAGTAGCCGGCCAGGTCAGGATCCGCCATTCGGCGGCGGCGCGTGCACGGTGATGAGGTCGGTCAGGCCGGAGACGCGCAGCACGGGATGGATCAGCCGGTTGGCGACGAGCTCGATGCGGTCGGCGTGGGCGAACAGGACCGCCAGCCCGGCGCTGTCCAGGTACTCCACTGCGGAGAAGTCGAGCAGCAGCCGCCCGGGCGCGCCGTCGATGGCGTCGGCGAGGCAGGCGGTGTTGCTCATGTCGATCTCACCGCGGACCAGCAGGGCGGTCGTGCCGTCAGCCTGCCGGGCCGAGCTGATGTGCAGCGGTGTCGTGGTCATCGGGGAATCCTCGCGTGCATGTCGACGGTGGTTCCGGCACTGGTGGAGTTGATGTTGACCTCGGACATCATGGCGCGCATCAGGCCCACGCCCCGGCCCCGGTCGGTGTTGACCGTCGGGATCTTCCACCGGCCCGTGTCGGTGACGACGAGCCGGAGCCGGTCGGCGTACGCGACGGCGCGCAGCTCGATCGGCTCGCCCGGATTGGCACGGTGCCCGTGCTCGATGGCGTTGGCGCAGGCCTCGCCCGCGGCGATGAGCGCACCCTGCGCGATCTCCATCGGCAGGCCGCAGCGCTGCAGCCAGTCGCGCAGCGCGCTGCGGACCGGGGCGAGCTGGCCGGCGTCGGCGGGGAAGACGAGCTGCAGCGGCCCGGGCTGGCGGTAGAGCAGGAACGCGACGTCGTCGTCGAACCCGTCGGCCGGGGTGAGCTGCTCCATGACGTACGCCGCGAGCTGGTCGACGTCGATGTCGCGGCCCTGGTGCAGGGTCGTCGCGGCGCTGGCGATGCCCTCGTCCAGGGAGCGGCGGCGGCGCTCGATGAGGCCGTCGGTGTAGAGGATCATCGTCGCCCGTGGCGGCACGGTGTACTCGGCATGGCCGCGGGCGGTCCCGGGGCGTACCGCAAGCGGCAGTGACCGGCCCTTGTCGAGGATGCTGGTGCCGCCGTCGTGGTGCGCGACGACGCCGGGGGGATGCCCGGCGCTGGCGTAGGTGAGCCGGCCGGTCCGCGGGTCGAGCACGCCGCAGAAGACGGTGGTGCAGGCGGCGCCGGGGGTGCCCGCCGCGAAGTGGTCCATGGTCATCAGGGTGCGGGCGGGGCTGGGGTCCTGCAGCAGCAGGGCACGGCACGCGCTGCGCAGCTGCCCCATGACGGCGGCGGCGCTCAGGCCGCGGCCTACGCAGTCGCCGACGACGATGCCGATGCGGCCGTCGGGCAGGGCGATGGTGTCGTACCAGTCGCCGCCGATCTCCAGCGGGGTGGCCGCCGGTTCGTAGCGGACCGCGAAGCCCTGCGGCAGCTGCGCGGGGCCGAGCAGGGCACGCTGCAGCGCCAGGGCGGTCTCCCGCTGCTGGTCGATCTGGTGGGCGCGGGTGAGTCCCTGGGCGAGGCTGCCGCCCAGCAGGGACAGCAGCAGCCGGTCGTGTTCGGTGAAGGGCCGGTTCGCGCCGAGGTTCAGCCAGACCACCATGGTGCCGTGGGGGTGTTCGAGCCGGATGCCGGCGCTGTCACCGGTCGCCGGGGTGAGGTTCGGTCCGTCGCGCAGGGTCGTGATGGCGTCGCGGTGGTGCTCGGCCAGGTGCTCCCAGGCGGCGACGGTGCCCTGGGCGGTGGTGACCACGGGCGGGGCGCCGGGACTGAAGACGACGCCCCAGACCTGTGCGGCGTGCCAGAGGCGCTGCAGCTCCGCCAGCGCCTCGACGGCGGCGTGGGCGAGGTCCGGCGCCTGCGACAGGCGCATGTTGAGGGCGGCGAGGGCGTTGTCGCGCTGGATGGCGTAGTGCTCGGCGGTGACGTCGCGGAAGGTGCCGACGGTGACGGTGCGGCCGCTGTCGGGATCCTGTGCCTTGTTGAAGGTGGCGTTGGCCCACACGCGACGCCCGCTGCGATGTACGACGGGGATGGTGTAGCTGCCCTGCGCGTTGCGCAGCAGCGTGTCGAAGGCGGCGGCGACCTGCTGGTACGCGTCGGCGTCGGCGGCATCGGGCCACCAGGGGTGCTGCGGCCGGTAGGGCAGGCCTTCGGGGCCGTAGCCGAGGATGTCGGTGAACGCGGTGTTGATCTCGACGACGGCGCCGTCCTCGTCGCAGACGAAGAACGCCTCCTGCAGCGAGTTGATCAGGGCGGTGCGCCATCGGGAGTGGTGGTTCCTGATCCGGGCGAGCTCCACATTGGCCCGGACCCGGGCGAGCAGTTCGGCCGCGGCGAAGGGTTTGACGAGGTAGTCGTCGGCGCCTGCCTGCAGCCCCTCGATGGAGGCCTCCTGGCCCGCGCGGGCCGACAGCAGGATGACGGGGATCGCCTCGGTGCGCGGATCGGCCCGTAGCGCCATGAGCAGCTGCAGGCCGTCCAGGCGGGGCATCATGACGTCGCTGATGACCAGTTCGGGGTTGCGGGCACGGGCCTCGTCGAGCGCCTGCCTTCCGTCCTGCACCGTGCTGACCTGGTAGCCCGCGCCGCTCAGCAGCCGGGCGAGGTAGGCCCGCATGTCGGCGTTGTCGTCGGCGACGAGCACGCTGGCGGGCCTGGCCAGGCTGGGGCCGTACACCGCCGGGTCCTGGTCGGGCCGGCCGAGCCGGTCCGTCGCCGGATCGGGCAACCAGCGCAGGGCCTCCTGCACGTAGGGCTCGGCGGCGGCGGACAGGGTGGCGCCGGTCGTCGGCGCGACGATGGCGCCGTCAGGCAGATGCTGGTGGCCGAAGGGGAGCTGGATGGTGAAGCGGGTGCCCTCGCCCTCGGTGCTGTGCGCGGTGATGGTTCCGCGGTGCAGGCTGACCAGCTCCTGCACCAGGGCCAGGCCGATGCCGCTGCCCTCGTTGGACCGGGAACGGGTGTTCTCGATGCGGTGGAACCGCTCGAACAGCCGCGGTATCTCGTCGGCGGCGATGCCGATGCCCGTGTCGGTCACGCTGACGATCGCGTGCCGGCCGTCGCTGCGGACGCTGACCTCGACCGAGCCGTCGAAGGTGAACTTCAGGGCGTTGCTGAGCAGGTTGAGGACGACCTTCTCCCACATGCCGCGGTCGAGGTACACGGGCCGGTCCAGCGGCGGGCAGTCCACGGTGAGGCGCAGGCCGGCCTTCTCGACGGCGGACCGGAAGACGCTGGCCAGCTCCGCGGTGACGGCGGCGAGGTCGACCGGCTCGTACCGGGCCTGCATCCGCCCGGCCTCCAGGCGGGAGAAGTCGAGCAGGCTGTTGACCAGCTTGCCCAGCCGCAGGCCGTTGCGGTGGATGACGTCCAGCTCCGCCCGCGTCGCCGGATCGGTGTCCGGGTGGCGGCGCAGGTCGTCGACCGGTCCCATGATCAGGGTCAGCGGGGTGCGGAACTCGTGGCTGATGTTGGAGAAGAACACCGTCTTGGCCCGGTCGAGCTCGGCGAGCTCCTCGGCGCGCCGCTGCTGCTCCTGGTAGCTGCGGGCGCTGCCGATCCCGGTCGCGACGTGCCCGGCCACCAGTTCCAGGAAGGAGCGGTAACCGTCGTCGAGGGGGCGGTAGCGGTTGAGCCCGGCGACGAGGAAACCGGCGGGGTCCTCGCCCTGGCGCAGCAGCGGGACGACCAGCGCCTGCACGGGCGGCAGGGGCCAGGCCCCGGTCGGCAGCGCGCCGAATCGGGGCTCGTCCAGCTCGACGAGCTGGGGCTCCGTCCCGGTCGTGATCACCGGCCAGGTCGGTGCCGACCCGTCCAGCGGCAGGGCGGGGACGGCGACGGGATGCCCGTCGGGCATGCCGGTGGTCTCCGCCAGCCGGGCGGTCGTGCCGTCGCTGAGGTAGATCAGGGTGAACGGAAGATCGCGCTGGTTTCGCTCCAGCTGGCGGCTGGCGAAGGCGAGCGTCTCCTGCTGCGTGCGCACGACGCTGAGGTCGGAGCCGAGGTCGCGCAGCGTGGCCATGCGGCGCTCACTGATGACGCGCGTGGTGTCCTCGCTGACGACGCAGAGCATGCCGACGGCGGCGCCTGACTCGTCCCGTAACGGGCTGTAAGAGAAGGTGTGGTACGTCTCCTCCTGGTAGCCGGACCGCTCCAGGAACAGCAGCAGCGCCTCGTCCCAGCTCGCCTGGCCGGTGGCCAGCACCCGCTCGATGCGGGGGCCGATGTCGTCCCAGATCTCGGCCCACACCTGGCTGGCCGAGCGGCCGAGGGCCCAGGGGTATTTGTGCCCGAGCGTGTCACGCCGGTACGCCGCGTTGCAGAAGAACGTCAGCTCCGGGCCCCAGGCCATCCACATGGGGAACTTCGACGAGAGCAGGATGCTCACCGCGGTGCGCAGGCTCTGCGGCCAGCCGGGCACGGGCCCCACCGGCGTCGCGCCCCAGTCGACCGCGCGCAGATCCGCGGCGACCTCGGGATCCGCGGCGAACACGTCGTCGATCAGGCCGTCGCCGGAATCCGTCACCCCACACCCGCCCACATGAACCCCACCCTGCCATCCGCACCAGGAGCGCCGCCAGCGACTCCTGCGTCTGGATACCGGATGTACGGCTTCTGAAACCTCGCGCGGGCGGACGGTTGGATATCGTCGTCGCAGCAGCTCAGCGGCGAGATGTGACCTGGATCACGGAACTCCCGCCGTGCGGGGGGACAGAGAAGTGGTCATGGAGTCGAGTCTGCGCGCCCGGATCCGGGCGGGTGACGCCACGGCGTTCGCCGAGCTGTTCGACCAGTACGCGCGGTCGGTGTACAACCACGCGTTCCGGCTCACCGCCGACTGGTCCGTCGCCGAGGACGTCATGGCCGCCACGTACCTGCAGGCCTGGCGCTCGCGGGAGCGGATCGGCGAGGAGGGCGGGTCGCTGCGGCCGTGGCTGCTGGGCATCGCCACGAACGAGGCCCGCAACCACACCCGCAGCAACCGCCGCTACCGCGCCGCCGCGGCGGCCCTGCACGCGGAGGACTTCAGCGAACCCGATCACGCCGACCGGGTCGCCGGGCGCATCGACGACGGCGCTCGCCTCACCGCCGCGATCGCCGCCCTCGCCAAGCTGCGCCGCCAGGAACGTGAGGTCGTCACCCTCTGCCTGTGGGAGGGCCTGGACTACGAGTCGGCAGCGCGGGCGCTGGGCGTGCCGGTCGGCACGGTGCGCTCGCGCCTGTCCCGGGCCCGGACCAGGCTGCGCGCCCTCGTCGACCGGGTGTCCCGGAACCCGGCCGGGCCGGTCGGACAGATACCGGACGGCGTCGTCCGACTCACCAAGGAGGGCAACCGATGAAGGCGCACCCGCCGCACGACCGGCCCGCGCCGGCCGACCTCGCCGACCTGGCCGAGCTGCTGCCCGACCCCGGCCACCGCGACCTGCCGCCGGGTCGCCACGAGTGGCACCGCGCCCGCCTGCTGAACGCGATTCGCGACCCGCGGCCGGTGGCCGCGCCGCGCCGGAGCCTGCTGCGGCCGATGCTGGCCCTGGCGGCGGCAGCCGCGCTCGCCGGTGCGGCCGCCGTGATGATCGATACTGCGGACCGGGGGAGCGTCGTCACCCTGCCCACGTCCGGACCGACCACACCCGCCGCCGAGCCCACCGGTGGCGGCCCGGTGGCGAAGATCCGCGCGTACGGCACCGTCAGCCAGCTCACCGACACCGCGGACCTGGTGGTACGCGGCGAGGTCCGGCGCGCCGAGGGCTCCGGCGGTGATGTCGTCGTGCGGGTCGCTGAGGTGCTCTACCGCGCGCCGGACCTGCCGCGCACCGCCGAGATCACCGTGCGGGCGACCCCGGGCGCGGGCATGTCCACACTCGCGCCCGGCCAGCACATCGTGCTCTACCTGGCCGCCGACCCGGCCACCGGCGCGTACACGACGCTGAGCGGCGACTTCGGGATCTTCGACGTCAGCGGGGAGACGGCCACCGCGCGCTCCGAGACCATGACCGTGACGGGGCTGCGGGCGGAGGACGCCACCGTGCGCGGCCGGTTCGCCGCCCCGCTGGCCGAACTGCGCGCCCTGGCTCGCGCGCGCGGCTGAAGATTTCGGGAACCCGGCGCCGCCGCCGCACAGATACCTGGGGAGAGGACCGCCGTAACCGGGCGACCGCCCGGCCGGCCCCGACACGCTAGGAGCGCTCCATGGCAAGCAAGCACCCCCACCGCGTCGCGGCGGCCGCCGCGGCCCTGCTCGCGACCACGGCCCTGGCCGCCTGCGGCAGCGCCGAGCAGGCCGCCCCCGCCGCCGCGCCCACCACGGCGGCGGCCGCCCCGACCGAGGCCGCACCGCCGGCGCTGGGCAAGCTGCGGGGGTACGCCACGGTCCGCGAGCTCACCGAGACCGCCGACCTGGTCGCTCGCGGCCAGGTCGAGACCGCCGGGTTCCGGGTCGAGGAGGTCCTGCGCGCCGCGAACGGGGCCATGGCCAAGGCCGGTGACCGGCTCACCCTGACCGGGCTGAACGGCCAGGTCGTCGACATGGTGCACATGTCGAAGCTGGAGCCCGGCCAGACGGTGGTGCTCTACCTGTCGCGCGACGCCGGGTCGGGTGCCTACAGCACGCTCACCGGCGACTTCGGGATCTTCGACGTGACCGGCGCGGAGGACGAGGCCGCCGCGACGAGCCGCTCGCAGGCGATGGCGGTCAGCGGCCTGCTCGCCGAGGACCCGGCGGCCGCGGGCAAGGGCTTCCGCACCACACTCGGCCAGCTGCGCGCGGTCGCGGCCCAGGTCAAGTAGCGCATGATCGCAGACTCGTGTCGAAATTTGGGGCGCAGCCGCAGGTTTCGACACGAGAGCGCGATCTTCACCCCGGGCCGGAGCGGCCGAAAGTGCGGAATCGGTCTGCGGGCCGCCCGGCAATGCCGATGATGGGCAAATGACTACGAACACTGATGCAAGCCCCGAAAAGGACCGCCTGGACCAGGCCGACGCCGGCGCGCTGCCCTGGCGGGCCTGGGGGCCGTACCTGTCCGAACGCGCCTGGGGCACGGTGCGCGAGGACTACAGCGCCACCGGCGAGGCCTGGAGCTACTTCCCGCACGACCACGCCCGCTCGCGGACCTACCGCTGGAACGAGGACGGCATGGGCGGCGTCTGCGACGAACAGCAGCGCTTCTGCTTCGCGCTCGCCCTGTGGAACGGCAGGGATCCGATCCTGAAGGAGCGCATGTTCGGCCTCACCGGCCCCGAGGGCAACCACGGCGAGGACGTCAAGGAGTACTGGTGGTACGAGGACTCGACCCCGACCCACTCGCACATGAGCTGGCGCTACCACTACCCGCAGGCGGAGTTCCCGTACCGCGAGCTGGTCGAGACCAACGCCCGCCGGAGCCGGGACGAGCCGGAGTTCGAGCTGGTCGACACGGGGGTCTTCGAGGGCGACCGCTACTGGTCGGTCACCGCCGACTACGCGAAGGCCTCCCCGACCGACATGTGCGTCGTGGTGACGGTCGCCAACCGGGGGCCGGAGGCCGCGACGATCCACGTCCTGCCGACACTGTGGTTCCGCAACACCTGGGCCTGGGGCCGCCCCCGCCACGACGCCGTGCCGGTGATCACCGGCCACGACGGCCGCCTCACCGGCGAGCACCCGGAGCTGGGCACGATCGAGCTGGTCGGTGACGGTACGCCCACCGCGCTGTGCTGCGACAACGAGACCAACAGCGAGCGGCTGTGGGGCGCGCCGGGCCGTTCGGCGTACCCGAAGGACGGCATCAACGACCACGTCGTGCACGGCGCCGCCACCGTCAACCCGGCGCGGACCGGCACCAAGGCGGCGCTGCACTACGTGCTCGACGTGCCGGCCGGGGAGTCCCGGCAGATCCGGCTGCGGCTGGCGATGCCCGCCGCCGGCTCCACCGACCTCGGGGACGGCTTCGCGCAGGTCATGGCGGATCGCCGCGCCGAATCGGACGCGTTCTTCGCCGGGCTGATGCCCGCCGGGTCGACCGACGACGAGGCCCGCGTGGTGCGCGGCGCGATCGCCGGTCTGATGTGGGGCAAGCAGTTCTACCGCTACGACGTCGGCGAGTGGCTGATCGGGGACCGGACCACGGTCACCCCGCCGGCCGGCCGGCTGCACGGGCGCAACAGCGCCTGGTGGCACATGGCCGCCGCCGACGTCATCTCCATGCCGGACCCGTGGGAGTACCCGTGGTTCGCGGCGTGGGATCTCGCGTTCCACTGCGTCGCGATCGCCCGCGTCGACCCGGCGTTCGCCAAGCAGCAGCTGCTCCTGCTCGTCCGGGACTGGTACATGCATCCCGACGGGCGGGTCCCGGCGTACGAGTGGGCGTTCGGCGACGTCAACCCGCCGGTGCACGCCTGGGCGGCGCTGCGCGTGTTCGAGCTGGACGGGGGTCGTGACTTCGACTTCCTCGAACGGGTCATGCACAAGCTGATGCTCAACTTCAACTGGTGGGTCAACCGCAAGGACGCCGACGGCAACAACATCTTCGAGGGCGGCTTCCTGGGCCTGGACAACATCGGCCCGTTCGACCGGTCGGCGCCGCTGCCCGTCGAGGGCCGGATGGAGCAGTCCGACGGCACCGGCTGGATGGCGATGTACGCGGCGAACCTGCTGGAGATCGCCGTCCGTCTCGCCGAGCGCAACCCCAGCTACGAGGACGTGGCGACGAAGTACTTCGAGCACTTCGCGTACATCACGGCGGCGGCGCAGTCGCTGTGGAGTGAGAAGGACGGCTTCTACTGCGACACGATCCGGGTCGGCAACGAGCCGCCGATCCCGCTGCGGGTGTTCTCGATCGTCGGGCTGATCCCGCTGGTGGCGACCGTGACGTGGCGCGAGGGCACGTACGGCCGGCTGAAGGACCTGGTCGGACGGGTCAACTGGTTCCTGGAGCACAAGGCCCAGTACGCGGCGGTCGTCGGCGAGCAGCGCACCCGCCCGTCCGGCGAGCGGCACCGGTTGCTGTCGATGGTGACCATGGACCAGCTGGAGCCGATCGTGTCCCGGATGCTCGACGAGGGCGAGTTCCTCAGCCCGTACGGCCTGCGCAGCATCTCGCGGGTGCACGCCGGTGAGCCGTTCGTGATCAACCTCGGCGGCTGGGACCACAGCGTCGGCTACGAGCCGGGCGAGTCCCGGACCGGGGCGTTCGGCGGCAACTCGAACTGGCGCGGCCCGGTCTGGATGCCGGTGAACTACCTGCTCATCGGGGCGCTCAAGCAGTTCGGCGACTTCCTGGGGGAGTCGGCGACGTTCGAGTACCCGACCGGCTCCGGCACCCGGCAGCACCTGAACGAGATCGCCGACCACCTGTCCGAGCGGCTGGTGGGCATCTTCCTGCGGGACGGGAACGGGCGGCGGCCGGTGTACGGGGGGACCGAGCTGTTCCAGTCCCACCCGGACTGGCGCGACCGGCTGATCTACCCGGAGTACTTCCACGGCGACGACGGCTCGGGCCTCGGCGCGGCCCACCAGACCGGCTGGACCGCGCTGGTGGCCGACCTGATCCTCGGCCGACCGGACCGGCACCGGCACTGAGACGCCGCGGGGCGCCTGGAGATCACGCCCCGCACGACGAGGCCGCGACTGTCAGCAGGCGCGGCCTCGTCCGTGTGGGCTCGTGCGGGTCAGGGGGTGAGGCCGCGCAGGATGCGGACCAGGTGCGCGCGGTCGGCGTCGGGCAGTGTGCTGAAGAAACGCTCCGTCTCGGCACGCCCGGCGTCCGCGATCGCCTGTGCCGTGGCGCGCCCCTCCGCGGTGAGCGCGACCAGGGTCGCCCGGCGGTCGGCGGGGTCCGGCCGCCGCTCGACCAGGCCCCGGGCGGCCAGGTCGTCGACGACCTCGGTCACCGAGCGCGGCGCGATGCGCAACTGCTCGGCCAGCTCGTTGAGGCGCAGCGCGTCCTGGCGGGCGAGCACCCGCAGCGCTCGCGACTGCGACGGGCTGATCTGCCACGGGGTCAGCGCCGCCTTCGTCAGGTGGCGCAGGTGGCGCGCAACCGCCCAGAACGCCTCGGACAGGGCGCCGTCGTCGTGCTGATCCACGCGGAATAGCGTAGCAGTGGATGCGGTTGTCACCTCATAGTGAGGTAACCTCAGTATCCGACGGAAGGAACCACCCCCCTTGGACAGCCCCAGCTTCGAACAGGGCCGCCGCGGCGGACCCAAGAGCGTGACCGCCGAGGAGAAGGCGCAGGCCCGCGAGGTCTCACTGCGCCGCGTCGGCGGCCTGTTCAGCGCCCACCGCGGGCAGATCGCACTGGTCACCGCCATCATCGTGGCCTCGTCCGTGATCGGCATGGCCTCGCCGTTCCTGCTGCGCGAGGTCATCGACGTCGCGCTGCCCCAGGCCGACCTGACCCTGCTGGTCTGGCTCGTGCTCGGCATGGTCGCGGTGGCCGGGCTCACCGCCGCCCTCGGCGTCGTGCAGACGTGGATCTCCACCAACGTCGGGCAGCAGATCATGCACCGGCTGCGCACCGATGTCTTCGCGCACCTGCACCGCCAGTCCATCGCGTTCTTCACCCGCACCCGCGCGGGCGAGGTGCAGTCGCGCATCACCAACGACATCGGCGGCATGCAGGCCGTGGTCACCTCCACCGCGACCTCCGTCGCGTCGAACCTGACCACCACCGTCGCGACCGCCGTGGCCATGGCCGCCCTGTCCTGGCAGCTGTCGCTGGTCTCCCTCGTGGTCATGCCCCCGGCCGTGTACCTGACCCGCCGCGTCGCGCGCATGCGGCGCGCCATCACCGCGCAGCGCCAGCGCGAGCTGGCCGACCTCAACGTCACCATCGAGGAGGGACTGTCGGTCAGCGGCGTCCAGCTGAGCAAGACCACCGGCACCGGCCCCGCGCTGGTCGAGCGCTTCGCCGCGTCGTCGGCGCGCCTGATCGATCTGGAGCTGCGCTCGGAGCTGGCGGGGCGCTGGCGGATGGCCTCGATGAGCATCGTCTTCGCGGCGATCCCCGCGGTCATCTACCTCAGCGCCGGCCTGCCCGCCACCGCCGGCGCGCTCAGCATCGGCACGCTGGTCGCGTTCACCGCGCTGCAGGGCAGCCTGTTCCGGCCGCTGATGGGGCTGCTCAACGTCGGCGTCTCGCTGACCAGCTCGCTGGCCCTGTTCGCACGCATCTTCGAGTATCTCGACCTGCCCGTGGACGTCGACGATCCGGCGCGTCCGGTCGCGATCGACCCGGCCCGCGTCGCGGGGCACCTGCGCCTGGAGGACGTCACGTTCGCGTACCCCGGCAGCGGGACCGCCGCCGTGGCGGGCGTCAGCCTCGACGTGCCCGCCGGGACCTCGCTGGCGCTGGTCGGCGAGACCGGCTCCGGCAAGAGCACCATCGCCGCGCTGATCTGCCGGCTCTACGATCCGGCCGCCGGACGCATCACCGTCGACGGCGTCGACCTGCGCGACCTGCGCCTGGCCGACCTCGCCCGCATCGTCGGCGTGGTCAGCCAGGAGACGTACCTGCTGCACACCACCATCCGGGAGAACCTGCGCTACGTGCAGCCCGACGCGACCGACGCCGAGATCGAGCAGGCGGCCCGCGCCGCGCAGATCCACGACCTCATCGTCGAACTGCCCGACGGCTACGACACCATGGTCGGCTCGCGCGGGCACCGCTTCTCCGGCGGCGAGAAGCAGCGCATCGCCATCGCGCGTACGCTGCTGCGCGACCCCCGGATCCTGGTCCTCGACGAGGCGACCAGCGCGCTGGACACCGAGACCGAACGCGCCGTGCAGCGCGCCCTCGACGAGCTGTCCCGCGGGCGCACCACCATCACCATCGCGCACCGGATGTCGACCGTGCGCGACGCCGACCAGATCGCCGTGGTCGACCACGGCCGCATCCTCGAATCCGGCACGCACGCCGACCTCGTGGAGGACGGCGGCCGCTACGCCGCGCTCGCCGCGTGACGGGCGAGCCGAGATTGACTGTTAGGTTTGTTTACCGTTTACTAAGGCACATGTCTCGATTCCTTCGCGGCCTCGCCGGGCTCTGCCTGATGGCCGCCATGATCGTCCTGCCCGGCAGCCCCGCGCACGCCGCCGCAGGCCAATACACCTTCAGCACCGGCACCATGGCGCCGGGCGCGAGCAAGACCTGGCATTGGAACAACGCCGACGCGGGCCTCGCCTACCGGGTCGGCCTCTCCCCGCAGGGCGCCACCCCCACCTCGACCTGTGAGTTCGAGGTCACCCGCGAGTGGTACGAGCAGCGCCTCAACTCCGGCGTCAGCGAGCTGGAGTACTGGTTCACCGTCACCAACGTCGGCAACCTCGCCTGCTCCGCGACGGCTCTGCTGAGCTGGATCGGCCCGACCGCCAAGCTCGGCCCGACCGCGTCGGCCCCCGCCGGTCAGCGCGCCGGAACCTGGTACTACTACGACAGCGACGCCTCGACGACGGCCCTGGTGGTCGCCCTGATCCCGAGCGGTGCGACCTCCGCTGCGCCGTGCAAGTGGGAGGTCGGGCGGATCATGCAGATCACCAACAACAACGGCGAGCGCCGCCACGGCATCGCCGCCGACAACGTCGGCTCCATCGCCTGCCAGGCCGAGGTGCGGGTGTACGCGATCGCCGCGTCCAACACCTGGTCCACCGGCTCGATGGCCCCCGCCTCGACCAAGACCTGGCACTGGAACAACGCCAACCCGCTCACCGCCGTGTACGCCGTCAGCCTGCGCCCCGACGACGACATCCCGTACTTCAGCGTCGAGCGCACCTGGTACGTCCAGCGCATCAACTCCGGCGGCGCCGCCGAGCGCGAGTTCTACCTGACCGTGCGCCATTACAGCTCACCGGGCCCCATGACGGCGCAGGTGCTGCTGGCCCGCGTCTACTGACCACGGTCCGGGACGGACGGTGCGCACCGCCGTCCGTCCCGTGTAGAGGCTGAGGCGCAGGCGCTCGGCCGTGGCCGGTCTGCCGCATCGAGAAGAGCGCCGATAGGCTCACGAGTGACGCGGAAACATGCCGGAAATAAGCCGGGAATGCGCTGGCAAAGGCGAGAGTGACGAAGAAATCAATCACTGGCCTTTGCCCGCCATTCGGCTATGCTCATGCCTTAACCGCCCGTCAGCGACGCCGGGACCGAAGCGGCACTGCGAACAAGCGACACCGGCTCCGCCGGTGCGTGACGCGAGAATCCGCTCGGCAGCAATTCGCGAACGACGGAGGCGAGCCATGGAAATCCTGCTCCTGGTGAACGCACGTGCTGGTGAACCATCGGCCGTCCTGCCCGCGATCGACCTGCTCCCGCACACCGTGCGCACCGCACCCCGCGACGTGCGCACCCTGGTGTCGGCGCCCACCCCGGACGCCGTCCTGATCGACGCGCGCTCGGAGCTGTCCGAGGCTCGCGCCACCTGCCGGATGCTGCACGCCACCGGCATCGGCGTGCCGCTGATCGCGGTGGTCACCGAGGCCGGGCTGGTCGCCGTCAACGCCGACTGGGGCGTGGACGACGTGATCCTGGCCGGGGCGGGCCCGGCCGAGGTCGAGGCCCGGCTGCGCCTGGCGACCGGGCGGCTCAGCTCCGCGGCCGCGGCCGCCGGGGGCCTGATCCGCGGCGGTGAGCTGACCATCGATCCGGACACCTACGCGGCGAAGCTCAAGGGACGTCACCTCGATCTCACCTACAAGGAGTTCGAGCTGCTGAAGTTCCTGGCGCAGCACCCGGGCCGCGTGTTCTCCCGCGACCAGCTGCTGCGCGAGGTGTGGGGCTACGACTACTTCGGCGGCACCCGCACCGTCGACGTGCACGTGCGGCGCCTGCGCGCCAAGCTCGGCTCGGAGTACGAGGCGATGATCGGCACCGTGCGCCAGGTCGGCTACAAGTTCGTGCTGCCGTCCTCGCGCCCGCAGCACTCCGACGACGCCGCGTCCAGCCTCGCCGACGCGCTGCTGGTGGACCTCAACCTGGCTGGCTGACCTCATACGCGGAAAGTCGCGCCCGCCGGCCGGACATCGGCCGGCGGGCGCGTCATTCGGGGGTTTGGCGCAGGGGCGGGCGGCACTCGCGGACGCCGGAGATCAGCGGTGCCAGGGTCCGGTGATCGCGAACACCAGACCCGGCGACTGGATCCCCGTGAACAGGATGCGGCCGTCCTGGCTGAAGACCGGGCCGGCGAACTCGCCCTCGCCGGTCTCGTTGCGAGCCAGCGGGTAGGTGCCGCCGTGCCTGGTCACCCCGACCAGATGCGACAGTCCCGCGCCGTCCTCGGCGAGGATGATGCCCCCGTACGGCGACACGGTGATGTTGTCCGGGCCGTCGTAGCCGCCCTCGGCCTTCGGATCCGGGTTCACCCCGAAGAGCGTCTTGAGCTCGATGGTCTGCCGCCGGGGGTCGTGGAACCAGACCTGGCCGTCGTGCTCGGTGACGGCGCCGTCGTCGAGGCGGGCGTAGCTGGAGACGAAGTAGACGCCGCCGTCGCCCCACCACTGACCCTCCAGCTTGTGCGCGCCGGTGACCTGACCGGTGGTGAACTGCCTGCGCACCGAGGTGTCGGCGGCCAGCCGGTCCGGCACGTCCACCCAGGTCACCGTGAAGACGGTGCCGGGTGTGCCGGCCTCGGACAGGTCGCCGACGGGCACTCCGTCGCGCCACGCGCGCAGCGCCTGCAGGCGTCCGGCGGTGTCGCCGCCCCTGCTCAGCGCCAGCCCGCGCAGCGCGCCCCGCCCGCCCCGGTAGCCCTGCGGCGGCAGCCAGCGGAAGTAGAGCCCGTTCGGGGTGCGGGCGTCCTCGGTCAGGTAGATCGCGCCCGTGCGGGGGTCGACGGCGACGGCCTCGTGGGCGTACCGGCCGAGGAACTTGAGCGGCACCGGATCGGTGTTGGCGGCGGCGTCGAACGGGTCGACCTCGAAGACCCAGCCGTGGTCGTGCGCGAACGGGCCCTCGGCGCGCTGCTCGGTCTCCTCGCAGGTCAGCCAGGTGCCCCAGGGCGTGACGCCCCCGGCGCAGTTGTTGTGGGTGCCGGCCAGGCTCACGTACTCGCGCAGCCGGCGGCCCCGGTGGTCGACGTCGATGTTCGTGGTGCCGCCCAGCGCGCCCGGATCGAAGGTCAGCCCCTTGGCCTGCGGCACGCCGAAGGGCTCGCCGCCGTCGATCTCGTGATTGTTGACCAGGGTGAATCCGTGCCGGGCGGGGAAGCAGGCGGTACCGTCCGGGTCGCTCGGGGTGGGTTCTCCCGAGGCCAGGACGGTCCTGCCGGACTCGGCCACGATCCGGTAGGAGAACCCAACCGGCAGGGCGAGCAGGCCCGCGGGATCGGGCACGAGCGGGCCGTAGCCGGGTCCGGCCGCGCGCGCGTGCGCGGACCCGGCGATCGCCTGGGCGCTGCCCGCCACGGCGATGCCCAGGGCGCCCGCGCGCAGCAGGGTGCGACGCGACAGCGGGGGCGTGTCCAGACCTTCCGACATCGATTCAGGCATGTCGATAAGTATGGGCTCTCCCGGCACCGCGAGGCGAGCCTGTGTCTGCGGGACGACCGGCGATCAGCCGTGACATGCAACGCCGAGGTGGATCTCGTCCGGGCCGGCACACCCTCACGGCTCCGCGCCGGGGAAGAGCCAGGCCAGCGCGGCCAGGCTCTTGTCGAGGTACTCGCGGCGGCCCTGCTCGATCCCGTACGCCATGTCCTCCAGCACGCTGCACCTGGCGTAGAAGGCGGCACGGCCGCGCAGGGCCCGCGCCGCGACGGCGTCGGCCCGATAGCCGCGCAGGGCCGCGTGGAGGGCGTCGGGGCCGAGGTCGCGGTACAGGAGCCCGAAGTCGTAGGCGGGATCGCAGAGCGCGGCATCGCTCCAGTCGATGACACCGGTCACCTCCGAGCCGGAGTCGTCGACGAGCACATGCTCGATGCCCAGGTCGTTGTGGGAGAAGACGAGAATGTGCGATCCGTCGGCGGGCGGCGGCGCGTCCAGGAACGCCTCCACGGCCGGACGGTGCGCCGACGGCACCACCGAGGCGAGGTCCGCGTAGAGCTCGGCGGCCTCGTCGAGCCACCGCCGCAACGGCTCATCGTCGACGCCCACCAGCTGAGCGACCCGGTCGACGGGCACACTGTGCAGCGCGGCCAGGAACTCCCCGAGCGCGGCGGCGACCGCGGTGCGGCCGTCCGCGCGCCGCGCGACCGGCAGCCCGATCAGCGGCAGCCCGGGCAGCTTGTGGTACGCCAGGCAACCCTGCTCGGCGACCGTGAAAGCAGGCGTGGGCACGGGCACGGGGGAGACGCCCGCGACGACGGCGAGCAGCCCGGCTTCGTCGTTCACCCTCTTGATCCGGGCACCGGGCTCCGGCTCCTTGGCGAACCTTACGATCAGCTCGCCGTTGACCTCGTACGCGACGTTGTCCGCGCCCTCGCCGAGCAGCGCCACAGTGCCGACCCGGTAGCCGGGCAGCCGCTCGGCGACGATGCCGCAGACCTCGGCTGTACGGTCGTGGTAGGTCATGGCCCGACGTTAACGGCTCGCCGCGAGCACCACAGGCGCAGATCCTGCCGTCTGTCTCAGGCTTCGCCGCCGGCGCGCCCCCGGGGCAGCCGCAGCAGCGGCAGGGGCCGGCCGGTACGCACGATCCAGATCTCGAACCCGTTGAGCGCGAGCAGCACGGCGACCAGCAGCGCGGCCGTGACCGCGATCGGGAGCAGGGCAGCGGCGGCGGCCACGGCGCAGCAGGCTGCCGCGGCGGTCACCCGCTGCACGGTCGCCGCGCCGAACATACGCCAGCGGGCGTAGCAGAAGCCCCACAGGTACAGCGCGACGCCGGGTGCCAGCAGCAGCTCGGGCAGGCTGTGCGGGGTGTCGAAGGGGTGGCCCAGCAGCTTCTTCAGCCCGACCGCGACGAGCACGATCGCCACCACGTAGCCGAGATGGGCGTAGCTGAACACGTCGGTGACGATGCGCGCCTGCGCGGGCGTGTGCTCCAGGCTGTGCCGCACCGCGGGCGCGCCGAAGTGGAAGTAGGTCCACCACAGCAGCACGATGAGCGTGAACGCGAGCGCCAGGGCGACCAGCTCCGGCATCCCCAGCAGGCCCGCGGCCGCCTGGTTGCCGGTGGCCACCACGGTCTCGCCCAGCGCGATGATCAGCACCAGGCCGAACCGCTCGGGCAGGTGCGCGGTCTCGAACCGCAGCTCGGCCAGCCGCCGCCGTAGCAGCCGCGGGCTGCTGAGCTCGATGAGCGCGGCGGTCACCCACAGCGCGGTCTGCCACGTGCCGCCGAGCACGGCACCGGCCAGGTACAGCGGGGCGCCGACGAACAGCGCGACCGCGAACGGCTCCAGCGCGAGCCGCCGGGACACGCCGGGCAGCGCGCCGCGCACCGCCCAGAGCACCAGCCGCAGCACGGTGTAGGCGACGGCGAACAGGACCGCGCGGTCGCCGTACGCCTGCCCGATCGCCACCGACACGAGCAGGCCGCAGCCGGCGGCGCCGAACAGCACCATCCGGCCGGACGCCCGGTCGACCCGGCTGCCGGCCAGGTTCGCCACCAGGGTCGTGCCGACCCAGCCCCACCACAGCGGCAGGAACAGCAGCACGGTGCGGGCGGCCTCGCCCGCGCTGTGCGCCCCGGCCAGGGTCGTGGTGATCTGCGTGATCGCGAAGACCCAGATCAGGTCGAAGAACAGCTCCGCCCAGGCGACCCGCTGCTCCTCGTGGGCGCCCGGGGCGGGCGAGGGGTCAGCGGGTACGGCTGGGGCGGCTGGGGCGAGCGGTGGGTGGGTCACGTGGCTCCTCGTGGTGACGGCTGCTCGCCGACGCTATGTGTACGCGGTGCGCCGGACAAGTCGTTACTCACCACATCGGATCAGCCGTCACGTGACGGGCGGGCTAGTTGACGGTGATGATGACGCTGCTGGACTGGGTGGCCCCGGCGCTGTCGGTCAGGGTCAGCCACGCGGTGTAGACGCCCTTGCGGGTGTACACGTGGCTGGCCGTGGCGGCGTGGACGGTGGCGGTGTTGTCGCCGAAACGCCATTCGCGGTCCACGATGGTGCGCCCCGGCGGGGCGGTGGACGTGCTGGTGAAGTTGACGGTCAGCGGGCCGGTGCCGGTGGTCGGCGTGGCGCTGGTCGTCAGCGTCGCGCCGGACTCGGACTTGACGCCGCGGCCGTTGAAGCGCAGCCAGTCCAGGGCCATGATGTCGGGGTCGCCGGTCTGCCCGGACTTCACGAACTTCAGATACAGGGTGAAGGTGCCGCCCGGGTTGGTCAGCGCGACGGTCGGCGACACCACGGAGTCGTAGCTGCCGGTGACCGGGATGGTCGCCGTGCCCAGCAGGGGGCCGGTGGGGGAGCCGTTGCGGAACTCGATGGTGCCGCCGGTGCCACCGGAGCTGGCGCCGACCACGACGCCGCTGATGTTCTGCAGGTTGACCGGCCCGATGTTGATCCAGTCCCCGTTGTCGAGGTCGCCGAGCCGCCTGCCCGCCTGTGCGGTCGCCCGGTCGAACACGGTCACCCCGGACGAGGCGTCGAAGTGCTCGGCCTCCATGCTGCGGGTCTGCAGCTCGACCTGCAGCGAGCCGACCAGCGCCGGGGCGCCGGTCGCGCCCGCGTCGGTGTACTGCGCGCTGATCAGGGTGAACAGGTTGGTGCCGGGGCCGTGCCCGTCTCCGCCGCCGGACTCGGTGACCAGCGTGCCGGAGCAGCCGACGTAGTTGTCCAGCGGGTGGGCGTGCGAGTCGTGCCCGAGCAGCGTCTGCACCACGACCCGGTTGCAGTCGATGGTCGTGTCCTCGGGGTCGGTGACGGTGACCGTGTACGGGATGCGGTCGCCGAACTCGAAGAACCCGCCCTGCGGCACGTTGATGGTGACCGTCGGGCGGGTGTTGCCGACGGTGATCTCGGTGCTGGCGACCGCGGTCAGCCCGGCCGCCCCGGTGACGGTCAGCCTGGCGCTGAACCGGCCCTTGGTGGTGTACGTGTACGACGGGTTGGCGGCGGTGGAGTCGACGGTGCCGTTGCCGTCGAAGTCCCACGCGTAGCTGCTCGCCCCGACCGAGCCGGCGCTGGAGAAGGTCACGGCCAGCGGTGCGGGGCCGTTGTCGCGGCTCGCGGTGATCTTCGCGGTCGGCGGCACGCCGTTGGCCACGTAGTCGATGCGGTAGATGCCCGCGCCCTCGTTGGAGCCGCCGCGCCCGCTGCCGGACCCGGCCCCGAAGTCGATGACGTACAGCGACCCGTCGGGCCCGAACTCGGCCTCGAACGGCTGGATCCAGGTCATGCCCGCGAAGATGCCGTTGATCGACTGCAGCGCGCCCGGCGTGGTCGGGCCGAAGCGCGGGTCGCTGAACGTCTGCCCGGTCTGGTGGATGGACAGCGTCTTCCACCACCCTCGGGTCAGCTCGTAGACGATCCACTTGCCCTCGAAGTACTCGGGGAACTTCGAGATGCGCGGGTTGGCGGGGTCGTAGTCGTAGACCGGGCCGCCCATGGGGCCGCCGCCCCCGGTGCCGACCTCGGGGAACTGGGCCGAGGCGGAGTAGGCGTACCAGACCAGCGCGCTGCGGGCGGCGGGCAGGTTGGTCAGGCCGGTGTTGTTGGGGGAGTTGTTGACCGGGGCGGCGCAGTTGAACTTCGGCCCCGAGGTGCTGGTGGCGAAGTCGTAGTCGTTGAAGGGGATGTTGTTGCCGATGCAGTACGGCCAGCCGTAGTTGCCGGCGCTGGTGAGCCGGTTGAACTCGACCGTGCCCTCCGGACCCCGGTTGGCGTTGGCCGCCGTCGCGTCGGGGCCGTAGTCGGCGACCAGCACGGCGTTGGACAGCGGGTCGACGGTGATCCGGAACGGGTTGCGGAAGCCCATCGCGTACACCTCGGGCCTGGTCTTGGCCGTGCCCGGCGCGAACAGGTTGCCCGCCGGGACGGTGTAGGTGCCGTCGGCCTGCGGGCGGATGCGCAGGATCTTGCCGCGCAGGTCGTTGGTGTTGCCGGAGGTGCCCTGGGCGTCGAACGCGCGCCGCCCGGCCCGCTCGTCGATCGGGGTGTAGCCGCCGGACTCGAACGGGTCGGTGTTGTCGCCGATCGCGGCGTAGAGGTTGCCGTCCCTGCCCATGGCGATGGAGCCGCCCATGTGCGAGTTGGCGCGGGCCTCCCCGCGCAGCGTCGGGATGGTCAGCAGGCGCTTCTCCGAGCTGAGCGCGATCGCGTTGCCGCTGACGGTGAACCGGGACAGGTTCAGCTGGTTCAGGGTCTTGTCCGACCACAGCAGGTAGAGCCAGTTGTTGGTGGCGAAGTTGTTGTCCAGGGTCAGCCCGAGCAGCCCGTCGGACTGGCTGGTCTGGGTGGGCGTGTACGCGAAGTCGATCAGCGTGGTGACCGCCAGCGTGGCCTGGTCGATGACCTTCACGGCACCGGTGCGCTGGATGTAGAACACGCGCCGGTCGGGCGCCACGGCCAGCTCGAACGGGTCGGCCAGGTCCTCGCTGACCAGCGGGACGCGCTGGAACTGCCCGTTCTGGGTGGCGCTGCAGTCACCGGCGACCGCGCCCGCCGCCCACTCGATGCCCCAGCGCAGGTGGTCCAGGAACAGCGCGTTGCCGAACGCCGAGCTGCTGTGACCGCCGGCGGTGAACCAGGACCGGCCGCCGTCGTAGTTCTGGCACCACGAGTAGGCGTGGTCGACGCCCTCGTCCAGGCCGGAGATGCCGTCGCGGACCTTGATCTGCGCGAGGGTGTGCACCCGGCCGGTCGGGTTGGTCTTCCAGTTGTACCACTCCTCGCTGTGTTCCCACAGTTCAGGCAGGTTGCGGGTGGACGGGTGGGCGCGGTCGAGCACCTTGATCCGCCCCGGGAACACCCCGCCGGTCGCGGTGAAGTCCGGGTGGTAGTCGAAGATCGTGCCGACCAGCCCGTCGTACCAGGTCCAGTCGCGTTCACTGGCCGAGGCGGCGTGCAGCCCGGCCCAGCCTCCGCCGCCTCGGATGAAGTTCTGCAGGGCGAGCCGCTGCGAGGCGTTGAGCAGGGCGCCCGAGGCGGGTGTGGAGTTCGTGTTGTTGAAGACCAGGACGTCGAACCGGGCCAGGTTGGTGTCGGTGAACGCGGCGGCGTCGGTGGTGGCCTCGACCTCGAAGTTGTGCGCGGCGCCGAGCTGCTGCACGGCGGCCACCCCGGCGGGGATCGAGTCGTGGTAGAAGTTCGTGACCTTGGAGAAGACCAGCACCCGGAACCGGGGTGCGGCGGAGGCGGGCGCGGCGACCGATGCGGACAGCACCAGGGCGGCGAGGGTGACGAGGGTGGGCAGGATGCTTCGGCGGCGGCTCATGCGGGCGCTCCCGGGCAGGGGACAAGCGGGCAGGGAAAACGCGTGCTGTTCGCCGAAGGGCCACATCGTAAATCGGCGTCGGCCGATGCGTCAACGGCGTTCGTCGCCTTGCTGGACGGTCGGGACGGCGGGCCGTGTTCGGTATGGGATATTCCTCGGCCATGGGCGAATTGCTACTGATCAGGCACGGCGAGACGGCGTGGAGCCGGACCGGCCGGCACGCTGGCCGCACCGATCTGCCGCTGACCGAGGCGGGAGAGGACGCGGCGCGGGCACTCGCACCCCGGCTGGCCGGACGGGAGTTCGCCGCCGTCTTCAGCAGCCCGTTGGCTCGCGCCGTGCGGACCGCCGAGCTGGCGGGGCTGAGCGCGGCGGAGCCCGACAACGGCCTGATCGAATGGGACTACGGCCGCTACGAGGGGCTGACCGCTGAAGAGATCCAGGAGCTCAGGCCCGGCTGGAATCTGTGGCGTGACGGCGTCGACGCAGGAGAGGACCTCGGGCACGTCACCGCGCGGGTCGACGCCTTCCTCGGCCGGGTGCGGCCGCTCGTGCGCGGAGGTGACGTGGCCGCGGTCGCCCACGGCCACCTGACCCGCATCCTCACCGCGCGCTGGCTCGGGCTCGGCGCACCGGCGGCACGGCAGTTCGGGCATCCGCATCCGGGGACGATCAACGTGCTGGGCCATGAGCACGGGCTGCCGGTCGTGCTGGGGTGGAACATGCCGTGACGGTGGCGGTGCTGCCGGCGCCGTGATGATCCACCGGGCATGCGCGCCTTGAGCGTTGACGGTGCCCGCCGGCCGGGTTCCTCGACGGGCGCCTAGACTCGCGCTCTATGGAAGACGACACGCCGATCGTGGACCGCGAGGGTCGCGTCGGGGGCATCGAGTCCATGGTGGTCGACGGGCGCAGGTGGTTCTTCGGCTTCGACTTCAGCATGGACACTGCGGTCTCGCCGCTGATCGACGATCCGGCGCGTATGGCGCGGTTCGCGAGCGAGCACATGCTGCAGACGGACGGCGCACACGATGTCGCGTACTGGCGCGAACTGGTCGACTCGTCGGTCGAGCTGTCCGGCATCGTGGGCGAGGACGAGGACCGGACCTACGACAGCGAGACGCTCGCGGCGCAGCGGCTGACGCCCAGCACGCAGCTCATGTATCTGATGGGTGCGGCCACTGCGTGGGACGACGAGTTCTTCGCCGACGAATCCGTCCAGGCCGCGCTCGTCACGATCGGCGTGCCCGAGCCGGAGCGCGACGAATGGGACTGTCTCGATCAGTGCATCGCGGCCACCAGCTCGCCCGATGCCGAGGTCAGCCGAGCAGGCACGCACTTCATGACGGCATACCAGCGCTTCGTCTTCGACAATCTGCCGGCGAACTGGCCCGAGGTCTTCGCCGCCCTGCGCCCGAGCTGATCGCAGCACGCCCGGTCCCGGGAGCAGGCCGGATGACCGGCTCCCGGGACCGGGCGCCGGTCACCAGAACGTGTCGGGATACCCGTAGTCACGGCTGGCGGAGACGGGCGAGTCCCACTTCACGCCGTCGAACCGGTCGCAGAGCGCCTGGCTGCCCTGGCCCACCCGGCGGCAGTAGGAGGTCGTGCCGTCCGCGTTGACCAGCCAGGCCCGGTCGGTGCTGATGCCCCAGTCGTCGGGTGGGGAGTTCACCGACACCCATCCGCCGGCTTTGCCGACGTTGCACACCAGGAACTGCGACGCCTGGTCACCGGCCCGGCCGCAGACCGCCGGGCCGTCCTTGGTGGGCAGGTAGGCGCGGTTCTCGGCGTACCCTAGATCGAACCGCGGCGACATGGTCGAGGTCCAGCCGGTGCCGTCGAACCGGTCGCAGAGGACCTGGTCCCCGGCGCCGACGCGGCGGCAGTAGGAGACGGTGCCGTCGGCGTTGGTGAGCCAGACCCGATCGGTGCTGTACCCCCAGTCGCTGGGCGCGGAGGCGGCGGTGGTCCAGCCCGTCGCCTTCTTCACGTTGCACACCAGGAACTGTGCCGTCTGGTCACCTGCCCGTCCACAGACCGCCGGGCCGTCCTTGGTGCTGAGGTATGCCCGGTTCTCGGCGTAACCGAGGTCGGTGCGTGGCGACGTGGACGAGGTCCAGGCGGTGCCGTCGAAGCGGTCGCAGAGGACCTGGTCGCCGAGGCCGACGCGGCGGCAGTAGGAGACGGTGCCGTCGGCGTTGGCGAGCCATACTCGGTCGGTGCTGTAACCCCAGTCGGTACGCGGCGAGGATGACGAGATCCAGCCGCCGGCGGTGCGGATGTTGCAGACGAGCGTCTGCCAGTTCTGGTCACCGGCGCGGGCGCAGATGGCGGGTCCGTCCTTGGTGCTCAGGTACGCCCGGTTCTCGGGGTAGCCGAGGTCGGTCTGCGGCGAGGTGGACGAGGTCCAAGTGGCGCCGTCGAAGCGATCACACGTCGCCTGGTTGCCGTTGTTGACCCGGCGGCAGTAGGAGACGGTGCCGTCGGCGTTGGCGAGCCAGGCCCGGTCGGTGCTGTAGCCCCAGTCCGTGCGCGGCGAGGTCGACGAGATCCAGCCGCCGGCGGTACGGATGTTGCAGACGAGGGTCTGCCAGTTCTGGTCGCCTGCCCGGCCGCAGATCGCGGGTCCGTCCTTGGTGCTCAGGTAGGCGCGGTTCTCGGCGTAGCCGAGGTCGATGTTGCCCGACAGCGGGGAGTCCCACCTCGTGCCGTCGAACCGGTCGCACAGGCCCTGGTGGCCCTGACCGACGCGGCGGCAGTAGGACACGGTGCCGTCGGCGTTGGTCAGCCACGCCCGGTCCGCGGCGTACCCCCAGTCGTCGGGCGGCGATGACGCCGTCACCCATCCGGTGCTCTTCCAGATGGTGCACGTCAGGAACTGCGCCGCCTGATCGCCGGCCCTGCCGCACACCGCCGGGCCGTCCTTGGTGCTCAGGTAGGCCCGGTTGTCCGGGTAGCCGAGGTCGGTCTGCGGCGACGTGGACGAGGTCCAGCCGGTGCCGTCGAAGCGGTCGCACCTGGCCTGGTCGCCGTTGTTGACGCGGCGGCAGTAGGAGACGGTGCCGTCGGCGTTGGTCAGCCACGCCCGGTCCGCGGCGTACCCCCAGTCCCCGGCCGCCGAAGTGGCCGTCACCCATCCGGACGCCTTCCACACGGTGCAGACGAGCGTCTGGGCCGTCTGGTCACCGGCGCGTCCGCAGATCGCGGGCCCGTCCTTGGTGCTCAGGTATGCCCGGTTCTCGTGGTAGCCGAGGTCGGTCTGCGGTGAAGTAGAGGAGGTCCAGGTGGTGCCGTCGAAACGGTCGCACGTCGCCTGGTTGCCGTTGTTGACCCGGCGGCAGTAGGAGACCGTGCCGTCGGCGTTGACCAGCCAGGACCGGTCGGTCGCGTAGCCCCAGTCGGTGGCCGGCGAGTGGTCCAGCCCGTGGCCTTGCGCACGTTGCAGACGAGCAGTTTCGTAGTCTCGTCACCGGCCCGCCCGCACATGGCAGGCCCGTCCTTCGTCGACAGGAACGCCCGGTCGGCCGCCTCGGCCGTCGTCTGCACGTAGCGGGTGACCGGCTGTGACGCCCCGGATCCGTTGCGCGCCACGACGGTGTAGGTGTAGGCCTGCCCTGCCGAGACCTGGATGTCGAGGAAGCTCGTGTTGCCAGTCGCCGACACCTGGACGCCGTCGCGGTAGACGCGGTACTCCGTCGCGCCGGAGGCCGAGCCCCAGCGCAGGTTGACCCGGTTGCCGTGGACGAGCGCGTCGATGCCTGCGGAGACCGGCCCCGGGGGCGGCGGCCCGGCGGCGCATCCGGTGCCGTCGTTGCGGATCGAGCTCCACCGGGGGACGTTGTTCCAGTCTGCGGGGCTGCCGGCGAAGGCGGCCGGGTAGGTGACCATCTGGTTGCCGTGGCACGCCTTCAGCTGCCCAGGACTGACCCGGGTGCCGTTGTGGCGTACCTCGAAGTGCAGGTGGTTGAAGGAGCACGGCTCGACCCAGCCGGTGTTGCCGACGTAGCCGAGGACGGTGTTCTCGTCCACCCAGGTCGGCCCGGAGATGGCGAAGCCGCCCAGGTGGTAGTAGAAGCTCTTGACGTTGTTGCCGTGGTCGACCTGCACGGCCTTGGCCACGGTGCCGGAGCCGCCGCAGCTCGACCCGTTGGAGTAGACGGTGGCCAGGCCCGCGCCCGCCGCGTAGATCTGATCGCCGGCCACCGAGCCGGACGGGTTGCGGGCCAGGTCGAGCGCCGCGTAGCCGTGGTAGCCGCTGCTGCATCCGTTGCTCCAGGAGCAGCCGACCACCGTGGTTCCGCGCAGCGGGTACCAGCTCGGTGCGCTGTACTGCCCGGGACCTGCCGCGGCCGCGGGTGCCGGTGGTCCGGTGACGGTCAGCGCGGCGAGCATGACCGAAACCAGTAGCAGCCGTAGTCGTCTCATGATGCTCCATCCGCTGGGGGCCGGGACCCCCACGAAAGCGGGGGATCGTTACAAGAGCTGACGGACCCACGCGTCCTAGCTGGAGCTACGGCAAAGCCTGAAACGATTCATATCGTGAATGGAGACCCTTGCGTAACACATAGGTGTTCATTAGTGTGGGCCAGCAAGCGCTTTCCGAGCGGAGTGCCAGCGGTTCGGCTCGGCGGCTGCCTCGGTGGCCGCGCGTCCAGAGGGGACACTCTTAATGAAACGATTCAAGACCGCGATGGCTGCCGTCGCGTGCGCGGCGCTCCTGCTCACCGGCTGCGGCGGGGACCCCGAGGGGCCCCGCGCCGACTTCGATCCGAACGCACCGGTCACCCTCGACCTGGCGTTCTGGGGCAACGACACGCGCGCGGGCTTCTACAAGAACGCGATCGCGAAGTTCAACGAGAAGTACCCGAACATCACCGTCAACTCGACGTTCCTGCCCTTCCCGGAGTTCTGGGAGAAGCGCCAGATCGAGGCGGCGGGCCGGGACCTGCCGGACGTGATGCAGTTCGACTACGCCTACCTGCGCCAGTACTCGCAGAACAAGCTGCTGCTCGATCTCAAGCCCTACTTCGGCGAGCAGCTCAAGACCGACGGGTTCACCGAGTCCACGCTGGGCATCGGCGTCGTGAACGGCGTGACGACGGCGCTGCCGATCGGCACCAACGCCTGGGCGATGTTCACCAACACCGCCCTGGTCGGCAAGTCGGGCGTGGCCGCGTACGCGGGCGGCACGTCGTGGGACGAGTACACGGCGTGGATGGGCTCGGTGGCCAAGGGCGGCGGTGGCAAGGTCTGGGGCGGCACCGACCCGACCGGCCGCATCCAGAACTTCGAGATCACCCTGCGGGCCGACGGCAAGGGCCTGTTCGACGACGCGGGCGCGCCGCAGTTCACCAAGGAGGACCTCGCCGCGTTCTGGAACCGGGGCGCGCAGCTGCGGGCCACCGGCGCGACGATCCCGACCAAGCGGCTGCTGGAGGTCGCGCCCAAGTCCGGCTTCGGTGCGGGCCTGACGACCAGCGAGCTGACCTGGGACAACTTCGGCGCAGGCTATGCCGGTGACCTGGGTGTCGATGCGAGCGGCCTGGCGCTGACCGCCCCGCCGGTGACGAAGGCCGGCGCGAAGGACCTGTACCTCAAACCGTCGATGCTGCACGCCATCGCGGCCAACACCGACCACCCGGAGGCGTCCGCGCTGCTGGTGGACTTCCTGGTCAACAGCCAGGAGGCGGGTGCCGTGTTCGGCACCAACAGGGGCCTGCCGGCGTCCGCGACGCACCTGGCCGGGGTGAAGCTCGACCCGCTGTCGCAGAAGATCCTCGACTACGAGACCTCGATCAAGGACCGGCTGGGCCAGGCGCCGCCCGTTCCCGTCGTCGGCTACGGCTCGATCGAGGAGAAGTTCCGGCAGTTGGGCGAGGAGCTGGGCCTGGGCACGGTGACCGTCGAGCAGGCGGTGGACCAGTTCTTCAGCGAGATGGACACGATCCTCAAGAAGTAGGCACGCGCACGCCGCCGGACCTGACCGAGTGGAGATCAAGTGGCAACTCCTGTGGGGACGCCGGTGGCGCGCGGCCCCGGCCGCACGGCAGACCGCCGTGCGGCCGGACGGCGGGAGACCATGGCCGGGTACGGCTTCCTGGCCCCGTGGCTGGTGGGGTTCTTCGGCCTCACTGTCGGCCCGATGGCCGTCTCGCTGTATCTGGCGTTCACCCGCTACGACATCTTCACCCCGCCGGAATGGGTCGGGTTCGCGAACTTCACGCGGATGTTCACCGACGATCCGATCTTCCTGCGCTCGGCGAAGGTGACCCTGGAATACGTGCTCATCGGCACGCCGGTCAAGCTCGCCGCGGCGCTGGCGGTCGCGCTGCTGCTCAACTCGATCACGCGCGGTTCGGGGTTCTTCCGGTCGGCGTTCTACACGCCGAGCCTCATCGGGGCCAGCGTCTCGGTGGCGATCGTGTGGCGGGCGATGTTCGCCGGTGACGGTCCGGTGGACACCTCGCTGAAGTCGCTGGGGTTCGACCTGGGTGGCTGGGTCGGGGACGTCGACCTGGCCATACCCATGATGATCATTCTGGTGGTATGGCAGTTCGGGGCCCCGATGGTCATCTTCCTGGCGGGCCTCAAGCAGGTCCCCACCGAGCTCTACGAGGCGGCGCAGGTGGACGGCGCCGGGCCGGTGCACAGGTTCTGGAAGGTGACCGTGCCGATGCTGTCGCCGGTCATCTTCTTCAACCTGCTGCTGGAGACCATCCACGCCTTCCAGGTGTTCGGGTCGGCGTTCATCATCTCCAACGGCTCGGGCGCCCCCGGCGGGCAGCTCAACTTCATCACGCTCTACATGTACAAGCGCGGCTTCGCCGACATGCAGATGGGCTACGCGGCGGCGATCGCCTGGATCGTCCTCGTCGCCGTCGCGATCATCGCAGCGATCATGTTCCGGAGCGCCCGCTCGTGGGTGTACTACGCGGGAGACCAACGGTGACCACGATCGAGCACACCCGGCGGCGCGGCCTGGCGAGCACCATCGTGTGGTACCTGGCGCTGCTCCTGCTCGCCGCCGTCGTGCTCTACCCGCTCGTCTGGCTGCTGTCGGCCACCTTCAAGCCGTCGAGCGAGTTCGGCCGCAACAGCGGGCTGCTGCCGTGGGAGCCGACCCTGGACAACTACGTCCGGGTGTGGGAAGGCATCGCGGGCATCCCGTTGTGGCGCTACGCCATCAACTCGCTGCTCGTGGCGTCGCTCGCGGTCGTCGGCACGCTGGGCTCCAGCGCGCTGGCCGCGTACGCCTTCGCGCGGGTCCCGTTCAAGGGCTCAGGGCTGTTCTTCGCGGCGATGATCGGCACGCTGCTGCTGCCGTTTCACGTGATCATCATCCCGCAGTACATCATCTTCAACCGGCTCGACCTGCTGGACACCTACGTCCCGCTGCTGATCGGCAAGTACCTCGGCACGGAGGCGTTCTTCGTGTTCCTCATGGTGCAGTTCATCCGAGGCATCCCGCGGGAGCTGGACGAGGCGGCCCGCATAGACGGCGCCGGGCATCCACGCATCTTCCGGTCGATCATCCTGCCGCTGCTGCGTCCGGCCCTGGTCACCGGCGGGATCTTCAGCTTCATCTGGACCTGGAACGACTTCCTCGGCCCGCTGATCTACCTCACCTCGCCGGAGAACTACACCCTGCCGGTCGCGCTGCGCCTGTACAACGACGCGACGAGCACCTCCGACTACGGCGCCACCGTCGCCGCCTCGCTGCTGTCCCTGATCCCGGTGCTGCTCTTCTTCCTGATCTTCCAGCGGCTGCTGATCCGGGGCGTCGCTACACAGGGGCTGAAGGGATGAGGGCGCGGATGGCGTACGGCGGTGGATTCGCGCTGCTCGGGGAGGTGCTGCTGACCGGCGTCGCCGTCGCGCTGCTCGCCCTGCCGGTGCTGACGGCGCCGGCCGCGCTGGCCGCCGGGATCGGGCACCTGCGCCGGTACGTCGACGACGAGGGATCGCCCCTTGCCGCGCTCTGGCGTGACGCGCGGGCGGCCGCGGCGGGCGGGGCGGCGGTCGCGCTGGCGGCACTGGCCGGTGCCGCCGCGGCGATGTTCGCGATCGGGCTGGCGAGCGCCGACCCGACCCCGGCCGGCACCGTGCTGGCGGCCGCCGGCTGGCTCGTCCTGGGCATCGTCGCGACCGCGGTGGTGATGGCGGCGGGGGAGTGGACCCGCGACGGCGGCTGGCTCGCCGCGGTCCGCGGGCTGCGCGACCAGCTCGACGCCGACCTGGGCGCGGCGCTGCACCTTCTCGTCGCGGTGGTGCTCACCGCCGTGCTGACCTGGCAGTCCCCGCTGCTGCTGGTGCCTTCCCTGGGTGTGCTGGCGTTCGCCGCCGTCGCCGTGCGGCGCCGCGCCCGTGGCCGGATGTCGTGAGCGAGCAGCGTGACCGGCGCCGGGCGCTGGGCGGCGTGCTCTCCGGCGCCGACCACAACCCGGAGCAGTGGCCGGCCGACGTTGCCGTTGTGCGTCGAGGCGGCCCGGCGGGGTGAGCAGGTCACGCTCATCAACCACGGCGCCGATCCCGTTACGATCACCGTCCGAGGCACCGATCTGCTCGCCCACACCGATGTCGGCGAGATCGTCTTGCGGCCCGATGGCTTCGCCTTCGTCCGACTGTCCCCGCCAGAGGAGTCACCATGATCACCATTACGGAGGGCGCCCGGACGCACCGCATCGACCGGCGGATCTACGGCCAGTTCGCCGAACACCTGGGCCGGTGCGTCTACGAGGGACTCTGGGTCGGCGAGGACTCGCCGATCGCCAACCGCCATGGCATCCGGTCCGACGTGGTGGCGGCGCTGCGCGCGATCAAGGTGCCGCTGGTCCGGTGGCCGGGCGGCTGCTTCGCCGACGAGTATCACTGGCAGCGCGGCATCGGGCCGGCGGCCGAGCGGGCCACCTCGATCAACACGCACTGGGGCGGGGTCGTGGAGACCAACGCCTTCGGCACCCACGAGTACTTCGAGCTGCTGCACCAGCTCGACGCGGAGGCGTACATCTCCGGCAACGTGGGCAGCGGCACCGTCGCCGAGATGCGGGACTGGGTCGAGTACATCACGCTCGACGGCACCTCGCCGATGGCCGACCTGCGCAAGCGGCACGGGCGCGAGCAGCCGTGGCGGCTGCCGTTCTTCGGCGTCGGCAACGAGAGCTGGGGCTGCGGCGGGCACATGACGCCGCTGCACTACGCCAACCACTACCGGCAGTATCAGACCTACGTCCGCCGGTACGGCGAGCTGCCGATCTACAAGATCGCGTGCGGCCCGAACGACGACGACTACGAGTGGACCGAGGTGCTGATGTCCACGGCCGCCCGGTTCATGGACGGGCTCAGCCTGCACTACTACACGCTCCCCAGTGGCAACTGGGACGCCAAAGGTTCAGCCACGGACTTCGGCGACGACGAGTGGTACGAGACGATCAGGCGTACCCGGAAGATGGCGACCCTGCTCGAACGCCACTCGGCGATCATGGACCGGCACGACCCGGACAAGCGGGTCGGGCTGATCGTCGACGAGTGGGGGACCTGGTACGACCCGGCCCCGGGGACCAACCCCGGCTTCCTCGAACAGCAGAACACCATCCGCGACGCCGTGGTCGCCGCGCTGAACTTCAACATGTTCCACCGGCACGCCGACCGGGTGCGGATGACGAACATCGCGCAGATGGTGAACGTCCTGCAGGCGATGCTGCTCACCGACGGCCCGCGCCTGGTCAGGACACCGACCTACTGGGCGTTCGACCTCTACACCGACCACCACGACGCCTGGTTCGTCGACGCCCGCCCCTCCCCGGGCGACACGCCGGGCCGGATCGGGACGCACGGCGACTACACGGTGTCGTGGCGCGACGACGCGTACGCCATCACGGTGACCAACACCGGCCTCGAGGCCGACCTCAAGGCCGACGTCGAGCTTCCGGGGCGGGTCGGCACCGTGCACCGGGCCCAGATCCTGTCCGCGGCGAGCGCCACCAGCCACAACACCTTCGACGCGCCCGACACGGTACGTCCCGCCGACTTCGAGGCTTACCAGATCGAGGGATCGCGGCTGCGCCTGACCGTCCCCGCGCGCAGCATCGTCACCCTGCGTGTCGGCTAGCGGCTCGCAGACCTCCACGCCACCGATGATCGGCGTCTCGTGTCAGAACCTGCGGTCCAGCCGCACTTTCTGACACGAGACACCGATCTTGGCGCCGTTGATCAGGTCAGCATGCGGATGATCGAGCCGGCCTGGTAGGCCAGTGCCGCGTGGGCGGCCGCTGAGACGCCCGGCCCGTCCAGCTGATGCACGAAGCGCCGCAGCGCACCGGCTGCCGCGTCCGCGTGGCCGCGCCGCACGTGCCCGTCGGCCTGGACCAGCAGCGCGGTCAGCCGGAGCGCGTCACGTGCGTGTATGTCCCCGCTGTGCGCGTGCCCGTCCAGCGCGTCGCGCAGCACGCCCACACTGCCCGGGGCCCAGTGGTCCGGCACCGGCACCTTCGCCCAGTCGACGTCCGAGGCGAGGTGGAAGCCCGGGTACGCCGGCTGGTTGTAGGACGTCTGCTGCCTGGCGATGTCGGCCCGGTACTGCGGGTCGTGCATCAGCGTGAACATCTTGCGGTCGGTCACCTCGGTGCTCAGGTGGATCCGCAGCGCCGTGCTGTCCGCCGTACGCAGCAGCAGCTCCTCCCGCCAGTCCCCGAAGACGTCCGCGACCAGCGCGGGGTTGCCCTTCGTACCGTTGTTGGCCAGGGTGCCCTCGGCGGTGAGCAGCCGCCCGCGCCGCCAGTCGTCGACCGTCGGCGTCTGCAGCACGGTGGTCGCCGTGCCGTTCACGATCTGGGTGGTCATGTCGGCCGCCCACCGGACGCTCATGTTCGTGCCGGGCGTGGTGGGCGCCAGCAGGTCGCCGTCGGCTGAGAAGAGGCCGATGCCCAGGTCGGCCGCATTGGGCGGCATGGCGGGCCACACCTCCAGGCCCCGCACCTCGGGCGCGACGTCGCCGACCATGCCCCGTCCGGTGTCCCGGCCGGTGTAGTCACCGAAGATCACTTCGCCGGTACGGGCGTCGCGCAGCGCGTGCCCGTACGGGGCGAACGTGCCGCCCTCGTGCACCATGTAGATCTCGAGCCCGGGCCGGTCCGGGTCGATGTCGGTCACGTGCAGCGCGTCGCCGTGGCCCACGCGCACCACCGCGCCCGGATCGGCGCTGCCCGGCGGCAGCGGCGCGAACGAGCTGTAGAGCAGGCTGCCGTCGTCGTCGAGCGTGGCCCCGCCGTAGAGGATCTCCTGCCTGCCGTCGGCGTCCACGTCCGCGACGCTGAGCGAGTGTGCGCCCTGCGTGGTCAGCGTGGCGTACTCGGGATCGGTGCCGTCGCGGCCGTGCGGGGAGTCGTTGAACGGGTTGCTCATCGGCACCCAGCCGCTGTCGACGAACCAGTCCTCGGTCAGCCGCTTGCCGTTCCAGTGGTAGGCGACCAGCGTGGTGCGGGTGTAGTAGCCGCGGGCGAACACGGCGGAGGGGCGCCTGCCGTCCAGGTACGCCACCGTGGCGAGGAACCGGTCGACGCGGTTGCCGGGCTCGATGCGCGCCATCGCGTAGTCGCCCCAGCGCAGCCCGTCGTCGGTCCGGCCCGGCTTGTAGGGGATCGTCTCCAGCTCGCGGCCGGTGGCGCCCTCGAAGACGGTCAGGTACTCCGGCCCGTCGACGATGAAGCCCTGGAAGGCGCGCAGGTTGTTGCGGGTGCTGCGGCTGGGGGCGTACACGTCGACGAAGTGGTCGGCCAGCGCCCGCGCGTCCGCGTCGGACAGCGGATAGGGGTAGGCGCGGGGGATGCCGAACGCGTCCTCCAGCGTGGCCGGCCACCGGCCCGCGAGCACCTCGGGGTGCTGGTGCCAGCCGAGGAACATGTCGACCACGTGCTCGTAGTAGCCGGCCGCGCTGAGCCGGTAGTCGTCCTGGTGGGTGTGCCCGGCCGCCCGGTCCCGCCGGGGCATCGTGATGTAGCGCTCGGAGGCGACGCCGCCGTCCGGGCGGTAACGGATGATCTTCGTGCCCGGTGCGGTCTTGAACATCATCTCCGACCGGCCGTCGCCGTCGAAGTCGTAGACCAGGAACTGCACGTAGTGGGCGCCGGCGCGGACGTTGACGCCGAGGTCGATCCGGTGCAGCAGGGTGCCGTCGAGCCGGTAGGTGTCGATGTAGACGGGGCCGGTGTAGCCGACCTGGGAGACGTCCTTGGAGTTCGACGGGTCCCACTTGACGACGTACTCGTACTGCCCGTCGCCGTCCACGTCGCCGACGCTCACGTCGTTGACCGAGTAGGTGTACGCCTCGCCGCTCGGGGTGACGCCGTCGGCCGGTTTCCGCAGCGGCACGTCGTGGTGGTTGCCGGACCAGGGCGTGACCTCGTCGCTGAGGTCGACCTCGGCGTCGCCCACGACGGCGGCGACGCGGTACGCCGAGCCGGGCGTGCCGTCCCGGTCGAGGTGGTTGGTGCTGTCGGTGACCGTCGCGATGCGCTGCCCGTCGCGGTAGACGTGGAAGGCCGGGCTGGCCAGGCCGGTGCCGGTGCGGCCGGTGACCTCGTGTCCGCGCAGTCGCCAGCTCAGGAACGTCCCGTCGGCGGTGGCCGCGGCGACCAGGCCGCGATCGAGGCGTTCGAGCTGGACGGCGGGGATGCTGTGCGGGTGCTCCCGTTCGCCTGCTGACGCGGCGGGTCCGGTGAGGATGAGTGCCACCGCGCAGGCGGCGGCGATCGCGCGCGGGACGCGGCGGGTTCGGGTCCGAGGACTCATGCGTGATCTCCTCGTCGAAGGGGCCACCGATGCCGTCGGAGTAGGGATGCGACGACTGCGGAAAGCGCTTTCAGAAATCTGAAACGTTACAACTATCGATGCGCGTCAGATTGATGTCAAGCGCTCGGTGTGCCTGACCAGAGGCTGGCGCAACTGACCTCCCGACGGGTGGCTGTCGCAGCGGGCGACCGAGTCGGTTCAGGCGACCAGCGCACGCCGGCGAAGTGAAGCGGGCGGCTGCGCTGATCTATGCCGGAGTGTGGTTCACCTCACTTCATCGGCGTTCGGGCATGCTATGCGCTTTCTCATGCGGTTACCCGGGGTGATTGCTCCTGCTTGATGGCTCCGTGGGATCGGAAACTTCGGATCGGTTCGGTCTCGCCGCCGGTCGTGAGGCCATTTCAGGGACGGCGGACGTCGACCTTCTGGACTAGCCTCCCGCTCCGAATGATCTTAGAGGGGTGGGCCATACGGGGGATCATCCGTGGCTTCTCGTGCGCCAGCACGGCTGTCGCCGCGTTCGAGTGCCATGACCGGGAGGCGACTCGGTAACAGCGGGGACCGGCAGACGGGGCTGACGACAGATGGCAGCACCAGGTCTGTGCTCATCTCGACGGCGTCCCTGTGCCGGCTGCGTGTTGTACGTGGATGCCCTTGGGTCGTGGGCACCGCCCACGGGCTACCGGCCCGGCGGCGCCGGCGCCCTTCGCGACCTCCAGGGCAGCTCATCGCCCCAATCGATGGGACGTCTCTGTGTGACCTCCGGCGGTGTCCGATGACGCACGCCCGGAACAGCAAGAAACATCAATAACGGTGACCAAGGGGAGTGGGGCAGTGGCGAGTAGCCAAACCCGAAAACGGCTGGTGATGTTGCTAGCCGCAACGACGGCGATTTCAGGCATGTGGATGCCGCAGGCTGCCGCGGCCGATAAGCCGGTGGATCAGCGCGTCGAGCCGATGCGCAACGTGGCGGTGGAGGAAGGATCGGCGGTTTCGGCGCGTGCCCGCAAGACGGCGACCCGCCAGCATCAGGCGGCGGCTCCACGCTGGCCGGCTGCAGGAAAGGAAGTCGTCGCACTTCCGAGGGTTCAACCGCGCTTGACCGGTTTGCTGGCGCGCGTCGACGGCCCGCTCCTCCAGCCCGCGTCGCGGGTTCGAGCGGGCAGCTCACCGGTGTGGCTGGCCGCGACAGCGGCCGGATCGCCGGAGCGGGTGACCGTCGAGATCCTTGGCAGGGCGCAGGCGACAGCGGCTGGGCGGGACCTGCTGGTGCGGCTCTCGACCGCACAGCGTGCCACCCCCGGCAAGGTGGAGATGTCGCTGGACATCTCCACCTTCAAGTCGGCCTATGGCGCGGACTGGTCGGATCGGCTGCGCCTGACCGTCGTGCCTGATTGCGCGCTTGCCGCAGTGAGCACGCCGACCTGCCAGGAACAGTCACTGGCGACGTCGCGCAGTGGCGACCTGGTCACGGCACTCGTGCCGATTGGCAGTGAGGGCAGCGTCGTCGCGCTTTCGTCGGGCAACCAGTCCTCCGCGGGCTCCGGAGACTTCTCCGCCACGTCGCTGACCGCTTCGTCGACATGGTCGGCGGGAACCAGCAGCGGTGGCTTCACCTGGAACTATGACTTGCGGATGCCGCCTGGTCTGGGCGGTCCTACGCCGAAGGTCGGTTTCTCCTACGCGTCGCAGGCGGTCGACGGCCGGACCGCGGCCACGAACAATCAACCATCATGGATGGGTGACGGCTTTGACTGGGAGCCCGGGTTCGTCGAGCGGCGCTACATCTCCTGCTCGGATGACATGACGGGTTCGCCGAACAACACGGTGGAGACCGGTGACCAGTGCTGGCGGGGTCACAACGCCACATTGTCCCTGAACGGCCGTTCCACCGAGCTGTTCTTCAACTCCACCGACGGCCTCTGGCACGGCCGCAGCGAGGACGGCTCGAAGGTCGAGCGCAAGACCGGTGCCGTCAACGGCGACAACGACGGTGAGTACTGGGTCGTGACCACGACCGACGGCAACAAGTACTACTTCGGACTTAACCGTCTTCAGGGCTGGACCTCGGGTAAGGCCGAGACGAACTCGGTGCAGACGGTGCCGGTGTACGGCAACCATGACAACGACCCCTGCCACGCGGCCACCTACGCGGCGTCGGACTGCATGCAGGGTTACCGCTGGAACCTCGATTACGTGGTGGACCCACACGGCAACACCATGTCGTTGTGGTGGGGCAGGGACACCAACAAGTACGGACGCAACATGTCCACCAGTGATCTGGCCTCCTACACCCGCGCCGCGTACCTGGACCACATCGATTACGGCACCCACCAGCGCACGCTGGTCAACACGGTCAAGACTGACACGGTGTACGCGGGCCTGCCGACGCCGGTGCGGGTGCAGTTCAACACGGCCGACCGCTGTCTGACCAACTGCACCACGCACGAGGACAACTGGTCCGACACGCCGTGGGACCTGTCCTGCACGGCATCGCCGTGCGACAACCACTCGCCGTCGTTCTGGTCCACCCGGCGGCTGTCCCAGGTCACCACGAAGGTGTGGGATGCGACGTCGGCGCAGCTCAGGGACGTTGAGCGCTGGACGCTGACGCATTCCTACCCCGATCCAGGTGACGGTACCCGGGCAGGCATGTGGCTGGCCGGGATCTCGCACGCGGGGCTGGTCGGTGGCACGGCCACGATGCCGGACCTGAAGCTCGATCCGGTGATGCTGGCCAACCGCGTTGACACGGCGCTCAAGAACGGCCTGCGGCCGATGAACTGGCCCCGGATGGCGGCCATCACGTCGGAGACCGGTGGCGTCGTCGGCGTTACGTATGCTCCCGCCGAATGCTCGGCAGGTGCGCTGCCGACGCCGCACACCAACACCAAGCGCTGCTATCCCGTGCGGTGGGCGCCGGAGGATCTCGGCGGCACCCCGGGCCAGGAGATTACCGACTGGTTCCACAAGTACGTGGTGTCGCAGGTTACCGAGACCGACAGCGTGGTGACCGGTGCCTCGGCCTCGCCGCCGAAGGTCACCCGGTACGAGTATGTCGGCGGTGCGGCCTGGCGCTACACCGAGGACGACGCCTTCACCAAGGACAAGTACCGCACCTGGAACCAGTGGCGCGGCTACGAGACGGTCCGGACGCTGGTCGGCGATGGCGCACAGCAGACCCGAAGCGACACGCGATACTTCCGCGGCATGCACGGCGACAAGAGCTCGCCGACGGGCGGCACCGACACGGCGACGCTGACCGATAGCAAGGGCTTGGTCGCGGCCGCCTATCCGGGCGAGACGATCTACGACTACGACGAGTTCGCCGGCATGGCGCTGGAGACCTTGTCCTACGACTCGCCGGCCGGAACCGTGATTTCGGGCAGCGTGACCAAGCCGTGGCGCTCGGACCCGCCGACCGCCTCCCGCACCGTCGACGGCCAGACCCTGCACGCCCGGTTCGTCAACACCTCCGACTCGTGGACCTGGGCGAAGCTCGACGGGGGCCGGCCGGACCGGGTGATCCGCAGCAACAACACCTTCGACACGCTGGGCATGCCGGTCCAGGTGACCGCTTACGGCGATGTGTCGAAGCCGGGCGACGAGCGCTGCACCCACACGGAGTACGCCCGCAACCCGGGTGTGTTCCTGATGGGGCTTCCGAAGCGGATCCGCACCTGGGCGCTCACGTGCGCCGACGCGCTGACCGCGGGACGGGCTTTCACCAAGGAGGAGATCCTGGGCGAGGTCCGGACCTCCTACGATGACAAGACCTGGGGCGAGACCCCCACCGTGGGCGAGGTGACGCGAGTCGAGTCGCTCAAGGATTGGGTGAACGGCGCGTTCGTGCCGATGACCACGTCGAGGTCGGCCTACGACGACTACGGCCGGCAGACCGATGCCTGGGACGCCGACGGCGAGCTCGTGAGCACCGCCTACCTGCCCGCCGCGGATGGTCCGGTGACGCAGACGACCACCACGAACCCGCTCGGCTGGACGTCGGTCTCCACCCAGGAACCCGCGTTCGGTGCGGCGACGTCGATCACGGACGTGAACGGCCGGCGCACCGACATCGTGTACGACCCGCTTGGGCGGGTGTCGAAGGTGTGGAAGCCGGGCCGGTCGAAGGCGCTCTACGCCAACACCCCCACCTCGTGGTACGTCTACAACATCTCGAACACCGCCCCGTCGGTGATCGAGACCATGACGCTGAGCCCGAACGGCACCATGTTGAGCACCTTCACCTTCTACGACGGCCTCCTGCGTGAGCGCCAGATGCAGACGGTGAAGGAGAACGGCGCCGCGGGTGCGATGGTCGTGGACAACTTCTACGACACGGCCGGCCGCAAGTGGCGCTCGTTCGGGCCGTACCCGGTGGCGTCGGCGCCGTCGACGACGTTCTCGCCGCACCCGGAATCCGATTACGAGAACATCCCGCTGTGGGTCAAGACCGAGTTCGACTCCACCGGGCGCGTCGTCGAGGAGATCCGCTACTCGAAGATGGCCGAGCAGTCGCGGACGTCGACCCGCTACCCGTCGTCGGACCGCACCGAGGTGATCCCTCCCGCCGGTGGCACGGTGACCGCGGCCGTGGTCGACGCGAGCGGCAAGATGATCGAGTTCCGACAGCACCACGGCACCACGCCCGCTTCGGGCTACGACGCGACGAACTACACGTTCGACCGCAAGGGTCAGCTCGTCAAGGTCCAGAACGCCGCGCTAACCAAGTGGGAGTACGAGTACGACATCCTGGGTCGGCAGACGAAGTCGATCGATCCCGACAAGGGAACTTCGTTCACGACCTACGACGACGCGGGCCGGATCACCTCCATGACCGATGCCCGCACGCCGGCGGTCACGCTGAGCTACACCTACGACCGGCTCGGCCGCAAGACCGGTGTCTACCAGGGCGCCGTCACTCCTGCGAACCGGTTGTCGAAGTGGGAGTACGACGGCCTGACCAACGGCAAGGGCATGCAGACCTCCTCCACCCGCTATGTGGGTGGGGAGTCGGGTGCGGCGTACACGTCGGCGGTGACGGCTCTGTCCTCGTTCGGGACGCCGTCGCAGCAGAAGTTCATCATCCCGGCGACCGAGACCGGTCTGGCCGGCGAGTACCAGTACGACTTCGGGTTCAAGGCCGACGGCTCGCCGTCGACCAGCCGGTTCCCCGCCATCGGCAATGCGACCTACAGCCTGGACTGGGAGACCCAGACCACCACGTACGACGCGTTCGGTCAGCCGCAGAAGCTCTCGACCGGTGCGACGTCGTGGCTGGCGACCGACACCAGCTACACCGAGCACGGCGAGATCGGTGTGATTACGCTGCGTGACCAGACCGCCAACCCGCAGCTGCAGATCGGCCATTACTACGATGAGACGACACGCAGGCTGAGCCGGGTCTGGACCACGCGGGACACCGCTCCGACGAGCGTGTCCGACGTGAACTTCGGTTACGACGCCGCAGGCGGCGTCGTGCAGGTCGAGGAGAAGGCTTCGACCGCTGGCATCGAGACGCAGTGCTTCCAGCATGACTACCTGCGCCGGTTGCGTGAGGCGTGGACGCTCGCGTCTGGTGCCTGCGGGGCGGTGCCGACCTCGTTCAGCGGCGTGGGCGGGGTCGAGAAGTACTGGCTCAGCTGGACCGTCGACGTCGCGGGCAACCGGACCAAGCAAGTCGCTCACAAGAGCACCGGCGATGTGACGACGAAGTACGTGTATCCGGCAGCAGACGCGGCCCAGCCGCACACGCTGACCCGGACGACCGACGGCAACGACGTCACCACGGCCAACTACACCTACGACGCTCTCGGCAACACGCTGTGCCGCCCGTCGGGCACGACGCTGAACAACTGCGGCAGTCCCGGCAGCGCCAAGCAGACGCTGAGCTGGAACACCGAGGGCCGGCTGGCCAGCACGGTGGACTCGACCGGCACGACGAGCTACATCTACGACGCCGACGGCAACCGGCTCATCCGGAAGGACCCGACCGGTAAGACGCTCTACCTGCCGGGCCAGGAGCTGCGCGTCAACGCCGCAGGCACCGCGGTCGTGTCATGCACCCGCTACTACTCATGGGCGGGACGCCACATCGCGACCCGGTCCAGCAGCAGCGCGGGCAGCAACAAGCTGACGTGGCTGGTGGCCGACCGGCAGAACACCTCCAACATCACCGTCGATGCCGCGGGGACTCAGGCGGTGGCCGTCAAGCGTCAGGATCCCTACGGCAATCAGCGGGGCAGCATCAGCGGCAGCTGGCCAGCCACGCTCGACAAGGGCTACGTCGGCGGCACGCTGGACAACACCGGGCTGACCCACCTGGGGGTGCGCGAGTACGACCCGAGTACCGGCAGGTTTATCAGCGTCGATCCAATCGTCGACTTCAACGACCCCCAGCAGGCGCAAGGCTACTCATACGCCTCGAACAGTCCCGTGTTCAAGAGTGACCCCAGTGGCGCTCTGGCATGCGGCGACGACGCCTGCAACCAGGTCGCGGTACCGACCGCGGGCGGCGGGTTCAAGATTGTCGGCGAGCCCAAACCCAGTGTGGCGAGCGCGAACCAGACGGTGAAGACCACCATCCGCGTCATGCCCAACGGCACGCTCGCGGTGCAGGTAGGCAACCGGTTCTTCCTGAACAACTACGAAGTCACGCTGGGCCTGCGGGCACCCGGCGCGCCCAGCTTCATCGACATGGCGATGGGCTTCGACCAGTTCATCGCGGACGTGCCCACCCCGTACGACATCTACGACCCTGAAGTCGCACGGATCGCGCTCTACCTGTCGACGATCCGCGGCTACCAGAAGTTCGAGGCGATCCCGGAGACCTCGAACGGGTGGACGTTCTGGAACTGGACGAACGTCGCCGGCGGGCAGATCACGCCCGAGCAGGGTGGCATGCACGGCGGTCCGGAACTGCTCATCGGAGCCGGCGGGCCCAAGCTGAAGTTCCCATCTGTCAGCGCCAACGAACGTGGTAAGGCGGGCAACCAGCCGAAGCAGGTTCGTCCCGGTGGCCACCCGCTCGGCCACATCGTGTTCGCGGGTCACGGGACCTGGGAGGAGGCGGACGGCTACATCAAGGTTCCGCCGGGCACCCGGCTCGTTGTCTATATCGAGCACGGCGACACGATCAAGGACAAGGCGGCTGGCAAGATCGAAGTTGGCAGGCTGAACACGCAGGTGGTGCGCATCTACGAGCCGGGTGAGATCATCGAGAACTACACCCTCCACCCGCCGAAGGGGCTGATCGTCTACAGCGGTTCCAAGACCGTGCGCAAGCCGACGAAGCTCAGCGAGCTGCTGGAGGAAAACCTGGGAACGTGCCACTGGGCTGCCTGCCGAGAGGTGATCGACTGATGGGGGGTGCCGTATGACCGAATACGCTGATCTCACCCCGTACCGCTACCAGACCGAGTGGTTGGACTGGTGGCGGAGGCTGGGGCTGCGCAACGTGGGATGGCTCGGCCGTCAGGTGCCCTTCGCCACCGGCGACACCCCCGTCCGGGTCCGCGACGCGCTCGTGCGCCTCGCGGACGAGCCGGTCGAGGTGATGCGCGGCTTCCACGCCTGCGAGCTGTGCCGGCGGAAGCCTCCGATCTACGTGGACGCCGTCGACGGATCGGACGAGCAGGTCATGCTCGGCACGGGTGAGATTCGCGTGTGGGGGCGACTGCCGCGCCGGTACGCCGCCCCGACGCTCATCGTACATTACATTGATGAGCATAGATATATGCCGCCGCGCGAGTTCTGCGACGCGGTGCTGCGGGTCGCAGACCGGCACGGCTGGCCGTGACGGCGCGGGTGGCCGCCCTCAGGGCGAGGGCGGCCACCTGAGCGTGCACTCGCGCCTGTGCGGCCGGTCAGGTGATCGATCGGCCGCACAGGCGCGGCTCATTTCGGCGTGACCGGCTCGTTTGCGGCGGTAGCGGCGGCAATCCCACTCGCCCGCCGCGGCAGGCGTCCGCGACGGCCGATCAGGCGCGGTCAGGCGACGATCAAGGGGCTGCCCGGAGCCGGTCAGGCCGTGCGGGAACTGGCCTGGCCAGCCCCTCCCGCCGCCAGCGCGACCAGCCGGGCGTGGGCGTACTCGTGGACGACCGCGTGCTCGTACACCGCGCGTGGCACGTCCAGGCCGCTGTCCACCCGCACCACCACCCCGCCGGGCCGCCAGCGCAGGAACGTGTCGTCGCCGGTCAGCTCCGCCAGCACCGTCATCAGCGACTCGTCCAGCCGCATCGAGTGCACCGCCCGCCGGTACTCCTCCGTGGTCAGGCACAGCGCGAACGGGATGTTCATCAGGCACAGCGCCGTCTGGATGTCCAGCCGCAACCAGCGGCGCACCTGCGGCGAGGCGTCGATCGCGGGCAGGCCCAGCATCGAGAAGTCCAGCGGCCCGCGCGGCCCCGGCCGCCCGGCGCCCAGGGCGATGAGCACGTCGTACACGTTGACGTCGTGCTCGATCACGGCCCGATCGCCGAGCCCGGCCAGGGTCGTCGGGCGCAGCACCGGCTCGGGCACCCCGGCCACACCGCTGTTGCGCGCGATGAACGCGAGCAGGTCCGTCTCGATGAGGAAGTGCCGGATCAGCAGCTCACCGGCGCGCGGCGAGACGAACCGGCGCAGGAACCACACGCACAGCCGGTCCATCACGGCGTGCGCGGACAGCCTGATCGGCAGCAGGGTCTTCACCACCCGGATCAGCCACACCGCGACCCGCGACACGATCCGCAGCGGCGGGTAGAGCCAGCGGCGGGTCCACTGCCGCTGGTCGGCGACCACCATCGCCAGCACCTCCCGGGCGATCGGCACGGTCGGGTCGGCCATGACCGCGGTCCACACAGTGGGGCCTCTCACGCGTCCACCTCGGCGAGCTGCATCGCGTACAGGCGCGCGACGACCTCGGCCGTGCGCACCACCCGGGCCGCGGCCGCCCGGTCCGGCACGGCCTCGCGCAGCAGGTGGGCCAGCTCGGCGAAGTGCGCGTCGTCCGCCTCACCGTGGTAGCCGAGGAACGTGACCTGGTCCTCGCGCAGGCCCAGCTGCTCGCGCAGCGCCCGCGCCCAGCCCAGCACCAGGCCCGCGCCCAGCCCTTCGATGACGAACATCGCGCCCAGCAGGTCCACCGGATCCGGCTGGCTCGCCTGATGGAACACGTACGCCGACAGCGCCTCCGACCCGATGTTCTTGCGCGCGCCCCGGATCTCCTCCAGGCTGCCGCCGACCGCGACGAAGTCCCGTTCGAGCAGCTGGTAGTCGCGGTGCTCCTCGGCCGCGTGCTTGATCGCGGCGCTGCGCAGCGCGAACATGTCCACGGAGAAGTTCGACGCGGCCCGGCTGATCCAGCGCCCGCCCTCGACGACCTGCTGACGCAGGTGCACCAGCAGCCTCCGGTAGTCGTCGAGGGTGGCCGTGCCGGTGTCGATGCGGCTCACCAGCGGCGTGGTCCGGACCTGCCGCTCGAAGTCCTCCCACACCCGCGCCAGCTCCAGCACCGTCCACCGCACCAGATCCCCGTCGCCGTCCCGGGCGACCAGCGGCGACGGCGTCGCGGTCCGCTGCGCGGCGGCTGCCGTGCCGGTCGTGGCCGCCGCCGGCCGGGCCGGTGAGGCTGGGCCGGCCGCGACCGGCGCGGATGGTGCCCGCATACCCGCTGCGGCCGCGTCATCAGCGGTGACGCAGGTGAGCTGGGCGAAGGCGAGCGAATAGCGGCCCGACTCGGGCACGATCAGCAGGATCCGGTCGCCGGGGGAGAACCGGCCCGACCGCCACGCCTCCTCCAGCATCACGAAGATGCTGGCGGCCCCCGTATTGCCGCGCGCGTGCAGGTTCGTGTACCAGCGATCCTCGTCGATCATCAGGTCGGCCTCGCGGAGCAGGCCGAAGATCTCGCCGCGGAAATGCTCGGCGCTGTAGTGGCACAGCACATGGTCGATGCTGCTCGGGCTGAACCGGCCCGCCCGCACCAGCCCCATGTAATCCCGCAGGCCCAGCCGGAACAGCGCCGGCAGCGACTTCACGTCCTGGCGCAGGCGCACCAGCCCGGCGCGTTCGGCGGCGGCCACGTCCGGGCCGTCCAGCCAGGTCTGCCCGGCGACCGGCGCACCTCCGGCCGACATGCACACCGGCTGCTGCCCGGCGTGCGACACCAGGTGCGTCCAGTCCAGGCGCAGGCTCAGCCCGTCCGGGCGCGGGCTCGGCTCCAGCACCACCGCGCCCGCTCCGTCCGACAGCGTCCAGCGCAGGAACTCCGCGTCGAACGTGGTGCGGTCGCCTTCGTACCGGCTCTGCCGCAGTGACCGGCTGACCAGCTCCGATCCGACCACGACCGCGGCCGAGTGTTCACCCAGCCGCACCGCCCGTGACGCGGCGGCCAGCGCGGCCATGCTCGACGCGCACACCCCGCCCGCCGACAGCACCTCCATCGGCGGGCCGCCCAGCCTTCCGTGCACCATCGAACCGAACCCCGGCACCAGCAGGTCGCCCTGCGTGGTGCCCGCGGCCAGCATCGTCACCGAGTCCAGCGGCAGGTCCCGATCCTTCAGCGCCCCCTGCACTGCGGCCGCGGCGAGTTCCTCGTTGAGCATGGTGACCGAGCCGTGCTCGTCCAGCGCGTAGTGCCGGGTGCGGATGCCGTTCGCGGCCAGCACGCGCGCTCGCAGGCCCGCACCGGCCGAGCCCGCGCCCAGCCGCCGCGCGATCTGCTCGGCGTCCAGCGGCTCGCCGGGCAGGTAGGCGCCGAACCCGGTCAGGTACACGTTCGGGAAACCAGTCATGCCCCGATTCAGCCAGCCGGCCGGCCGCGGCGTATCCGCTCAGGAACTCAAACCCGGATGTGTGACGTACTCATCGTGACTCTGCCACTGCTGCCTGCCGCACCAGGTGGGGCACGTCCTGGGGCGCGGACAGCGATCATGACGGCTGGATGCCCGGCGTCGCGGAGCGCACTGTCTGAATGGCGACATTCCGCGGCGACGAACCGGGTATCTCAGGGCCACGCCACCTCCCTTATCGGGTGACGGCGGACGGACCGCCGAACCGGGAGGTACCCGATGCATCACATCCACCCGCCCACCACCCGCAGCTCGACCCGCCGCCGGCCGCCGGCCACCCGACTGGTCGCGGCACTCGTCGCCGCGCTGTCGGCGCTCGCCCTGCCGGTGCTGGCGCCGACCCCGGCGGCAGCAATCGACGGTGGCTATCTGGTCACCACCAACGAGTTCGCCTACGTCGCCGAGATCCGGAACACCGCGGCCGGTGGCCTGTGCACCGGTTCGCTCATCCACCCCAGCTGGGTGCTCACGGCGGTGCACTGCTCGGTGCCGACCTCGGTCGGCGACATGACCGTCCGGGTCGGCAACATCCACTCCGGTAACGGCGGCCAGCTGCGGCGGATCACCCGGATCCTGCGCCACCCTGACTACACCGGCGGGCACAACGACGTGGCCCTGCTGGAGCTCGCGACACCGATCACCAACATCACCCCGGTCCGCCTCGCCGACCCGGCCTACGCCTACCTGTGGGACGGCTACCAGGGCGGCCCGTTCACACAGTACGACCAGGGCATCGCCACCGGCTGGGGACGCGACGTGAACGGCCAGCTCGCAACCCAGCTCAAATATGTCGGCGTGTTCATCACCCCATCGAAGCTCGACAACCTCGGGATCAAGCGGATCATGGTGGACCGGGGGCCGTGCCCGGGCGACAGCGGTGGCCCGCTGCTCGTGACCGTCAACAGCACGCTGGTGCAGGCCGGCGTGTTCAAAGGCGGGGTGTGCGGCGGCGAATCGTCGTACAGCGAGATCGGGGCCGGCACCAACCGGACCTGGTTGAACAGCCAGCTCACGGCCGTGCCGTACACGCCGTTCGGGCTGGCCGACTGGGACCGCGACGGCCACCAGGATCTCATCGCCCGCCACACCCCCAGCGGCGACCTGTGGCTCTACCCCGGCGAGAGCCGCCGCGGGTACAGCTACGCCACGCCGACACGCATCGGCATCGGCTACAACGGTTACAGCTTCTTCGGCAGCGCCGACTGGGACCGCGACGGCCACCAGGATCTCATCGCCCGTCACGACGCCACCGGTGACCTGTGGCTGCACCCGGGCGAAAGCCGCCGCGGGGGCAGCTACGCCACGCCGGTGCGCATCGGCAACGGCTACCAGGGCTTCACGGCGTTCGGCGCGACCGACTGGGACCGCGACGGGCACCAGGACCTGGTCGCGCGCAACGACACCACCGGAGACCTGTGGCTGTACCCGGGCGAGAGCCGGCGCGGCTACAGCGCCGCGACGCCGGTGCGCATCGGCAACGGCTGGAACAGCTACACCTCGTTCGACCTGGCCGACTGGGACCGCGACGGCCACCAGGACATCCTGGCGCGCGACAACGACAGCGGCCACGTGTACATCTATCCCGGTGAGAGCCGGCGCGGCTACAGCAGCGCCGCCCGGGTGCTGATGCGCAGCGGGTACCGCGGCTACACGCCCTTCGGGGTGGGCGACTGGGACCGCGACGGGCACCAGGACCTGATCACCCGCAAGGACGCCACCGGCGACCTCTACCTGCACCCGGGGGAGAGCCGGCGCGACTACAGCTACGCCTCGCTCGTCCTCATCGGCAACGGCTGGTAGCACGCGACGGCCGCAGACCGGCTCCGGGCCGCCCCAGGCGGCCCGGAGCCGGTCCGTCGTGTCCCTACGTGCGTCACGCACGCAGGTTCATGATCAACGCGATCGGAGGGTTGGGCTACCTGACCGGCACGGCGGTGGCGGATCGACCCGGAGCAGATCAGGGCGTGGCACTGCGAGAACCGTGTGCGAGCTGCGCCGACGCCGACCACCGACTGACCGAGTGCTTACTAGTCGTCCAGGCCCTGCTCGATCGCGTAACGCACCAGTTCCACCCGATTGTGCAGCTGCAACTTGCCGAGCGTGTTCTGCACGTGGTTCTGCACGGTGCGGTGTGACAGGGTCAGCCGCTCGGCGATCTGCCGGTAGGTCAGCCCCTTGGCGACCAGCCGCAGCACCTCCGTCTCCCGGTCGCTCAGCCGCGGCGCGGCCGACCCGTCACCCGGTGCGGCGGCCAGCCGCCGGTACTCACCCAGCACCAGCCCCGCCAGCCCGGCCGTGAACACCGCGTCGCCCTCGGCGGTGCGCCGCACCGCGTCCAGGAACTCCTCCCGCGCCGCCGACTTGACCAGGTAACCGGCCGCACCCGCCTTCATCGCGTCCAGCACGTCCTGCTGCTCGCCGCTGGCCGACAACACCAGCACGCGCACCTGCGGTAGCGCCGTGACCAGCCCGCCGATGACCTCGACCCCGGACAGGTCCGGCAGCTGCAGGTCGAGCACGACCACATCGGGGCGCACCGACCGGGCGATGCGCACCGCCTGCGAGCCCTCACCCACCGCCGCGACCACGTGGTATCCGGCGTCGGTCAGGTCGCGGGCCACGCCCTCGCGCCACATCGGGTGGTCGTCCACCACCATCACGTCCACCACGGCGCTCAGCCTAGCCGTGGCAGCGGCACCCGCAGCTCGACCTCGGTGCCCTGCCCCGGCCCGCCGGTGATCGCGACCGTGCCGCCCAGGTCGCGGATGCGGCCCTGGATCGACTGCGCCACCCCCAGCCGCCCGGACGCCGCCGCCTCGGCCAGCCGTCCGGGCGCGATACCCGGCCCGTCGTCGCGGATCGACACGGTCACCGCGTCGGGCTCCTGCTCCACCAGCACCCACGCCCGCGCGGCCGGGCCGCCATGGACGGCCACATTGTCCAGCGCGCTGCCCGCCGCCGCGGCCACCTCCGCCGCCATCGCCGCGGGCAGCAGCACCGGTGTCGCGGGCGAGGACACGGTGACCCGCGGCGAGCCGTACCGTCCCAGCAGTAGCCGCAGGTCGGCGGTGCCGGCGGCCGCGGCCGTGTCGTGCACGCCGACCAGGGAGCGCAGCACCGCCTCCTGCTCGCCGGCGAGCCTGCCCAGTTCGGCGGCCTCACCGCCCAGCTCGGTGCCGCGGCGCTGCACCAGCGCCAGCACCTGCAGGACCGAGTCGTGGATGCCCCGGGCCAGGCGCTCGCGCTCGCGGGTGGCGGCCTCCAGCTCCACGGCACGCTGCAGCCGGGTCTCCGCGTCGTCGGTCAGCCGCGACACGTAGCCCATGACCCCGCCCGCGAGCAGCAGCAGGACGGTGCCGTTGACGGTGGCGGAGGTGACCGCGCCGCGCAGGAACAGGTCGGCCGCGCCGACGATCAGCGCGGCGATGCCGCCCGCGCGGCGTCCCCCGCGCAGTGCCCAGACCAGCACCACCCCGGCGACCCAGGCCATGGGCAGGGTGGCCCCGCCCGCGGCGAGCCGTTCGGCGGGGACCACCAGCATGGAGGCGAGCAGGCAGGTCAGGGTGACGGCGAGGTCGGCGGTCAGCCAGGTCCAGCGGCGTCCCGCGGGGTCGTGGTAGCGCACGGTGACGGCGGTCCAGGCCACCATCGCGGCGAGCACTGTCCAGCCGAGCCAGGGCCGGGTGTGTTCGCGGGAGCCGGCGAGCATGAGCACGATGGCGTACACGAGCGCGGCGCCCCGGAAGACGGTGACGGCCCGCCATAGCGGCGCCTGCAACCCCATGCGCGGGTCCTCCCGGTGGTGGATCATCGTGGCCTGTCAGCCAAGTGGACCGGAGGCGCGGCTGTCAACCGTCACCACGGCCCGAGCAGCTGTGTCTTGTCCGGATAGGCCGGTCCGTGCGAGGTGACCATGACGGGAGCACCGAGAGCCTCGCCGACGGAGCCGAATCCGGTGTACACCGGGGTGGCCGCAGCCAGGATCTGAGTGAGTTTCTCCTGGTATGCCAGGTCGCCGCGCTCGCCGGGCACGATCCTGTCCAGCTGCTCGTAGGCCAGGCACATCTTGAGATCGTGGCGGTCGGCCGCGTCCGTATGCGTGACGGCGAGCGCGTCGACGCCGCCGCAGACCTCGACGGCGTAGCGGTGGGCGACGGCGTCGAAGTGACCGGCCCGCCACGCGCCCTGCCACGGCCCGTGGGCGTTGTGGCGCTCCGGCAGGGCGGCTGTGAGCTGCGGGTCCTCGGTGACGAGCGGCCCCGCGCCGTGGCGCGTGGTGTAGGTGCGCACGACCCCCAGGCGCAGTGCGTCGTCGCCGCCGTTCTCGGCCAACAGGGTCTCGGCGTTGTCGAAGGTGGTGGTGGACCAGGTCGTGTACGGGTGCCAGCCGCGCCACTCGTCCAGCAGGACGCCCTGGGCGCCCTCGAACACGCAGGGGCCCTCCAGCACGTGCCGGGCCGAGGACACGAGCCGGACCGCCGTGCCGAACCACCGGAACGCGTCGGCGACGTCGGCGACCGGTGGCGCGTCGAGCGGCCCGAGTTCGGCGGTGAGCGCGTCGCGGATACCGCACAGCTTGCGTGCCAGCGTCGCCGGGGACTCGGTGTCGCCCGCCCGTACGGCCAGGTCAGGGTGCGCCAGGGCGAAGGCGGCGGTCTCGCCGACGCCCATACCGCAGGAACCGTGCCGGTCGTCGCCACGGGCGGCCTCCCGGCGCCGGTTGGCGGCCCGGTGCCACGGCGTGGTCAGCAGCGCCTGCCGGTCGACGGTGAGCAGCTCGAACGGCGCCGGAACGCCGAGCGCGGCCAGGTGTTCGGCTTCGGCGGCCAGTGCCGGCGGGTCGATCATCATGAACCGCGACAGGTGGGTGGGGACCCCGTGCAGGGTGCCGGAGCCGAACTGGGCGAAGGTGTGGTGACGCCCGTCGGGCGTCACCACGTTGTGGGCGGCCTGCGCGCCCCCGTTGAACCTGATCACGGCGTTGACCGGGCGGGTCGCGCAGAGCCAGTCCACGATGGTGCCCTTGCCGGCGTCGCCGTAGCCGAGGTCGACGACGAGGACGTGCCGGGGGAGTGTCACAGCCGGGTCACCGGGGTGGCCCGGTCGCCGCCGAACCCGGCCGGCAGTGCCGAGCGCACCAGCGCGCCGCGGCTGCTACCGAGCGGGGCCAGGGCCTTGCCGACGGTCGCGCCTGCCGACGACCCGGCCTCGGCGAGGTCGGTCAGGCCCGAGTCGAGGTCGGTGGCGTCCTCGCCGAGTCCGACGGTCAGCGCGATGGTCTCGCAGACCGCGCCGAGGTCGTCGAGTTCGATGACGTGCTGGCCGAGCAGGCCCCGCCAGTAGGCGAGGATCTCCGGGTCGCCGGTGTGACCGGCGTGCGCCGGCATGATGAAGTACACGTCGTAGCTGCGCCGCAGCTCGGCGAGGATCGCCTCGGTGCTGATCGGCTCGGTGATCGTGTCGCCGATGAAGCGGCGCACCTCGGCGGGCTTGACCTGCCGGTAGGCCATCTCGTCACCGATGATGAACAGGTAGCCGCGCCTGCCGCGTGCGGTGGCGTCGAGCGCGGTGTGCCGGGCCATGAAGTACATCGCCAGCTCGTAGGACTCGGTGCGCTGCCCGCCCCCGCCGCCTTCGAGCAGGATCCGGCCGAGGTCGTCGTCCATGCGGTTGTCGGACTCGAACTGCCCGATCTGCAGCGGCGCCTTGTCGCAGGTCGCGTCGCCGATCGCGCCGAACAGGATCTGCGGGTCGGTGCAGTAGCCCTTGCGGATCAGCAGGCCGAACAGCTCGGGCAGTTTCGTCTGCAGCATCCGCGGCACCGAGCCCATCGACCCGGTGACGTCGAACAGGATCGCGATCGGGGTCGCCTGCGGGTGCTGGTCGCTGTCGCGGCTCTCCCGCACGGTGACCCCGTGCGGGTTGAGGGCGTCGTGCACGGCGCGCGCGCCGGAGTCGCTGTGGGCGAAGGCGCTCGTGCCGGTGGCCGCGCGGTACTTCGCCGCGGCGCTGTAGACGTCGGTGGACCATCGTCCGCTTCCCATGTTCTGCTCCTCAGAGGGTGAAGGGTCGGAACGTGCGGGGCCCGTAGAGCGCTTCGAGCAGCTCGTCGAGTTCGGCGAGCAGCCGCCAGGCGTCGTGCGGGCGGGTGTGCTGGTGGGGCAGGGTGCAGCCGTGGGCGAACCGGGCCAGCGCCGGTGGTGTGCGGTCGCCCATGAGCCAGGTCATGCAGCGGGTGGCGAGGTGGATGTCGGTGGCCTCGTCGGCGGGCCGCCTGGCGGCGACCTCGGGCGGGTAGAGGTCGCGGTATGCGGCGGCGAGCGCCGGGACCGTCTGGCCGGGCTCGGTGACGCTGTAGCACCAGTCGACGAGGACGAGGCCGTGCTCGCCCGGGTGGATCAGCACGTGGTCGGGCACGACGGCGCCGTGGACCACCCCGGCGCGATGGGCGTAGCCGACGGCGACGAGTAGCCGCCGCCACATCCAGGCGGCGTCGCGCGGGTCCACCCCGCCCGGATAGGACTGCTTCACCCGCGCCAGCGACACGAATCCGTCCTGGTGGGCGAGCACCGTGGCGGTGCGCCGGTCGCCACCGGCCGGGTCGCGGTGCGTGAACGATTCGATCAGCCGTGGGGCGTACGCGGCGTGGCGCGTGTCGCCGTGGGTGCGCAGCCGGGTCAGGGCCTGCGCCTCCCGGCGCATCAGGTCGCTGTCGGCGGGATGGCGGGGCAGTTTGAGCAGCGCCGCGCCGCCGTCCACGTGGTACAGGTCGGCGATGTCGCCCGCGTAGGCCAGCGGCCCGACGCGGTAGGCGCCCCGGCGGGTGGCCATCGTGAGGCCATCGCGGTGCGCGGCCCACAGGTCTGCCAGCCGGGCGAAGGCACGGGTCGCGGTCGCGGCGTCCGGTGCGGCGTCGGGGTGCAGGATCTTGGCGAGTGTTCGGTACGCGTGCGCGCCGTCGGCGGTGCCGAACAGGTCGGCGGGGGAGCGTGCCGCCATCACCCGGGTGACCGCGTCGTCGAAGCTCATCACTGCTCCTGCGGGTTGGGCCGCAGCAGCGCCGGATGCAGGATGCGGGCGTCGCCGGCCCGGTAGAGCCGGGCGCGGGGGCCGCCGCGCTCGCCGCCGCGGGCGGTCGTGGCGCCGGTGGCCTCGACGAAACCGGGCACGGACAGGACCTTGCGGTGGAAGTTGCCCGCGTGCGGCTCCTCGCCCCAGACCGCGGTGTAGACGCCGCGCAGCTGCGCGATCGTGAACTCGTCGTCGACGAAGGCGGTCGCCAGCGGGGTGTACTCGAGTTTGGCGCGGGCGCGTTCGAGCCCGGCGGCGAGGACCCTGTCGTGGTCGAAGGCGAGGCCGGTCGCGTCGCCGACGGGCACCCAGCGGGCCGCGGCGGCGTCACCGCCGACGTTCGGGTCGGGCAGGCGCGGCGCGAAGGCGAGGTAGGCGACCGACACCACCCGCATCCGGGGGTCGCGCCCCGGGTCGCCGAAGGTGGTGAGCTGTTCCAGGTGTACGCGGGGCAGGATGCCCGTCTCCTCGGCCAGCTCCCGCAGCGCCGCCGCGTCGAGCGTCTCGTCCCGGACGAAGCCGCCGGGCAGCGCGAGGCGGCCGGCGAAGGGCTGCTCGCCGCGCTCGACCAGCAGCACGTGCAGCACGCCGTCGCGGATGGTGAGCGTGACGACGTCGACGGTGACCGCGACGGCCGGGTAGGCCCTCGGGTCGTAGCCGTCGAGGAACTCGCGTTCGGTCACCATACGCCATGTCCTTCTCAACTTGAGATAATCTCTATCTGAGAAGAACGCTAGACCCTGAACCGTCGGCAGTCAACCTCGCCCGGGTCTGTCCATTAGGGTCGGCGGCATGACGCCAGCTTTTGCCGCCAGTGCCTTCGACGCGCTGCGCGTGGACGCCGTGCCTGACCAGGAGACGCTGCGCCGCGTCTACGAGCTGCCCGGCGACGCGGCCGTGCGCAAGCAGATGACCGAGCTCACCGAGCAGACCCGGCGGCTGATCGAGTGCTCTTCGCTGGTCCTGGTCGCCAGCGTCGACGCCGAGGGCAACTGTGACGTCTCGCCGCGCGGCGGCCCGGCCGGGTTCGTCTCGGTCCTGGACGCCCGGACGGTGGCGATCCCCGACGCGACCGGCAACAAGCGGCTGGACACCTGGCAGAACGTCATCGCCACCGGGCGGGCCGGGCTCCTGTTCCTCATCCCGGGGCGCACCACGACGCTCAGGGTGAACGGCCGGGCCTGCGTCTCCACCCGGCCCGAGCTGCTCTCGCAGCTGACCGCCGTGGGCAAGCCGCCGGCCAGTGCGCTGGTGCTGGGGATCGAGGAGGTCTATCCGCACTGCCCGAAGTCGCTGCTGCGCGGCGGGGTCTGGCAGCCGGAGCAGTGGCTGCCCGCCGACGCCCAGCCGACCTCGGCCGAGGTGACCCTGGCCCAGCTGCGGATGCCGGAGCTGACGATCGCCGACATCGAGCAGAGGGAGCGGGACGCGCTGAAGTATCGGTACGAGTGACAGGCCGACACCGCTCGCCGGCCCGGCGCTGATGATTACAGGTTGGCGGTCGGTCCACGCAGTGCCGCGGCCAGGAGGAGCATGGCCTCGGGGCCGAGCACGTGTTCAGCTCCAGCCTCGCGCAGGTCCTCTGCTGAGGCCCGCAGGTCGGCTATGCCGAGAAAAGGCATGCGCGCGGCTGCGGCGGTCCTCGCGTCAAGGGAGGTCGCGCCGATGAACAGAGCTGCTGAGGGGCGGCGGGCACGGACAATCGACGCGCCGTGGTGTAGCGGGTAGGGGTCCGGCATCCACCGCTTCGGCGTCACGGTCCACCGCCCGACAGCGTTCGCCTCCTCAGCCAGGCCGTGAATCGCCATGTAGCGTTCAATCGTCCATGCCGCCTGGTCACTGACCAGAGCCACACCTTTGGCTGCTGCTCTCGCCGCCCGGATGGTCTCGTGGGCACCAGCCGTCGGGGTGGCCTGGATCATGGCCGCGTCTTCCAGCCGCGACAAGACGTCCTCGATGTCGCACCACAGCCGCGGATCAGCGATGGTCCCCGCGTACCGCATCACGGCGTACGGATCCGCCACGTCCGCCAGCTCGTCAGGCACGTGATAGTCGAGGGCCGTCAGCAGTTCTCGCATGCGTTCGGCGGAACCGAGGCTGGTCAGTCGCGGTGTCAGGGCGCACAGGGGCCCGTCCACAGCCAGCAGTAAGGCCTGAGCCCTGGCCAGAAGGCGCGGGATCACCGATGACGCGTCGTAGGACGTGGTCGCTCCGCTCTCCGGCATGGCGGGGACTGTAGTCGCCGACCGTCGGCGCCATGCGCCCTTGCGGCGCTGCCGCAGGATATCGCGGGATCGTGAGTCGGATGCCTGACCAGAGAACGACGATCACCAGATGCTGCTGGCAGCGTGCTCGGAAGGCGCCGGCCAGCGGGCTCGCGGAGCCCCCTGCGCCGGGGCGTCGGCCGTAGAATCCGCGGACGTGAGATTCGACCTCCTCGGACCGCTCCGGATCGAGCACGACGGCCAGGAGATCGAGATCCGGCGCAGGCAGGAACGCTGCCTGCTGTGCGTGCTGCTGCTGGAGCCAGGACGGCTCATCTCCACCGAACGCCTGCTGGACCTGCTGTGGGCGGGCGACCCGCCTGCATCCGGGCGCGCCACCCTGCACACCTACGTCGCCCGGCTGCGTGCCGTGCTCGCTCCGCACGGCGTGACGCTCACCGGCCGGGGCGGCGGCTACCGGCTGGACGTCGCCGCTGACGCCGTCGACCTGCACCGATTCGCCGACGGGCTGGACCGCGCGGCGCACACCACCGATCCGGCCGAGCGGCTGCGCATCGTCGAGGAGGCCCTGGCGCTGTGGCGCGGGCCGCTGCTGGCGGACGTGGCCGACGAGCAGCTGCGCGAACGGCTCGGGGTCGGCATCGACGAGCAGCGGCTGATCGCACTGGAACTGCGGGCCCGTGCCCAGCTCGACTGCGGCATGCACCGCCAGGCGGTCGAGCCGCTCGTCGCCCTGGCCGCAGAGCACCCCTACCGGGAGGGCTTCACGGAGCTGCTGATGCTCGCCCTCTACCGGTGCGGTCGCACCGCCGACGCCCTGCAGTCCTACCGCGGCCTGCACCGGCGTCTGGTTGACCAGGTCGGCGTCGAGCCGGGTCCGGCGCTGCGGCGGCTGCAGCAGCAGATCCTCAACGACGACCCCGCGCTGCTGCCGCAGACCGGCGCCGGGCGGCGGTTCCTGCCCTGGGACGTGCCCGACTTCACCGGCCGCGCCGACGAGCTGCGCTGGCTCGACGACTACTCCCGGCAGGTCACCACCTCCGGGGCGGTGCTGATCACGGCCATCGGCGGCACCGGCGGTGTGGGCAAGACCGCGCTGGCGGTGCGCTGGGCGCGCCAGGCCGCCGACCGGTACCCCGACGGGCAGCTGTATCTCAACCTGCGTGGTTACGACGAGCGCCAGCCGATGGCGCCGAGCGACGCGCTGGCCCAGCTGCTGCGCATGCTCGGCGTGGACCCGGTGCCGGCCGACGTCGAGGAGGCGGCGGCGCTCTACCGCGACACGCTCGCGCCGCTGCGGGTGGTCTTGCTGCTCGACAACGCCGCCACGGTGGAGCAGGTCCGCCCGCTGCTGCCCGGCGGAGCCGGCAACTTCGTGATGGTCACCAGCCGTGCCCGCCTGCTCGGGCTCGTCGCCCGCGACGGCGCCCAGCGGCTCAACCTGGCGGTGCTGCCGGAGGAGGAGGCGGTGGAGCTGATCCGCCGCATCCTCGGCCCGGCCCGGGTGGACGCCGAGCCCGACGCCGCGCAAGCGCTGGCCGCGGCGGCCGGGCGGCTCCCGCTCGCGCTGCGTATCGCCGCCGCCAACCTCCACGAGCGACCACGCCAGACCATCGCCGGCTACCTGGCCGAATTGCACGGCGGCGACCGGCTCGGCTCGCTGACCGTGGACGACGACCCCGACACGGCCGTACGCACCGTGTTCAGCCACTCGTACCGCCACCTGAATCCCGTCGCGCAGCAGACGTTCCGGCTGCTCGGCGCCGTGCCCGGCCCGGACCTGACGGCGTCGGCGGCGGCGGCGCTGACCGGGCTGTCCGAGCCGGAGGCCGCCGCGGCACTGTCGGCGCTGTGCGACGCCGGTCTGCTCACCGAGCGGCACGGCCGCTACCAGATGCACGACCTCGTCAAGCTCTACGCCGCCGAGCTGGGCGGCGCCGAAGCCGGTGCCGAGGCCGCGCTCGAACGGCTCACCACCTGGTACGTCGCCGCGTGCGCCGCCGCGGACCGCTGCCTGAAGGCCGACCAGATCCTGCCGTTCACGCCACCCGAACCGCCGCCGGTCTCGTTCGACGACACCCTGGCCGCGCTCCACTGGTTCGACGCCGAGGCCGAGGCGATCATCGCGGTCGTCACGGTCGCCGAGCACCGGCTGCCCCGGCTCTGCTGGCAGCTCACCATGCTGCTGGCCGGCTGGCTGGAACGCCGCCGCACCCCCGCCGAACGCCTCGGCCTGCTCACCACCGGGGTGCGCGCCGCCCAGGCCGCCGGTGACACCGCCGCGCAGGCCAGCGCCGAGAGCTCGGTCACCGGCACGTTGTACTACCTGGACCGCTTCGACGACGCCATGGCCAGCGCCCAGCGTGTGGTCGAGCTGCGCCGAGGCCTCGACGACCCGAAGGCACTCGCGCTGTCCCTGTCCCGCCTGGGCATCTCGTACGGCCACGCGGGCCGTGACGCCGAGGCGGTGGCCGTGTACGAGGAGAGCCTGGCGCTGCTGCGCGATCTGCCCGACGGGCGGCTGCTGACCGGCACCGTGTCCAACAACCTCGGCTGGGCGCACTACCTGGCCGGACGGCACCAGGACGCGATCGCCTGCTACACCGCCGCCGCGGACGTGGCCCGCTCGCTCGGCGACAACCGGGGCGCCTCGTTCGCCGAGGGCAACCTCGGCCTGCTCCACGGCGAGCTGGGCGATCAGGAACGGCGGCTGCTGCACTGGCGGCGCTCGGCCGAGGCCGGTGAGAAGGACGGCGACCGGCGGCTGATCGCCAACGCGTACGACCACATCGGCCAGGCGCTGGCGGAGCTGGGCGATACGGCACAGGCCCGGGACCACCTGGAGCGGGCGCTCGGGCTGTACGAGGAGACCGAGAACGCCGAGGACGCCGACGCGGCCCGTGCCGCGCTGGCCGCGCTGGACCGCTGACGTCGCGCACCGGTCGCGGTGCCGTCGCGTGGTAAGGCCGCGGTAAGGGCGCTCGGTGACACTGTTGCCGCCGCAGCATCGGGGGTCGCTGAGCGGCCGGGACGCGCGAGGACGTGTTCCGGCTCTCGGCGGTGCCGGATGCCACCGGCGGACACGCGCTGGCATCCCGGCTGTCACCCGGATCGCTGCTGCCGGCCGCTGTCACGTTTCGCCATACCGGTTCAACCGGCGGCGCCGCCATGGGGGCGGGCGCTGCCGGCGTCAACGGAAGGTAGGAGCATGAAGCACAAGGGAACTACGCTGCGCCTCGCGATGGTCGGCCTCGCCGCCGCCGCTGCGGTCGTTCTGCCCGCCACCGGCGCGCAGGCGGCGGTGACCGGCTGCACGAAGTGGTACCCGTCCGAGGGCAGCTTCTCGGTCAACTGCAGCGCGACCTCGGGGGACGGCTTCCGGGCGAAGGTCAAGTGCTACTCGGTGAGCAGCGACAGCTACACCTGGAAGTACGGGCCCTGGCGTTACGGGACCGCCCAGACCTCGACCGCGTACTGCGCCACCGGCACCTACGCCGCCGAGGGCACGGTCCAGACGACCGCCTGATCCGGCCGGGCGGTGCCGTCGTCGCTGCTCCGGGCGGCGACGGCACCACCGTCCGTGGAGAAGCCGCACGGGGTCCGACGCTTGGCAGGTGGCCCCGGATTGCCCGACATCACTGTGACCACATGGCGGCGCGACCAGGTCCTTGCGACCTCGCGCACGGCGGTTCACTGGCAGGTTCATCGTCCCCCGGAGTTCACGGCACCAGCGTGGTTGACACAAGGTGGCCTCGTAGCCACGGAGCGCTCGAGCATGAGTCGGATACCTGAACAAAGGCACCGAAAGCCTGCCATCGCGGACTAAGTGCACGGTCACCGCCTGTCCTGATCAGCCGCTAGGGTGTCCGGATGTTCGCATCGGGGGGATTGGGTCGAGCCGCAGGTCATCGACACCGGCTGCTGTGAGGATTCGCGGCGGCGGATCCGGCTCACCGGCCCGGACCACGACCGCTCCCAGGTCCGGCTCGCCGGTCTCCTCAAGAACCCTGCCGCGCCCGCCGAAGTGCTGGTCGCGATCAACATCCTGAGGCCGTCGCGGCGCTGGTCGCCGTCGTGATGAAGACCGGGGACCCGTACCTGTTGCAAAAGCCCATCTTCGACGGAGTGTTCTCGCCCGAGGAGATCGCGATGCTCGCCGCCTCCCCCGACCACCGGGTGCGGGACTCGGTGCCCTGGATCAACGGCTGCCCGGCGCAGACGACGGTGGCGCTCGCCGCCGACCCTCACCCCGAGGTACGTCGAAGCGTCGCCTGGCTGACCGACCTCAGCCCGGAGCTGACGGTCCAGCTGGCCCGCGCTCCCGACCCGGTCGTCCGGGACGCGATCGGTCAGCGCGACGGACTCCCAGCCGAGGCCCTGGACCTCCTCTCCCACGACGAGCAGGTCACGATCCGGGCATGTGTCGTCGAGCAGGCCGGCAGCCGGCTCGTGGAGGAGCTGGCCGCCAGCCCGGTCGCCGAGGCCCGTGCGGCAGCCGCCGCCGACGGGCGGCTGCCGCCCGAGACGCTCGCGGCCCTGACCGCCGACCCAGACGAGACGGTGGCCTACCCGGCCGTCAAGGAGATCGGCGGCGACGCATCCCGCCCCCTGCCCAGCCTGGAACGCATGGAGGCCGCCGCCCAGCGGCTGCCGGTCGGCAAGCTCCGCGACCTGATGGGAAGCACGTCATGGTGGGGATGCCTGCCCGGTCCGCCCCCTGGCCTGTCGAGAAGTCCGAGGAGGCTCGCCTCGACCTGCTGGCCAGGTGCGCGACGTCGCGATTCGCCCGGGTCCGGGCAGCCGCCGCGACCGACTGGCTGTTGCCTGCGGACATCGCCGCCGTGCTGGCCGGCGACCGCAACCCCATGGTCCGCCGCTGGCTCGCCGGGCGCTGCCGACACCCCGACGTCCTGCGTCAGCTCGCCGAGCAGCCGGCCAGAGGAGTCGGCAAGGCGCTGGCCGCCAATTCATGCACACCGCCGGACGTGCTGGAGCGGCTGCACGTCAAGCCGCACCACCTGGCCCGGAGCTGGAACGCGACAGGCCCGATGCTCGCCCGCCTGCTGGACGGCGCCGACCACGCCACCCGGCTCGCGCTCGCCGAACACTGCGAAACCCCGCCGGAGACCCTGGCTGAACTCGCCCGCAGCGACGCCGAACGGGACGTCATCCGCGCCGCCTGCGCCCACCGCGCTCTACCGGTCGCCGTCATGTGGGACCTGCTCCCGTCCAGCGCCGGCCCGCCTCTTTAGCTGCGACCCTTGCGCCGTTCGCCGTGGGAATCGTTCTGTTCTGACGCCGGGCGAGCCACACAACGACAGGGCGGGTGAAAGATGATCGAGTACGACGTGACGGTGTCCACCGACGCCGTGACCGGACGGAGCATCGGACGGCTCTCCTTCGAGCCGCGCGGCTGGCAGGTCGCCTACCGGCACGCGCTGCGGGAAGGCCTGCGCCGTCTCGGCACTTTGAGCACCGCCGTCTGGAATCCTGCTGTCGACCTCTGCAGCTCGTTCCGGGTACGGATGACACACGCCGCCCAGAGGACGATCACCGCGACACTGACGGCGGCATGATGACGGCTCAGTAGCGGGTGTCGATCTGTTTGATCGGATGCCCCAGGATCCCACCGGCCGTGGCGAGTTCCTCGTCGCTGAGTTCCCAGGTATGCCGGGTCCAGTTCATGGCGCTCACCTCGAATCGGGCGAATCCGACCGGCGCCTGGAAGTGCAGCTCCGGCATCGTCAGCGGTGAACCGCAGCACGGGACCGTCACGTTCAGGTCGCCGACGGTCGGGCTTGTCAGCTGCCCGCCCTGCTGGGCGCGCAGCAGATCCCAGAACCAGTCCAGGCCGATCGCCGCGCGGCATCGGGGGCAGGAGACGTCCTCCATGTACTGTCCGGCGTCGATGAGCGTGACGTGCTCGTAGAACACCGGCGTGACCGATTCGACATCGTCGCCCGGCCCGGCGAACAGCCCGGCGACGTACGCGGCCGTCCGTTCGGCTTCCTCCACCGTGGGCTGCCACAGGGGATCGGTGGGGATGACCCGAAGGTAGATGTCACTCATCTCGTCCCCTATCGACGCGTTCGAGCGGCGCACCGTGCCGACGGCCCAGCGTAGCGATCTTCGGCACGGCCGGGTTTGCCTTGGGGCAGGCAGGCCGAAGGGCCCCATCGCGATGCGCTTCGAGGGGCCCTTCGGTGTCCGTCCGCGGTGACGTGTCACGGGGTCCAGAAGTTCCCGGAGACCACGATCATCGTCTGCAGCTGCAGGCTGGCCGAGTAGTAGCCGGACGTGTCCAGCGGCGTCGCCTTGATCTTGTTCCATAGCGCGTCGAGCCAGGCCTGGCTGCCCGGGTCGGTCATCGCGGCGACCGCGAACGGCGCGAAGAACGCCGCCTCGGAGCCGGAGCTGATCGCGGTGCCGTTGAGCGCGTACCCGACGGCGATGCTCGACGGGTTGCCGCCGGTCTTGGTCTTCACCCAGGTGTTGAGCTTGCGGGCCGCCGCCAGCGACTGCGCGTCGCCGCTGGTGACCGCGTCGGCGCCGATCCGCCACGGGTCGCGGCAGGCGTTCCACCAGTACTTGCCGTCGTTGGGGTCCTCCAGCACCTGCCCGGTGGCGGGCCGGGGCGTGGTGTTGGTGTCGATGACGAAGTCGGGCAGCAGGCCGGTGTTGGGCGCGTACCCGCTCTGCAGCGCCGCGGTGACCGACTGGTGCTTGGCCAGGATGGTGTCCCAGGCGGTGTCGCCGGTCGCCTTGCGGTAGGCCCGGAAGTGGCCCGGCATCCAATCCGAGGTGCGGCTGATGTAGTAGTACTGGTCGCCGGCGCTGCTCCAGTCGCCGAGCAGGGTCAGCTTCGTGGTCGCGTTGATCTCGCTGGCCTTGATGGCGTTGATCCGCTGCACGGCCAGCGACTTGTAGTTGTAGGTGCCGGTGCTGCCCCACTGCTTGTCGGCCAGCAGCAGCCCGTACGCGATCTCCAGGTCGCCGTCGGTCGCCGAGTCCGAGCCGTTGACCGACGTGCAGGAGGTGTTCTGCTCGGCGGCGTGCAGGTTCGGGTTGTTGACCGACGGGTGGGCCAGCACGTACTTGAGCAGCCCGTCGAACTGGGTCTTGGCGTTCGGGTCGGCCCCGGCCATCAGCGCGGTGATGACCATGCCGTAGCCCTGCGCCTCGGCCACGTACGGATGGTCGGCGTCGGGGGAGTAGACCTCGTACCAGCCGTTGCCGCAGTTCTGCTTGACGAACGCGGCCTTCCAGGTGTTGTAGTAGTTGATCACCGTCTGGTCGTGGGTGGCCGCGGCGCCCGTCAGCTTGAGTGTGCCCGCCGCGTACGGCCGCAGGTGCGAGCCGAACGGCACGGCCGGCCCGCCGGGCGGCGGGGGAGAGGCGCTCGGCGACGCGCTCGGCGACGGCGTGCCCGCCGGCGGGTAGACCTCGAACTCGAACAGCGAGTAACCCCAGGCGGTGCCGCGTGCGGTGCCGTACATGCGCACGTAGCGGCCGCTGCCGGTCAGGCCGGTGAGATCGTCGACGCCGCCGTTGCCGGTGGTGGTCGAGTAGATGGTGGTCCAGGTGCTCGCGTCGGGGGAGACCTCGATGCGGTAGGCCTTGCCGTAGGCGGCCTCCCAGCGCAGGGTCACCTGCCCGATCTGCTGGACGCTGCCGAGGTCGACGCGGATCCACTGCGGGTCGCTGCCTTCGGCGCTGGCCCAGCGGGTGCTGGTCGAGCCGTCGACGGCTTTGGCGCCGCCGAGGGTGGAGGTCTCGGTGGAGGAGACGGCGGTGGTGCGGCCCAGCGCCAGGTTGGTGGCGGCCTGTGCGGAGGGGGCGAGCATGAGCCCGCCGAGCAGGGTGCCGACGGTGGCCACGGCCGCCGTCGTGAGGAGGGGACGCCACCTGCGTGGCCGTGCTGTTCTACGCATCATGCGGGACTCCCAGGTGGAGGGTGGCAGATCCGGATTGGCCGTGACCTGCGGCTTCGCTGTCGATACGAGCTGGCGTGGCGGCGTCGGCACGCCTGGGCGACGGCCCAGGGCCCCGGGCTTTCCGGGAACTTACGTCAGCCGATGCCCGCCGCACAAGACGGTTAGGCAACCTGCCTAACAATTCCGGGACGCTTGACGCGGCTCTCGTGGCGGCTCTAATCTCCGGCAATAGTAAGTCAGGTTGCCTAACCGTTCCGTGATCCGCACCGCCCCCTTAAAGGAGACCCTCGATGCATCGTGCCCTGAAACGGCGTACGACCCTGGTGGTCGGCGTCGCCGTGGCATTGACGATCATGTCGGCCTGCACCCCCGCCGAGGCACCCGAGCCGATCGCCACGCCGGGTGTGGAGCCCACCGGCACGGTCGAACTCTGGCACTTCTTCACCGACCGCGAGGCCAAGGCCCTCGACGACACCCTGGCGAAGTTCAAGGCCAGGTACCCGAAGGTGACCCTGACGGTCAAGGGCGGCCAGGACGACGCCAAGGTGACCACCGCCATCGGCGCCGGCACCGGCCCGGACGTCGCCATCAGCTACTCCACCGACATCGTCGGCAAGTTCTGCGCCGCCGGTGCCTGGGTCGACCTGAACCCCTACCTGCAGCGCGACCGCGTCGACCTGACCGCCATCCCCGAGGTCGCCCGCTCCTACACCGAGTTCCGGGGCAAGCGGTGCGCGATGCCGTTCCTGGCCGACGCGTACGGCTTCTACTTCAACAAGGCCATGTTCGCCGAGGCCGGGCTGACCGAGGCCCCGAAGACGCTGGCCGAGCTGTCCGACATGGCCAAGAAGCTCACCAAGCGCAAGGCCGACGGCACCATCGAGCGGGCCGGGTTCCTGCCCCTGTTCGGCTTCTACGAGAACTCCCCGTCGCACTTCGCGCCCATGGCCGGGGCCAAGTGGCTCAACGCCGACGGCACCTCCGCCATCGGCGCCGACCCCGCCTGGAGGGCGCTGCTCACCTGGCAGAAGAAACTCGTCGACTGGTACGGCTACGACAAGCTGGAGAAGTTCCGCGCCTCACTGGGCGACGAGTGGTCGGCCGACAACGCCTTCCACAAGGGCAAGATCGCCATGGCCGTCGACGGCGAGTGGCGCATGGCGTTCCTGAAGGACCAGGCGCCCGAGGTCCAGTTCGGCGTCGCCCCGCTGCCGGTGCTGGACGCGAGCCACGCCGGGGCCGGCTACATCTCCGGCAACGTCATCGGCGTCTCGCGCACCGCCCGCAACCCCGAGGCGGCCTGGGCGCTGATCAAGTTCCTGACCACCGAGACCGACACCATCGTCGAGCTGTCCAACGGCATCCGCAACGTGCCCACCACCACCGCGGCCCTCGCCTCACCGCAGCTGCACGTCGACCCGGCGTTCCAGGTGTTCCTGGACATCTTCGCCAACCCCAACTCGGGCACCACCCCGCCCAGCGCGATCGGCCCCGGCTACCAGGACACCCTGTCGGAGTTCCTGATGGCCTGGCAGTCCGGGTCCAAGAAGGACCTGGCCGCGGGCCTGGCCGACGTCGACACCCGGGTCAACAAGATGATCGAACTGGCGGGCTGAGCGTGGCCTCCGTCGCCAGCCAGGGGAGCGCCGGCGCCGTCCGGCGCTCCCCGCGCCGCCCCCTGATCGTGCTCACCTTCATCGGGCCTGCGCTGATCGGCATCGCCGTCTTCCTGATCTATCCGCTGCTCGCGGCGATCTACTTCTCCTTCACCCGCTTCGACATGTTCAATCCGCCGGTCTGGGTCGGCCTCGACTTCTGGCAGTACGTGCTGTTCGACGACCCGACCGTGCGCGTCGCGGCGAAGAACACGCTGATCTTCGTGCTGCTGATGGTGCCCGCCCGGACGGTCGGCGCGCTGCTCACGGCGATGCTGCTCAACGCCATGAAGCGCTCCCGCAGCACCTACCGCACGCTGTACTACCTGCCCGCCCTCGCGCCGCCGGTCACCGCCACCATCGCGTTCGTGCTGCTGCTCAAGCCCGGCACCGGGCCGGTCAACACGCTGCTGGCACAGTTCGGCATCGAGGGGCCGGGCTGGTTCAACGACCCCGACTGGGCCAAGACCTCGCTCACGCTGCTCGCGCTGTGGGGCGTCGGCGACCTGATGATCATCTTCATGGCGGCGCTGCTCGATGTGCCCAAGGAGCTGTACGAAGCCGCGTCGCTCGACGGCGCGTCCCGCCGCCACCAGTTCCGCTACGTCACCCTGCCCACCATCTCGCCCGTGCTGCTGTTCGCCGTCATCACCGGGATCATCGGGACCCTCAACTACTTCACCCAGGCCGCGGTCGCCGGCAGCGTCGCCTCCGGCCAGGTCACCTCCGGCAGCGGCATCGCCGGGACGTTCGGCTACCCCGAGAACGCGACGCTGACCTACCCCATGCGGCTGTACTCGATCGGGTTCGGCAACAACCTGTTCGGCGCCGCGAACGTCATGGCCGTGATCCTGTTCGTGGTGTCCATGACCGCCACGATCGTGCTGCTGCGCCGGTTCAAGGCCTTCACCGGGAGCGGCTCATGAGCACACCCCAGGCCCGCCGCGGCGGCTTCCTGCTGTTCGTCGCCCGCCATGCCATCGGCATCGCCCTGGCGATCATGTTCCTCGCCCCGATCGTGTTCCTGCTGCTCACGTCGATGATGACCAGCGACCAGACGCTCACGGCCGACCTGTGGCCGCACAGCTGGCACCCCGAGAACTACGTCGAGGCGTTCCGGCGCACCCCGCTGCTGCGGTTCATCGGCAACACGTTCCTCTACGCGATCCTGGCCACCGGATTCATGCTGCTGGCGAGCGTGCCCGCGGCGTACGCCCTGGCCAAGCTCCGCTGGCGGGGACGCAACCTGACGATGATCCTGATCATCTGCATGATGATGCTGCCCGCGCAGGTCACCACCGTGCCGCTCTACATGATGTGGGCCAACACGGGGCTGACCGGCACCCTGTGGCCGCTCATCCTGCCGATGCTCGCCGGGGACGCGTTCTCCGTCTTCCTGCTGCGCCAGTTCCTCGTCACCATCCCCGACGACTACCTCGACGCGGCCCGCATCGACGGCTGCGGCGAATGGGGCACGCTGCTGCGCGTCATCCTGCCCATGGCCAGGCCCGGCATCGCCGCCGCGGCCATGTTCCAGTTCTTCTACGCCTGGAACGACTACTACGGCCCGTTCCTCTACACCAGCGAGAACCAGGAGAACTGGACCATCTCGCTGGGCCTCGCCTCATTCCGGTCGCTGCACCACGTCGAGTGGCATCTCGTCAGCGCGGCGACCCTGCTCACCATGGTCCCGGTCATCGTCCTGTTCTTCCTCGCCCAGAAGGCGTTCGTGCAGGGTGTCACGCTGACCGGCGTGAAAGGTTGAAACCGCACATGAAGATCGCAGTGGTCGGCGGAGGGTCGACCTACACGCCCGAGCTGATCGACGGGTTCGCCCGCCTCGACGCCGACATCACCGAACTGACCCTGATCGACCCGGCCGCCGAACGGCTGGACGTCATCGGCCGGCTCGCCGCACGGATCATGCGACGCCACGGCCACCCCGGGCGAGTCACCTGGACCAGCGACCTCGACGCCGGGCTCACCGACGCCGACGCCGTCATCATCCAGCTGCGCGTCGGGGGGCAGGCCGCCCGGATCAGCGACGAGACGTTCCCCCTCGACTGCGGCTGCGTCGGCCAGGAGACCACCGGCGCGGGCGGCCTGGCCAAGGCGCTGCGAACGATCCCGGTGGTGCTCGACGTCGCCCGCCGTGCCCGGCTGCGGGCCGCGCCGGGTGCCTGGATCGTCAACTTCACCAACCCGACCGGGCTGCTCACCCGGGCCCTGCTCGACGACGGGCACCGCGCCGTCGGGCTGTGCAACGTCGCCATCGGCTTCCAGCGGCGCTTCGCCGCGCTGCTCGACGTCGCCCCCGAACAGGTGACCCTCGACCACGTCGGGCTCAACCACCTCACCTGGGCACGCGGCGTCCGCGTCGGCGGCGCCGACCGGCTGCCCGAGCTGCTCGAACGGCACCTCGACACCCTCGCCGCACACGTCGGGCTGCCGCCGGAGATCCTCACCGCCCTGGACTGCGTCCCGTCCTACTACCTGCGCTACTTCTACGGCCACGACCGCGTGGTGGCCGAGCAGCGCGGCACACCGAGCCGGGGACAGCAGGTCGCCGCGATGGAGCGCACGCTGCTGGAGCTGTACGCCGACCCGAACCTCGACACCAAGCCCGAGCTGCTCGCCCAGCGCGGCGGCGCGTACTACTCCGAGGCGGCCGTCGGGCTCATCGGGTCGCTGCGCCGCGGCGACGGGGCCGTGCACGCCGTCAACGTCCGCAACGACGGCACCCTGCCGTTCCTGCCCGACGAGGCCGTCATCGAGGTCAGCTGCCGGGTGGACGAGGACGGCGCGGCCCCGCTGCCGGTCCGCCCCGTCGGCCCGCACCTCTCCGGGCTGATAGCCCATGTCAGCGGGTACGAGGAACTCGCCGTGCAAGCCGCCGTCCACGGCGGACGGGAGCGCGTCTACCAGGCGCTGCTCGCCCACCCGCTGGTCGGCCAGCACGAACTCGCCACCGGTCTGGCCGACCGGCTGCTCGCCGAGAACGCCGCGCACCTCGGGTGGGCGGCATGAGCACGCGATACCTCGTCGCCGTCGACGGCGGCAACTCCAAGACCGACGTCATCGTCGCCACCGACGCCGGTGCCGTCCTGGGGCGGGCCCGTGGCCCGGCGTCCTCGCCGCACCTGATCGGCGTACCGGGCAGCATCGCCCTGCTCGGCGGGCTCATCGGGCAGGCGGTCACGCAGGCGGGGCTCGACGCGGCCGTGCCGCTGGACCGGGCCGAGGTCTACCTCGCCGGGGCGGACCTGCCCGACGAGGTGCGGATCCTGACCGAGGCCGTGACCGGCGCGGGGTGGGCCCGCGCCAACCGGGTCGACAACGACACCTTCGCCCTCATGCGGGCGGGCACCGACGCAGCGCGGTCGATCGCGGTGGTGTGCGGTGCGGGCATCAACTGCGTGGGCCGGGACGCCGACGGGCGGACCGCGCGGTTCCCGGCGCTCGGCATGATCACCGGGGACTGGGGCGGCGGGCACCATCTTTCCGAGCTCACGCTGTGGCACGCCGCGCGCGGCGAGGACGGGCGTGGGCCGGTGACGAAGCTGACCGGGGCCGTGGTCGACCACTTCGGGGTCGGGTCGGTCGAGGAGCTGGGCGTCGCCGTACACCTGCGGGAGATCGACCCGGGGCGGATCAGCGAGCTGACCCCGGTGCTGTTCTCGGTCGCGGCCGACGGGGACCCGGTGGCCCGGCGGCTGGTCGCCAAGCAGGCCAATGAGGTGGTTGCGCTGGCCGCCGTCGCCGCCGACCGGCTGGCCATGCGCGACGAGCCGCTGGCGCTGGTGCTCGGCGGCGGTGTGCTGACCGCCCGGCATCCGTTGCTGCACCAGGCGATCGTGGACGGTGCGGCAACGGCGCTGCCCCGCGCGGAGATCGCCGTCGTGGCCCAGCCGCCCGTCACCGGCGCGGCCCTGGCCGGGCTCGACGCGCTGGGCGCGAGCGCGCAGGCCAAGGCCGCGCTGCGGGCGCACATGTGACGCCCTCCGGCCGCCCTTCGGGTGATGTGCCGGGCCGCGGCCATGCCACGCCCCGGCACACCCTTGGAGTGGTCGGTCGGTGCCGGCCCCGAGGTGACCGGCCCCATCGACGCCCTGCTTCTGCTGCTGACCGGGCGGAAGGTCGCACTGTCCCGCCTCGCCGGACCGGGGGTCAGGGATGTGGCATGACCGATGGAGCGCGCGGCCCAAAGGTCCCGCTGCACTCGGGTCCGGCCTGGCACGCCGATCTCGCGGGTCGGGCGGGCCGAACGACAGGATCGGTCCATTCACGACGACAATCGGCGTGATCGAGCTGATCGTCGATGCCGACCCTTGACCGACCCTATCAATAATTGTCGCTGTGACTCCTCGTGCTAGGGCCGTGACCGTCATCGGGCTCGGCGTGGTGGTCGCTGTCTCGACAGCGATACAGGCGCTGGTGACGACGACCGTCGAACAGAAACTGCGCCCGTTCGTGCTGCTGGGAGCTGTCATGACTGGCGTGGTCGCCGCGTGGCAGCTGGTGGCCGGCGCAGCACTGAGCGGCCCCGCTCCGGCGCCTGCACCCACACCCGCACAGCCGCTGCCGCCGTCGACGCCGCTCCCGGCGGACAAGCGCGGCCGGTTGCCGATGCTCACCGCGTCACTGGCCCTGCTCATCGCGCTGGTGAGTGTGCTGCTCCAGTTCCGGCCCGCGGGCGGGGCGCCACCTCAGTCCGACGCATCCGCGCCGCCGACCCTGCTCGCGTCGGCGAGCGCGTCGGCGGCCGGGTCGCCCTCGGCGAGCGTGACCCGGCCGACGGCCTCGCCCAGCGCCGATCGCGGCGCTTCCCGCTCCGCGCCGACGACCATGGTGTGGAAGGGTGTCGACGACGAGACGAGCCTGTGGTGGTCGACGTACAACGGCGGACGCTGGAGTGAGCAGCGGGCCTTCTCCGACCGCAGCACCCGCACCAGCCCGGCGCTGGCCTCCAGCGGCGGCAAGGTCTACATGGCGTGGCGCGAACCCGGCGACAGTCACATCTTCTGGTCGGCGTACGACGGCGGCGGGTGGACGTCACCGCGCAGGCTCGACGACCGGCGCACCGAGACCTCACCGGCTCTGGGTGTTTCCGGCAGCCGGCTCGTCATGGCGTGGCGCGGCGTCGACGGCGACACCGGCATCTACTGGTCGACGTTCGACGGCTCCCGCTGGAGCGATCAGCGCAGTGCCGGCGGCCGGGCCACCGCGGGCAGCCCGGCGCTGGGCAGCGCCGCCGGGAAGCTGTACATGGCGTGGCTGGAAGCCGCCGACGGCGGCACGTACTGGTCGGTGCTCAGCGGGTCGTCGTGGTCGTCGCCGGAACAGCTGCCGGACCGTTGGACGACCACCGGCCCCGCCCTGGGCAGCGACGGTTCCAGGCTGGTCATGGTCTGGAAGGGCGCGGTGGAGGACAACGTCTTCTGGTCGGTGTTCGACGGCTCGGCATGGTCGGCGCAGGAGGTGTTCCCGCACGGTGCCGCCACCGGCATGGTGCCCGCGTTGAACAGCCGCAAGGGATCCTTGTTCATGGCGTGGCGCGAGGCCGGGGACAGCCATCTGGTCTGGTCGCGATATGACAGCGGGCAGTGGTCGAGCCCTCGGATACTCGACGACCGGCGCACCGGCACATCCCCGGCCATCGCCTGAGATCGTCACCTTCCGCGTCGCGGCGCTGCTCGGTCGACGGCTCCGGTGCGGCCGCGGTGCTGACCTCGGCTTCGCCGCGAGCGCGTTCACTGGTGGCTGGGCGCATTGCCGTCGGGACGTAGGGTGTCGGCGTGATTGATACGGCGGTGGCGGGCGCGAACGCGCTGACGCGGCGATGGGTGGACACACTCGGTTACGAAGCCTCCGTGGCCGTGTCGGGTGCCGGGGTGTGGCCGCTGCTGGCCTACCTCGCTCCTGCCGCCGACGGCGCCGGCCGTGACGAGCTGTCGGCGGCGGCCGGGCTGGCGGCCGACGATGCGGCCGGGGCGGCGGCCGCCCTGGTCGCGCTGCTCGGCTCGGCGCCTGGGCTCCGGGCCGCGATCGGCGCGTGGGTGCACCCACGACTGCCGGTGCGGCCGCAATGGCGCGACAGCCTGCCGCCCGGCACCGTCGGGGTGCTCGGCGAGCAGGCGCAGCTGGACGCCTGGGTACGCGAGCAGACCGGCGGGCTGCTCGACAAGCTGCCGATCAAGGTCGATGCCGAGACGCTGCTGGTGCTGGCCTCGGCGCTGGTCGCCCGGACACGGTGGGTCCAGCCGTTCGCCGACGGCATGCTCGTCGCCGCCGCCGGACCGTGGTCCGGCCGTCGCCTGGCGGGCCTGCACCGGACCACCGCCGACCGGGATCTGCTCGCGGTGTACGAGACCCCGGCGGGGCCGGTATCCGTGCTGACCGTCCAGGGTACCGACGGCATCGAGGTGGACCTGGCCATCGGCCTGCCCGACGCCCCGGCCGCCGCGGTGATCGCCGCGGGGATCGACGCCCCGTCGGCGGTCCCGGCGCGGCGAGGCTCGCAGCTCGCCGAAGGCGAGAGCGCGCCGGGCGTGACCGTGAGTCTCGGCTGGGCCTACGACGACACCCCTCGGCTGCAGGCGAGCCTGCCGAGGTTCACCGTGACGTCGTCTCACGACCTGCTGGCGAACGCCGACGTGTTCGGCCTGCGTACGGTGTCGGATCTCAGCCGGCAGCGGCTGCCGGGGGTGAGCGACCACCCGCTGGGCGTCGGCGCGGCGGCGCAGGACCTGACCGCGTCGTTCACCGCCGAGGGGTTCGAGGCGGCGGTGGTGACGGCGTTCGGGATGCGTGCGGGCAGCGCGCCGCCGTCGGGGCGCCCGCTGCAGGTGCGGCTGCTGCTCGATCGGCCGTTCGGCTTCGTGGCCCGGCACCGGCCGTCGGGCCTGGTGCTCGTCGCGGGCTGGGTCGCGCAAGGTGCGGCGGCGGGCAGCTAGGGGACTGGCGTGTTCGCGGTCGGTCGGATGGGGCGGATGGCCGGCCGAACACCATTGGCGACACGGCGCGAACGTTCGGAATCGCTGTACGCAAAAGCGATACCGGCTGGCCGAAAAGACGGCGCCATAAATCACCGTCACAGCATCCTCGCCCGAGTGCCGGTGCCCTCGCGAGTTCGACCATTCGGCCCGACCTGGGCTGCATAAGGACTAGTAAGAGCATCTTCACCTGGTGTAACGCGCTGGCGAATGCCGTCACGGGTAGGTTCCCACCCCGTGGAGTGATGTCGGCGATCGGTCATCCTCGGCAGACTCGGCCGCAGCTTCCATCCGCTTTATCCGGGTGGGGAATCGTCGAGCATTGGAGTCGCGCCATGCGCATGTACCGACAACGATGGGCGCGCTGGGCCTCGGCCGGAGTCGCCGTGCTGGTCCTCGGCTCGGCCTCCGCGGCGTGGGCCGACAACGTCGTGGCCGACGGCGACGGGGCCACGCCGGTCACCGGCAGCGGCCTGAGCTTCGGCACCGTCTGCCTCGGCTCCACCGTCACGAAACCGGCCCTGATCGGCATCGGGCGCAACGGCGCGTCGACCGGACCGAACGTCTTCGCCAACGGCGCCACCGTCACGGTCTCGGTGACCGGCGTGACGGGAACCGGGCTGAGCACCACTCCGGGCAGCGGCGCGATCGGCACCGTCACCCTGCCGTCCAACTGGAGCGCGCAGCCCAACAACACGGTCGCGGGAGCGCTGAGCCTGCCCGTGCAGCTCGCCGCCACCACGCCGGGCCCGGTGACCGGATCGGTGTCGCTGGCCGCCGTCGCCGGCTCGGTGAACCGCGCGAATTCGCTGGCCGTGTCGGCGACGGTGGTCGCCTGTGACACCACCGCACCGGTGCTGCACCTGCCCGGCTCGCTCACGGTCGAGGCGACCGGTCCCGGCGGCGCGGTCGTGGCGTACACGGCCACCGCCGACGACGAGAACCCGGCGCACCCCACGGTCACCTGCGATCACCCGTCCGGTGCGACCCTGCCGCTGGGCACCACGACGGTGACGTGCGATGCCACGGACGCTGCGGGCAACACGGGCACCGGGCAGTTCACGGTGACCGTCGCCGACACGGTCGGGCCGGTCATCCAGCCCGTCGCCGACATCACCGGCGTGGAGGCGACCGGTCCCGACGGCGCCGTGGTCACGTACCAGGCGCCGGCCGCCACCGACGCAGTGGCCGGGACGGTGCCGGTCAGCTGCACGCCCGCGTCCGGCGCGGCCTTCCCGCTGGGCACCACGACCGTCACCTGTACGGCCTCCGACGGGAACGGGAACACCTCGCAGCAGACGTTCGACGTCACGGTCCAGGACACGCAGGCGCCGGTGCTCGCGGTGCCCGCGGACCTCACCGCCGAGGCGACCTCCGGCGACGGCGCTGACGTGACCTACCCGGCGGCCTCGGCGCAGGACGTCGTTGACGGCGCGATCACGCCGACCTGCGCACCCGCCTCCGGCAGCACGTTCCCGCTCGGCGTCACCGAGGTCACCTGCACCGCCACCGACAGCGCGCACAACACGGCCACCGGCACGTTCACGGTGACCGTGGCCGACACGACGCCGCCGGCCATCACCGGCACCCCCGCCGACATCACCGCGGAGGCGACCGGGCCGGACGGTGCCACCGTGAGCTTCACCCCGCCGACCGCGACGGACCTCGTCGACGGAACCGTCGCGGTGGAGTGCGCCCCTGGCTCGGGCGGGTCGTTCCCGGTCGGTGCCACGACGGTGACCTGCTCCGCCCGGGACGCGGCCGGCAACACCGCCGGCAGCACCTTCCAGGTCACGGTGCGCGACACCACGCCGCCGTCGCTGACGCTGACCGCGGACCAGGTCATCACCGCCACCGGCCCGGACGGCGCGGTCGCGACGTTCCACCCGGAGGCGACCGACCTGGTCGACGGGTCCGTGCCCGTCACCTGCTCGCCCGCCTCCGGCGCCACCTTCGCGATCGGCACGACCGAGGTGACCTGCTCGGCGACCGACCACGCCGGCAACACGGCGCAGGGCTCGTTCAAGGTGATGGTTCGCCGTACGATCAGCGGCTTCTATCAGCCGGTCGACATGAACCGGGTGATCAACACGATCAAGGGCGGCAGCACGGTGCCGCTGAAGTTCGAGGTGTTCGCCGGGCCGGTCGAGGCCACCACGACGAGCATCATCGCGGCGATCTCGGTGAAGCAGTACGACTGCGACCCGAACGCCCCGCTGGATCCGATCGAGGTCACCGCGGCCGGCAACACCAGCCTGCGGTATGACAGCACCGGCGGGCAGTACGTCTACAACTGGCAGACGCCGAAGACCAAGGGCCTGTGCTACCAGGTCGGCGTCTCGACCGTCGACGGCGCCACGGTGATCGCGCTGTTCCGGACCACCTGATCACACAGCGAGTGGGAGGAGAGGCGGGCATCGGCTCGCCGCTCCTCCCGCATCCCACTCGTCGTGTCGGTGCTCCGGCGTGGTTTGAGGGCGACTGCCGATGCTGATCCAAGACCGCGCCACGTGCCACATCCGGCGGGGACGCATACCGATCGACGGGGACCTGGCATCCGGGCAGCTCGTGGCGCGACCGTCCCGGCGCAGCCGCCCGTCATGGCCTGTCGGCGAGCTGCACCCTTACTGCGGCAGCTGCGTCGATATGGCACCCTGAGCGCGGAGCGCCTCGATCTCACGCCGGGTGGGCGGATGCGGTTCTTTCGGAACAAGCGTGTGGTGCGGTGGTTGCTGCTGTGCGGCGCTCCGGTCGCGGGCGTCGCAGCCGGCGCGCTGACGAACATCATCACGCAGCGATGGAGCTGGTGGACGTTCGTCGCGCTGGCCGTGGTGACCGCCTTCGTCACGGCCGGCGCGGTGGCGGCTGCTCCGCCGGGCGCCTCCGACGGTGGAGGCGGCACCGGGCCTGTCGGCGCGACCTCGGTGCTCACACCTCCGGCGGGTACGCGAGTCTTCACTGGCCGGCAGCGGGAGCTGGAGCAGCTGATGGCTGATCCGCAGAAGCCCGACCGGATCGACCCCGTCGTCAAGGTCGTCACCGGGCTGCCGGGTTCGGGCAAGACAGAGCTGGTGATACGCGCGTGCCAACAGCTGCGTGATCGGTATCCCGACGGGGTGTTCTGGCTGCGGATGCGGACCTACGCTCGGGCGGAGTCTCGCTTGAGCGCGGGGGAGGCACTTCGCTACCTGCTGAGCGCGTCCGGCGCCGCCCAGGTCCTGTACAGCACCGACCTGTCGCGCCTCACTGCCGCCTGGCGGGCGGCGAGTGCTTCGCGCAGGCTGCTGGTCGTGTTGGACGACGTCAAGGACGCGGCGCAGGTTCGCGCGCTGCTGCCTGTCGGTAACAGGTCCGCCGTCTTGGTGACCAGCCGAAATGTCCTGGTCGGGCTTGATCCTGATCTGACTCTCCAACTCGGGTTGCTCGAGGAGGAAGAGGCTAGGCTGCTTGCCGCCGAGATTCTGCGGCGGGCGGGCCGCCCAGAGGATGCGCTGGGATCGCTGATCGCGTCGAAGTTCCGGCTCCCCCTCGCCATCCGCCAGGTTGCCGACTTCGCCTCGGCCAACCCCGGTGCGGGGCTCGACGTCGTCGCCGGGGACGAGGTCGCCACATCGTTTGCCCTTTCGGTGGCCCGCCTGCCTGGTGAGGCGCGGCTCGTACTTCGGAGAGTGGCTCGGTACCCCGGCTCGTCCATCACGCCGGCGGTGGCGGCGGCCCTGGCGGGGCTGCCTGAGAAGAAGGCACGCGAGATGCTGATGGTGCTGTACCGGCGAGGGCTGCTCGAGGTCGAGACCGCCGGTGCAGCGTTCCGGCTTCACGACCTGATCAGGGAGGTCGCATCGTCCGGCGGTGCGGGTCGCGACCTTCCGTTCGAAGCACGACGAGCCGACCGCAGGCTCTTCGCGTACGTCGAGGAGTCGGTCGCGTCAGCGTCGCGGATGATGTGGCCGGGCGACGATGCGACAGACCACGCGCGCCGACCGTACCGCGGCGGTATCGCGCTTCCGGTCTTTCATGACGACATAGACGCCCTCGGCTGGCTCGATACGAACTACTCGGACCTGAAAGCGACGTTGCGCATGATGATCGCGGCCGAGTCACGCCACGCCTGGCGGATCGCCTGCAACCTCGAGTTCTATCAGCGCATGCGTGGGTTCTTCGCCGATGCCGTCGAACTGCTGACTGCCTGCCTGACGGTTGTCGAGAAGCAGGGTGACGTCTTCGGGCAGGCCGTCGTACAGCAAGGCCTCGGCCTGGCGCAGCGGTTCGTCAACAACTACGACGCGGCGCGAGCGCACACGACGGAGGCACTGAGGCTCCACTCCCAGGTCGGCTACGCAGCCGGACAGGCTGAGGCTCACCATGAGCTGGGCAAGCTTGCAGTGGTCGCGGGAGACGAGCACGGCGCCCGGCTGCACGCCGAGGCAGCTGGCAGGTTCGCGATCGCCGCTGACGATGCGGCGGCGATGGCCGTATCGCATCTCGATTTCGGCATCGTCGAGTGGATGTGCGGTCGGCTGGAGCTTGCGCGCGAGCACCTGCTCAAGGCAGAGGAGCAGCTGCAGCACGTCGGCGTCCGTCACCTGATCGCGCTGTCGCGGCATTACCTGGGTCGTGTCACTCTCGAAGCAGGTGAGACCGGAGAGGCCAGATCCCTGCTGACGAGCGCGCTGGAGATGGTGGAGGCGAGTGCCGACATCCGCCTCGTTCCCACGATGCTCGTCTCCCTCGGTGACCTGGAGATTCAGCTCGGCAACTGGGATGCGGCCGGTTCCGTGCTGGACAGAGCCTTGAGGCTGTCAGCGGAGGCGGGACTGCGTGTGGACGAGGCGAGAGCATGCCTGGCGCTGGCGCGGCTGCCCGAGGCCGCCGACGGGCGTCCGGTGGCTCTGCGGCACCTGCAGAGTGCGCTGTCGATCTACCAGGCACTGGGGTTCGATCTTCTGGTGGCTAAGGTTCAGGCGCAGCTCGACGAGATGTCAGGGGGACGCTGATCTCCTGTGGTGCCGCCGGGGGAGGAGTTGCAAACGTTGCCGAACGCGATCGTATCGAGCAGGCGACATTGCGAACGCCGTTCTCCACGGGACCGGCCGCGGTCCGCGGCCGGTCCCGTGCGGGCCTCACTTCATCCACAAGGTGTCCGCGACGGCGACCTGCGGTGCTTTCGGATCCCGTGACATCAGCACCTTCAGCGTGGCTACGCGCTTCGACGTGATCGTGATCGTGACCCGAGAGGGCTGCTCGGAGCAGCGCACGGTCTTGACGGCGCTGACGCTGCCCATCTTGAGTGTCGCCTTGATCGTGCCGGTGCCGGCACAGGTCAGCTGCAGCACGTAAGTACCGGCCGCGGCATCCGGGTGGACGTTCTCCGTTTCGCCGGTGACCATGCCGACCCCTCCGCCCAGGCCGCTGCCGCCGGTGCGTTGCAGCGCGGTCTCCGCGATGGTCATCAACGGGTCGTTGACCATCACCGCGAACCCGGAGCGGGCGCGGGCCACGTCGTCCCCGGACACCGACAGCGTGATGAGACCCGGTACGTGCAGCCAGACCTCGACGTGCTGGGTCGGCGGGAAGCGCTCGGCGGGGTCGACGCACGGGGCGTCGATGGTGCCCCGGCCGCTGTCGGCCTGCCAGGTCACGGCGATCCTGCCGACACCCCGGCAGATCACGAACAGGGTGTACCTCCCGGTGGGCAGCGGTTGCTCGGCGGTGCCGAGGCTGTAGCCGGACCGGTCGGTGGCGTCGTCCACCGATCCGTACACCGCGCCCCGCCGCACCTTCCCCGGCTTCATGCCGAGCCGCTCCAGCGCGCTGACGCTGAGCCGGCGCAACTGCTGCGGCCCCAGCGTCGGCCCCGCCGACACCGTGGGGGAGGGGGCCGCTGACGGTGTGGCAGGGTCGGCCGGTGCCGGTGCGCTCAGCGACGCCGCCGAGTAGCCGCCCGCCGCCAGCACGAGCGCGGTCAGGGCCGCGACGGCCGAGACGCGGGCCGTGCGCCGCCGCCGCACGGTACGGTGCGCCGCGGGTGCCCCCGGCACCACGATCTCCTCCGGCGCCTGCATCCGGAACTGGAAGAAGGCATCGGCCAGCGGCTCGCGCCCAGTCTGCTCAGGCATTGCGGACCTCCTCTGCGCCCGGGTTCACGGCCGGCTGCAGCTGCTCGCCGAGCGCGGTCCGCGCCCGGTGCAGCCACGACTTCACGGTGCCGGTCGACACCTTCATCGACTCAGCGATGTCGACGACGGCCTGGTCGGCCAGGTAGTGCAGCACCACCGCCTGGCGGGGCCGCGGCGGCAGCGTGCGCAGCGCCGCGAACAGGGCCACCCGGTCGGGGCTCGGCTCGGGGGCGTACACCTCCTGGTGCCTGCGCCGGAACGCGGCGGCGGCCCTGGCCCGCCGGAAGTGCGACGTGGCCAGGTTCCAGGCGACGCGGCGCACCCAGGCGACCGGGTCGTCGTACGCGCTGACGTCCTTCCACCGCGCCAGCGCCCGGCAGAACGCCTCCTGCGTGACGTCCTGCGCCTCCTGCCGGTCGCCGAGGTACGCGAACAGCTGCGTCGTCACCGACGTGAAGTGCGCCGCGTACAGCTCGTCGAAGTCGTGGTGCCTCACTTCGTTCTCCGCGCTGCCGAGCCGCGTGGGCCCGGAAGCGCGGGGAGCGCCGAGCGCAGGCGTCACCGAGTCCTCCCCGGCCGACCTCATCGAAATGCCATCCTGTCCATCCGATCCGTCATGCCGACCCCGTCAGCCGGACGGCGACAACACGACATCCCCGCGCCCAGGGTTGCGTACCCGCCAAGATTTTGTTGGCCCGGACCGGAGCATCTCCGAGACTTCACGACCGCGGCAACCTCCGCGGTGGGCGGCTCCGTCACTTGAAGGAGCCGGTGGAAGGAGCCAGGTGAAGGCCGTTGACGAGGGGGAGTATCGGCAGTTCGCCGGTGCCCGGATGGAACAGTTGCGCCGCACGGCGTTCCTGCTGTGCCGCGACTGGCATCAGGCGGACGACCTGGTGGCGATCACGCTGGGCAAGCTCTACCGCAATTGGGGCAGGGCGCGCCGCGCCGACAACGTCGATGCGTACGTCCGCGGCATCCTCATGAACGCCTTCCTCGACGAGAGACGGCGCCCGTGGCGGCGTGAGGAGCCCGCCGAACACCTGCCGGATCGTGCCGGGCCGCCGGACATCGACATGGCCGACACCCGGGCCGACCTGCTGGGCCTGCTGCACAAGCTGGGCCCCGGCAGGCGTGCGGTCGTCGTGCTGCGTTTCTACTGCGACCTGTCCGTGCAGGACACGGCCGCGATCCTCGACATCAGCGAAGGTGCGGTCAAGAGCCAGGCCGCGCGGGGACTGCACACCCTGCGGCTGCTCGCCGACCCGGATCCGGACACCGACAGGAGGGAGTCGCGGTGAGCTACATCGACCGTTTCGACGAGGCGATCGGCAGCGCGCCGGCGGCGGGCTTCACGATCGATCACATCATCGCGCAGCAGCGGCTCGCCGCCGGCCGGCGGCGGGTCGTGGCCGGCGGTTTGGCGGCCGTGGCGGTGCTGGCGATCAGCGCGGCCGCGTTCGGTGTGGCGCGTTTCGGGGGCGGCCCGGCGTCACCGGCGGTGCCTGGCGCCACGGCCGCGTCCGGCTGGCGGGAGCTGCCGGGCTCGCCGCTGAGCCCGCGTGTGCAGGCGCTGGGGCTGTGGACCGGTGACGAGGCGCTGATCATCGGCGGCAGCGACGCTCCGTGCCCGCCCAGCGCCGACTGCGCCGGCGATCCGGATCCGCTGACCAGCGCCGCCGCGGTGAACCCCGACACGGGCCGTTGGCGCTCGATCGCCGACCTGCCGGTCGCGCTGCGGTGGGCGCAGGGTGCGGTCGTCGGTGGCGTCGCCTATGTCCAGGGCCACACCATCGACGGCGGGTTCGCGCTGCTGGCGTACGTGATCGACGCCGACCGGTGGGAGCAGGTGCCGCTGCCCGCCGGGGAGGCCGACCTGCAGTTGGTCGCGGCCGGAGACCTGCTGGTGGCGGTGCGGGGCAGCCACGAGAACACCCCGGGGCCGGACTACATCTACGACAGGGCGCAGCGGCGCTGGCAGCAGTTGCCGGTTGCTCCGCTGGGCGCCGGGTTCGACCGGGCCATGGCCTGGACGGGGCGGGAGCTGGTCCTGTTCGACCACGAGCTGGTGCCCGATCCGGGTGCCCGTAGGCCCGCGGTCACCCGCGCAGCCGTGTTCGATCCGGCCACCGGCGAGTGGCGGCGGCTGCCGGACTCACAGCAGCTGAGCACGGGCCCGTGGCTGGCCGCGGGCGGCAGCCTGGTCAACCCGTCGCTGGGCGGAGCCGACGGGGGGCAGGTCGGCAACTGGGGCCGCACCTACCCGAACGGCGGGATCCTCGACCCGGCCAACGGCACCTGGTCGGCGCTGCCCGACCCGCCCGGCGGGTACGAGGCCGGTGGCAGTGCCTACGGTGCGACTTCCGCGGTGTACGCGGGGCAGCCGGGGCCGGTGCTGAACACCGCCGTGGGTGTATGGCAGAACGTGGCGCCGCTGCCGACTGGCGATGCGAACGAGCACACCGTCGTGGCCGCCGGCAACCGGATGCTGGTCTCCGGCGGCGTACGGTGGGTCGGCACGGACGCGGAACTCCTCTCCGGTGCTTGGATTTGGGCGCCTCCCAGCTGAATCGGCCTCGGCGGCAGGCGTCACTGCCGCCCATGACGTCCTGGCGGGCGGCGCCGCCGGTCCGCACGCTTCCCAGGGCCGGGATCCTGCGGCACGCCCGAGCCGGGTCGCTCGCACACTACGGCTCACGGGGGCGTGGTCTATTAACGAGCCTGGACACAGACCATCTGGGGCGCCAACTCGCCTATGTGGAGAAGATGCTCCGCGAGCCATGCGCTACGCCCGGGAACACCGCTGCGGGCGGCTGGCGTTCGGTGCCGGTTCGTCTGAGGTCAAGGTGTGCGGCGGAGCCCAATTGGAGCCGCTCTGGGCAGCGACCGCTGGCACCGGGCGACCGGCTAAAGGCTGCTGCAATGGGCCTCGGCATACAACGGCAGACTGCGGAGTAGCCGTTTCCTTACGCTCGGTGTCACAATTTCCGGATCGGTCAATTGGCGAAGGCGGGCGCGATGGGGACAGCGAAGAGGTTGACCGATCTGGTGCAGCGCCTGCAGGCGTTCGCTGAGGGCGATTCGCGCGGTGTCACGGATCCGCGGGCACTCGACCTCGCCCAGACTTTGCTGGACGACGCATACGCTACGCGCGAGGGCGCTCTGGAGGCCAAGCATACGGCGGCCTGGCTTTTGTGGTACAGGTTTCACGCACTGGCACCCGGTGGCGGCAACGCCGCGCGAAAGGATGCGGAAGCACTTTTCGCGCAGATCGCAGCGGTCGACCACACGATGGTTCCCGAGCCGGTGGCTCACCAGCTCGCCGCAGCTAATCCCAGCCTGCCCTCGCCCGAAGAGACAGCCGCCTGCAGAGCCGAGAACCTGGGCCGCTCCTGGTCCTTCGTCTTCAATCGATCCCGCCGAGTCCGGCACCTAGACAATGTGATCCGCGCCCATGCCACGGCGGTAGACGGCACCCCATCGGGCAGTCTCGAACTCGGCCGCAGGCTCACGAACCTCTGCCGGGCCCTTCTGATCCAAGCCCGTCATACCCGCGGCGGTGACATCGACCATGTTCTCAAAACCTACGCTCGGACCTTTCCCAGGCTTGCCGAGCATGATCCAACCAGGCGGCGTGTGCTGGCCGATTTCAGCATTGCTTGGCAGGAACGACACATGGGATCGATTCGGTCCGGAGGCCCCACGGCATCGAGCGCCCCGGCGAAGCAGGCAGGCCGGGACGCGGTCTCCACCAGCAGGACAGCACACAGCACGACACTGTGGACCCTGTTCGCGGCGTTGTTGAACGAGTATGAGCACACCGGCGACCCAGAGGATCTCGACGAGGCCATCAGCCGTGGTGCACAAGCCGCACAACTGGCATCACCTGGCGACCCGCAACACGCCGCCGGCAAGGCGAACCTCGCCGCAAGTCACCTAAGACGCTTCATGTCGACCACAGATCCGGCCGATCTCGACTCGGCCTGGGTACATGGCCGGGACGCCGTCGGACTCACCGCGGCCGGGGATCCGCGTACGGTTCAACACCTCGACATCCTGGGCAACGTGCTGCAGGTCCGTTACTACACTCGCGAGCATGCCGCCGACCTTGACGCCGCCATCGACATCTGGCGACAGGCTGTAAGAGCCGCACAAGACGATTCGCAGGCCCGCAACTACTTCCAAACCCGTCTCGCGACGGCTTTGCTGACACGGATCGAGAACACGGGGCAGAACAATGAACTCGATGAAGCCATCGAACTGGCGAGGCGCTCCGTCGACGAAGCTACAGCGGGTGAGCCCGAGCTGCTGCAGCGCCGCGCGAACCTCGCCAACGCGCTGATGCGACGCTTCGCGCTCACGGGCGACCGGGCAGACCTCGCTGCCGTTGCCAATGTTGGCCGCATCGCCACCTCAGCGATGGCAGACCCAGCTGTGCACGAAAGCCTCGCCGCGACTCTCTCCGCCCTGTACGAACAGACTGACGACTTGGCCGACCTCGACGCTGCAATCTCACACGCAGCAGCCGCCGCGCGGACAAGAGAGGGCAGCCCTGCGACAGGCGCGTACGCGCAGCACCACCTGTGCCGCCTGCTGACAACCCGCTACGAAAGAGCCGGCCGCGCCGCCGACCTCGACGCGGCGGTCGACGCCGGTCGCCGCGCAGTTCGCGACAGCAACAATATGCCGGCGGCGGAGAAGTCGGAACTGATGCATCTCGCCGCGTGTTGCCTATTCAACCGCTACCAGCGGAACGGAGGCTCAAAAGACCTCCAAGACGCCATCGGCCTCTTTCGGCAAGCCGCTGACACCGCCAGCTCGACCGACCCGAACCGTCCGACGTTTCTTAACGACCTTGCTGTAGCTATGGGCCGCCGCGCTGGCGAACATTTGGACGAGCTTGCGTCGCTGGACGCTGCGGTGGCCGCCGCCCGCACGACGGCTCAATCAGGTGACATCACATCCGAGTTTCAGATCCACCGCTTGACAACGCTAGCTGACGCACTGATCAACCGCTTCCGTCGCACGGGCGACCCGGATGACATCAATACCGCGGTCGACGTCTATCGGCGGGCGATAGCCAACCACCCGAACAGTGGGCCCCAACTGTTCACCAACCTCGGCATCGCGCTCCGGCTCCGGTACGGCCGCACTCATGAGGTAGCCGACCTGGATGCGGCTGTCGGAGCCAGCCAAAAGGCAGCGATCCTCGATCCAGACAACCCGGAGCTGCCCGGCATACTGACCAACCTTGGCAATGCACTCACAGCACGCTTCGATGCCACCGGCGCCGCGGGGGATCTGGATAACGCCATCGCCCACCTTCAGCGAGCTGCTGACCTGACTGTGTCCCATGATCCGAAGAAGGCGTTGCGGCTGACTAATCTGGCGGCTGCCTACCAGCGAAGATTCGGCGAGACCGGGCATCTGGGCGACATCGAGCAGGCAGTGGACGCCGCGACCCGGGCCGTGCACTCCTACCACCCAAACCAGCAGACACGCGCCAACTCGCACACCGCCGCCGCAAACGCTTTGATCGCTCGATATGAGCGCTTGGGTGAAACTAAAGACCTCGACGCTGCGACCACCCATTGCCGGGCAGCCGCCGAACACACCTCGGCTGAGCACCCCGAACGCGCACGCTGCTTGGCCAACCTTGCTGCCGTACTGCGACACCGTTACTCACGTCACGGGGTCAGCGCCGACCTTGACGAGGCGATCGCCACCGCTCATGAAGCGGTGCGCAGCACGCACCTCTACGACCCCGAGTATGGAATTAGGCTCTCCAACCTCACCGTCGCACTCCGTGCTCGTCATGCGCTGACCGGCAGTCCCACCGATCTACAGGACGCAATCGACATCGCGCGACGCGCGGCGGCGTTGGCTGCACCAGGCGAGCCACGCGCCGTACGTCAGACAATTCAACTCAGCCAAGGACTGATCGACCGGTTCGACCAGTCCGGCGATCCGGCCGACCTCGCCGAGGCGATCGCGGGGTACCGCCAGGCCGTCAACGCGTTACCTTCCCATCACCCGGACCGTGCCACCTGCGGCTACAACCTCGCCGATGCACTGATCAGACGCTTCGATCAGGCCGGTGACGCTGGCGATCTCACCACCGCCATCACACTGTGGAAGCGGAGCGCGGCACAGACCAACGCACCGTCACAAGTGCGCGTACTCGCCGCTGGCCGAGCAGCTCACCTGAGTGCTCAGCTGTACAAACCGGCGGGGGCCGCTGCGGCATATCACGACGCAGTCAGCCTGCTCCCACTGCTGGCCTGGCGTGGTATCCAACGACAAGACCAGGAACGGCTCATCCTCTCGTCGGCAGGGTCGACAGCCCGCGATGCTGCAGCTGCAGCCACTGCCGCGCTAGCCGATGGCATACACCTCGTCCTGTCCGAAACAGGCCCACTGGCCATTTCAGCGGGTCTGCCCGTGCAGGTCGTCGAAAGCGGGCGATGCCTCATCTGGTCGGCGAAGCTGGACATCCGAAGCGACTTGAGCGACCTGGAGCAGCAGTATCCCGACCTCGCGGCCCGGCTGCGCTCCTGCCGTGCCCGTCTCGAGGCGGAAGGCGAGGCTGGGCAACCGTGACGCGTGTTCCGCGGAGGCGGCGGTCCTGATGGCGTTTCGATGCGACAGCCGCGAGTCGGGCAGTCCTCGGCGTCATGCATCGCCTGCTCGTGCAAGACCAGCCGGTTTCCCACGACGAAGTCGGCCCGTCGGGAGCGGTGATCACCGAAGCGGCAGTTCACCTCCTATAATGATCCTCTACGTAGGGTTAACGTGGCTCCGGAATTACATTGCCAACGCCGGGTGAAGCTGACAGGGTGGTCGCCATGACGATCAGAATCGAGTCTTCTCCGATCCGGTGAGCGACCTCGGCGAGCGCGAGGCGCTCGAACCACGTACGCTGCTCGACCACGCCACGATGCTGCAGCTCGCTCATCCGGACGGTCCGCTGCCCGGCGGCGGGCGGCCGTATCCCGACGAGGACCACTTCGCCGGCCTGTCCCGCTCCGGCCAACCGCGTGTCGCACGCTGGCAACAGGTGATCGACATTGTGACATCGATCTACGAGGACGAGCCTTCCGCGGACCGCGCCTGTGAGGTCATGGCCGATGCGCTGACATCGCTGCGAGTGGAGTCACGGTTCGCCTGGCTGTTGGCCGAGGCGGTGGTGTCCTTCGATCCGGTCTGGCGGCGCGAGGTCGGGCGGGCCCTGGCATACCGCAGCCGGGAACGCGGCAGGGTGGCCGTCGGGCTCGCCCTCCTTCACGGCGTGGCCGAGCCGTGCGACACCGCCCCGGTCCGGATGCTGGGCCTGCTGGGCAGGAACTTCGGCGAGACGGCCATGGGGGTTCTCCAGCACATCCCCGGTGCTGCTGAGGACCTGGTGTGGCTGGCCCAGCGGTCGGACCCGTGGCGGCACGCTCACGCCGTCACCGCGTTGTGCTCCGTCGGTGATCCCGCGACGTTCGGCTGGCTGCTGCGCGAGGGCGTCAGGCCCGGTGGGCCGTCCGTGACGAACGCGCGGGCGATCGCCGAGACGGTCCGGCTCGCCGAGGTGCTCGACGGCGACGACATCAGCGAGGACCTCGTGGAGCACGCCGGCTGGCTGCTGGTGACGATGACGCTGCGCGGTGCCGGCAAAGCCGAGCTGCGCCGGTACACCGATGCGCCGGGCGCGCTGGCCGGGTTCGCCGCGGCCGCCGACATGATGAGCGCCACGTTCGACAGGTACGCGATGATCGTGTCGCTGCTCGCGGACCTCTACGTGGGCCAGGCCGCGACGCTCGGATGGCCGAGCCGTGAACTGGGTCGCGTACGGGCGGTGCTCGAGCGTCTGCTGGACGAGCCCGCCTGGGCAGCCGTCCTGGACATCGCCGGGCGGTCGACGGATTCCGAGATCTGCCATCGGGCGCGGTGGGCCGCGCTGGTGAGAACCACCTGCGGGCAGCTGCCGCTGACGGAGTCACCGATGGACGACGAGCACAGCCGGATCGCGATCCGCGTATCCGTTCCGGACCCGGGACTCGGCGGCGTTGTCGAGACGAGCATCTTCGTGGACGGCCGTCCGATCGTCGCCGAGGCGTTCACGGCCGGGCCCGCCGAGCAGCCTGAGTACCTGCTCGGGCCCGATCACCGGCTGCGTGCCGACGCCGAAGCGCACGAGGTGCGCCTGGCCGAGGCCGACTGCACCGAAGGCTGCTGCGGCGCGCTGTATGTCACGATCGAGCGCTGTGGCGACGAGGTGATCTGGCGCGACTGGCGCAACCCTGACCAGTCCGGCCTCGCTCTGCCAGCCGTTCGCTTCAGGGCTGCCGAGTACGACGCAGAGATCACCCGGGCTGAGACCGACCACTCGTGGGAATGGCCCGCCCGGGCCGTCGCCCGCCTGCTGCGGGCACGGCTACGCGAGGACCCGGACGTGCTCGGCCGATGGGATTGCCATGCCGGTTGGCTGGAGGCACGCCCGAACGACCAGGGCCGGGTACATGTGTCGTACTCCTATCCCCGACGGCCCGCCAGTGCGGAAGACGTCTGGGTGCAGTTCGTCGCGGATATCGAACTGCCGGCAGGCGACCCCGAGACTGTGATCGACGAGATCGTGCGGCTGCTCGCCGACGACGACCCGCGCCGCCGGCAGCGGTTTGCCGGTGGCAGCGCCGGGGCTGCCCAGGCGCTCGGCTTCGCCTGGGCAGCATGACACTGAACAAGAAGAAGCCCAGCCAGCAGGCCTGATCAGTCCGGCACCACGATGGCCGGACGTATCAGCATCTGGTCGAGATCTTCGGCCTCGTCCTGGACGAACCGGGCGTAGTCGGCGTCGCGGTAGGCGGTCGCGAGAGTGAGCCAGGAGACGAACCCGCCCGAACCTCCGCACACCATCGATCCGCCGTCTCCCCCGCAGATCACGGCAGGGTCGGCGGTCCGCTCCTCGCGGTACGGGTTCTGCCCGATCGCCAGGCCGAACACGTTGGGTCTGCGATGCGGTCCGTCCCGGTGGTCCGCGCACGGGTCGCCGACGCCGGAGCAGGTGTAGGCGCAGATGTCGTCTCTGCAGAACGGAGACCTCACGTCGCCGGGATAGGTGTCGCCCCACCGGAACAGGGTCGCCGCGCCGGCGCCGCAGGCGTACTCCCACTCGTCGGGCGTGAGCAGACGCTGACCGAGCGCCGCCAGACGAGCGACCTCGACGCCGTAGGACGGGGTGTCGTACATCCAGGCGGCCCGCACCGTGCCGTCCGGCGCCAGCACCGCCCGCCCGAAGCCCGCCCACTCGACGTGTTCCGGCATCGCCGAGCCGGTCACCGCGACCCTTCGCCTCAGCTCGTCGACGCGGCGCAGCACCGCCGGCTCGTCGGCCGGCATCGCGGTCAGCCCCGCCTGCACCGCCTCGACCGCGACCAGCAGCGCCGGCACCGACACGGTCCGAAGCGCAGAGGTACGCGAGGCTACGTAGGCGCGGATGTCGTCCGGTATTCCGAACGCCTCGGCCGACTCCCGATAGTTGTGGACCTGGTCCGCGGTAGGAGAGAAGCGGTCCGCGTCGTACCCGACCTGCACCTGCCGCGCCGGCACCAGCGCGAACGGAACTCCATCCACATCGAACACCGCTGTCCAGGTCTGGCGACCCGCGTACGTGTGCAGCCCGACTTCGGCCGACGCGGCGCCCACCCGGCGGGCGATCTGATTCGCCAGCGCCCAGGACTCGGTTTCGTCCGACGCCATCCAGCGTTCCCACGTGATCTCCACCCGGGCATAGTGCCCCGGCTCGCCGACATTCTTTGTCAAAGAGTCGCGTCGTATGTCGGTGGGGTGCGGCATGATCCCCGCGTGATGGACAGTGAGGAGCTGGTCGCCGGGGTCGACGAGGTTCGCTGGGGCCGGATGCGGCACGCGTACGGCCCGGCGGTCGAGGTGCCTGACCTGCTACGCGGGCTGGCCGACGCCGATCCCGCGACACGGGAGACCGCCCTCGACGCGATGTACGGCGGCATCCACCACCAGGGCGACGTGTACGCCTGCACGATCGCGGTGATCCCGTTCCTGCTGCGGATCGCCGCCGACACCGGCAGGCCGGGCCGTGCTGAGGTGATCGAACTGCTCGCGAGCATCGGCGGCGCGGACAGTCCCGAGCCCGGGGCCGGGCTGTACCGGCAGGCGCGGGAGGCCGTCGCGGACGCCTACCCGCTGTGGTCGGCGCTGGCCCGTGATCCCGACCCGGGCGTCCGCGCCGCAGTGCCCGCTGTCCTGCCCGTCTGCATCGCGCGGCCGGCCGACTGCGTGGGCCTGTTGCGAGACCGGTTCGCGGTGGAAGAGGACCTGCCGGTGCGGGTGGCGATCGTCGAAGGCGCCGCCGTGCTCGCCCAGCGCGGCACCGGCACCCAGGAGATCGGCGTATGGCTGGCCGACCTGCTATCCCGCGACGAGGACGTCCAGGTGCGGCTGGCCGCGCTCACCGGACTGGCGCCGCTGCCCGCGCAGCCCGGCCTGCCACCCGTGCAGGTGCAGACCGCGCTGGACCTGCTCGGCGCCGTGTACACGCGGGGGACACCGGCCACCGAGCCGGCCGGATTCACGACCGACACCCTCATCGGGTCGGTGCGCCGGCTGCGTGAAGCCGGAGCCGTCGGCCGCCGCGCATCGCAGGCGGACGGCCTGGTGCGCGCGATCAGCAACGGCCTGGCTGACCGCGTGAGCGACCGCATCACCCTCCTGGAGGCGCTGCTGGCCTCGCCGGACTGGGAACGCCGCCTCGACGCCGTGTACCCGGCGAGCAACCTCATCAACGGCTGGCGCGGACCGTACGAGCAGATCGTGGTCCTGATCGGCGCACAGCTGCACGACGGCCACCCCGAGCTGCGGTCCCGCGCGGCGCACGTGCTGGAAGACCTGGGCGAGCTGGCCCGCCCGGCCGCCGACGCCCTGTTCGCGGCACTCTCCCAGGCGCAGCGCACGGCTGCCCACTTGAGGGCGAGCGGTCAGCTGCCGTGGGTCGTGGAGTGGGCGCAAGACCTGCCGGCCGTCGGACCGGCCTTGAAAGCGCTGGTCGGCACCGGTGATCCACGGGCGTTGCCGATGCTGCAATGGGCGCTCGAACAGCGTCAGCCGCCACGTGACGTCGGGCAGCTCATCGGCCGGTACGGCGAGCAGGCCGTGCACCTCCTGCCGCTCATCCGCCGCCGGCTGCACGAGCTGCGTAAGGACGATCGGCGCGACAACCTCGCGTACGCGATCGCCGCAATGGGCTCGGCCGCCGCCGACGCGGTGCCGGACCTGGTGAAGCTGCCTGCGAGCACCGCCGTCGTCAGGGCGCTCGGGGCCATCGGCCCGGCGGCGGCCCCGGCGATGCGCTGGCTACGGGAGCAGGCCGAGGCCTCCGACAAGCGGGTCGCCGTCGCGGCTGCCGACGCCCTGTATGCCGTCGGCGGGGACGCCGAGGCGGCATTGGCCTGTTACGGCAGGCTGCTCACCGGGGATCAGTACGATCAGCGGGCCGCCGCTGCCGGGCTCGCGGGGCTGGGGTCGCAGGCAGCCGGGTATGCGGGCCAGGTCCGCAAACTGCTACGCCGCAAAGACCCCTATGGCTGGCTGCGGCTGGACGCGGCACGGGCCCTGTGGCACATCGCCGGTGAGGCGGCGGTCTCTCCCGTACTCGAGAGTGTCTGGAACGCCAACCCGCACACCCGCACCGCGATCGCACAGGTTTGGTCGGACATGGGACCGGCCGCCTCGAATGCCGAACCGCTGCTCGAAGCCGAACTCGCCCGCGTACGGCGACACAACGCCACGCCCGACGGCTACAGCTCGGCTCAGGTCGTCGACGACGAGCACCTGCTCCGCGCCTGCCGGGCAGCGCTCACGGCCGTGGGCGGGTGACACGGCAGTCGGGCTACGAGACGCGGGGCCTGCACCTGCACAGGCGCAGGCCCCGCGCGCCTCAGTCCTCCAGGCTCGGCGCCGCGGCCAGCCGGCGCAGCACCGAGTCCAGGCCGTCGCGGGCCGCGGCCAGCTCCCGGCCCCGCTGCGCGGCCAGCGCCAGGTCGTCGTCGCTCGGCGCCCCGGCCTGCATAGCCGCCCGCAGCTCGGCGACCTGGCCCCGCCAGCCGCCGCCCTGCGCGCCGCCGGACAGGATCTGCTCCGCGAGCCGCTTCGCCGCCCCGTCGGCCTGCAGCTGCAGCTGCGCCCGCTTGTCCCGCAGGTGCTGGGACGCGCGCTCCTGCTGCTGCATGTGCACCAGCTCCAGCAGCACCGGCGCGACGTCCGCCGCGATCCGCAGCGCGTGCGCGGTGTTCTTCAGCTTCTCCGCGTGCGCCGGGCTGGTGATGCCACCCGGCTTGCGCAGGTAGGAGATCAGGTCGCTCACGCCCTCGTGCTTCTGCAGACCCGCCAGCTCCTGCGCATACCGCGGGTCGGTGAGCACCCCCTCGATGCCAAGCAGCGACAGCGTTCGCGCGTACGCGTCGGGGTGGATCCGGTCCACCAGCGCCTGGTACTCGTTCAGGTGATGCGGCACGTCGGCGCCCTTGACGCCCAGCCGCAGCTCCTGCAGCTTGTCGGCCAGGAGCAGGCCCTTGGCCACGAAGTCGGTGAGCTGAGCGTCGGCCCCGCGCTGGCCCGGGATGGCCGCGTGCTTGACGAACTGCTCGACGTGCGGGCTCGCCGCTAGAGCGCCGGCCGCGACCGGGGTCAGCTCGATCTGGGCGCGCCGGGCCAGCGCCACCAGCTTGCTGGTGGACTCCGTGTGCCAGGCCGCGACGGACGAGTCGAGCCGTTCGCTGATCTTCTCGGCCAGCTGCTCGGTCGAGTCCACCCCGCCCTGCATGATCACGCTGTGCATCTCGTCGCGGATCTCGTCGCGCAGCCGGCTCGCCGCCGCGGCGTCGACGGCCGCCAGCTCCTCCTCCAGCACCAGCACCCGGGACCGGTCGGCCTCCATCCGCCGCAGCTGGTCCTCCGACTGCGCCACCGCCGCGGTGGCCTGCTCCAGGGCGAGCGCGCCGGTCCTGGCCCAGCGCCGCACCTGCGCCGCCGCCCGCAGCCGCCGCGCGTCCCCGGCGGCCAGTGCCGCCCGCAGCGCCTGTACGCCGTCCCACTCCCGGCCCTCGGCGAACGCCGCCGCGCTCGGGTTCGGGTTGCGGGCGTGCTGCCCGCCCAGGTCGGCCACCACCGCGATGATCGGCGGCAGCTCGCCGCGGACGCGCCGCTGCAGCGCCGTCACCACCGCGGACCGCTTGCGGTCGACTATCGCCCGGAAGCCGTCGAGGTCGTCGATCGGGTCGACGCCGGCCATGTCGGCCTTGGCGATGACCACGATCAGCGCCCCGGGCGGGAAGAACGCGCCGCCGTACGGGGTGATCGCCGTCCCGTCCACCAGCGCCGTCAGCCGGTCCACGTCGGTGCCCAGCAGCTGGGGCGTCACCGTGACGACCAGCAGGTCCGTCGCCGCGACCGAGGACAGCGCCAGCAGGTCGTGGCGCCGCTCGTCACTGCCCAGCCCGGGGGTGTCCACATAGGTGAAGCCGGCCGACCCGGCCTCGCGGATCTCGTAGGTCTCCCGGGAGGCGCTGACGGTCAGCCACTGCGGGATCGGGCTGCCGTCCTCCACGAGCAGCCGCTTGATCAGGCTCGACTTGCCGGCGCTCCACGGCCCCACCAGGGTGGTCCGCACCGTGCCCGAGTCGTCGGCCTGACGCCACGCGGTGTCGGCGTCGGCGATGGCCTGCGACCCGGCGGCCGCCTCGATCGCCCCGCGCAGCCGCTGCACCCAATCCGTACTCATCGGTGTTCTCCTCCAAGTAGCTCGTTCGCGAGAATCCGCGCGTCCTCGTACCGGCTCAGCCTCGCGCCGAGCACCTCGACCTGCTCGGCGTCCACCCGCAGGCGCTGCGACGTCTCCTCGATCGCCTGCTCGAGCAAACCACCCTGGGTCAACAGCCACGACAACCCGGGATGGGCCTCGACCAGTTGCGATACCCACTGCCGAGCGTCGGCGAACAGCCTCGTCTCGCCTTGCTCGCGTTCGCCCGCGCGGCGCTTGCGGAACGCGGTCGACAGCAGATCCTCCGCAGTGGTCGCGATCAGCGGCACGAACGGCGCGATCCGGATGAACCGTGCGGCGGCCGTGCTGCCCTTGCCGGCGAGCCGGCCCACCGACTTGAGCTTCGCCAGCCCGGCCACCGCGCCGCCGGCCCGGCCCAGCACCGAGGCTTCGGCGGCGCGCTGCAGGAACCGGGCCTGCAGGCGCAGGTTCGGGTCGCGCTGGTGCGGGATCGCGGGGCCCAGGTCGAAGGTCTCCATGTCCTGCGCCCAGTGCTCGACCTGCCGCTGGGTGTCGGCGGCCCATTCGTCGACGTATGCCTGGACGTCGGGCCGCTCGTGCAGGTGCAGGATCTGCCGGGCGATGGCGGCCTGCTCCTCCTTGTCGGTCGCGGCGTCCCACTGGTCGAGGTGGGTGCGGATCGCGCCGGTGACGATCCAGTCGAGCCGGTCGGCGGCCGCGGACCGCAGCGCGGTGGCGTTCTCCAGGCGCAGCCGCAGGTCGGCTTGGAGCATGCGCAGGCCGTCCATCTCCTCCTCGACCGTGGCCTTCGCCAGCTGCGCCGCCTCGGTCAGGCCGCTCAGCCGGCCCACGGCGCTCAGCAGCACCCCGGCGTCCACGGCGGACGGCATCAGCCAGGCCCGTGACGAGCGCCAGCCGTCGCAGAAGTCCTCGGTGCCGTCCCAGTCGGCGGGCTGGCCGGTACCCGTCACCGGGTCCGGGGCGAGGCTCACCACCTGCACCGCGGCGATGGGCCGGTCCTGCGGGCCCTGGATGCGGTGCAGCTCGCTGAGCAGCTCTGCCTCCTTGCGGCGGCAGCGCCGCACGAACTCCTCCGGTGACTCGACCGGGTCGGCGCCCATCACGTCGGCGTGCCCGATCACGAAGACGACCCGGTCGGCGCGGGACAGGACGCCGTGCGCCGGATCGCCGGTGATGACGGCGGCCAGGTGCGGGGTGGCGGTGAGGTTGGGGCTGAGCACGTACCAGATGAACGCGGCGTCGTGCAGTGCCCCGGTGGTGAGCGGATCGCCGAGCGGTGGCGTGTCGACCAGCGTCACGCCTTCCCACGGATAGTGGTGCACCTGCGAGGTCGGGCCGGTCTCCACCCGCACCGGCGCGCCGGTCAGCGACACCATCCGCCGTACCAGCGCCGTCTTGCCGGTGCCCCGCTCGCCGACCACGGCGACCCGGGGTGCCTGCTCGGCGAGCAGGGCCCGCAGTTGCGCGAGCGCGTTCTCGGCGTCGGGATCGGCGGCCGGGTCGTGGCCGTTGCCGGTCCACGTGTGCAGCCACCGCTGCGCGGATCCGGCCGCTACCGGGCGGGCACGGCGTACCGTCTGGGTCACCCGGGCCGCCGCCACCCGGTGCTCGGCCGGGAAGGGCCGCCCGGTGGAGCCGTCGTCGGCCGCGGCGCCTGGGGTCTCGTCGACCCAGTCGTCGCCGAGCCAGACCCGGCGGCCGGGGCGGCCGGTGGCGGCGTACTCGGCCTCGATCGAGGCCACCGCCGCCGACACGGCATGCCGCCCGAGCCCGGTGGGCCCGATCTCGCCGGACGCCCTGGTGAGCAGTTCGGCCTGGTGCAGCGCCCGGTGCTCCTGCGCGCGCAGGGACAGCGCCGACCGGACCAGCTCGCTGATCGAGGCCACGACCTGGTCGAAGGCGATGCGCAGCAGCCGGGCCTGCACCTCCTGCGACATGTTCAGGAAGTACTCGCGTACCGCCAGCCGGGCCTGGGCCAGCGCCGCCGCGCGCGACTCCCGCTTCTGGATCATTCCCTTCTTGCGGAACCGGCGGCCGACGATGTCGCCGACGATGCCGACCAGGGCCATCGGCGGGAACACCACGGTGCCGGCGGCGGCGATCGCCGTGCCGTACCGCACGAAGTTGCCGCCCGTCTGCAGGCCCTTGCCCGCGCTGCCGTCGAAGGAGGTGCTGGTCGTGGGCAGGCTGACGTGGAGGTCGGCCTCGACGGCGTCGAGGCGGTGCCGCAGGTGGCTGGTGAACGACGCCGCCACCGCCTGCACTGCCAGCTCGACCTCGTGCTGCTGGAAGACGGTCTTGGCGAACTCGTCGCCCTCGATGACCCGGTTGCGGGCGAAGGCGTCGTCGACGAGCACCTCGGCGCGGCGCAGCGCGTCGCGTTCCAGCGGCCCGAAGTGGGAGGTCATCAGGTTGGTCACGAAGTCGACGACGACCCCGGGCCGGTCCGAGAAGATGGCCTGACCGCTGCGCCGCTGCAGTTCCTCCAGGTTGGCCAGCACCCGCGCGGTGGCCGGGGGCACCGCCTGCGCGCCTGCCGCGTGGTGCAGGTGCTGCGCGTCGCCGAACAGCCACAGCACCTTCGCGATGGCTCGCTCCACCACGACCGCACGCCCACGCAGGTCGGCGGCCAGCTCGGTGAGCTCCCGCGCCCCGCCGGACGCCTGCGACACCAGCTGCCGGGACAGCGAGCCCAGCCGCAGCCCGACCGCGTCGGTGGTGATCGCCCTGGTCATCAGGCGTTCCAGCACGTTGACGTGCGACCACGCCATCAGGTTGGCGACGCCGTAGTCCCGGCGGTGCTTGCGGAAGGTCGTCGCGTCGTAGCCGTCGTAGTTCTCCGGCAGCCGGGCGTACGCCGCCCGCCTGCTGTTGATCGCGACGATGGGGACCTCGGGCAGGCCGATCTCGGCGAGCTGGCCCTGCAGCCACAGCGCAGACTGCGCCACCGCGTCGGACAGCTGACGGCGGAACGCCGGGTCGGGCACCCGGGGCGGCTGCCGCCACAGGGCGTTCTTGACGTTGAGCACGGCGATGGCCTGCTTGCCGAACTCGGCGACCCACCGGGAGATCTCGGCGAACTCGGTGATCTGGGTGACGGTGTCGTCGAAGCAGAGCAGCACCAGGTCGGCGGTGCGCACGGCGGCGCGGGCCCGTTCGTGCAACTCGGCGGCGTCGACGGTGCGCCCCCAGCCACCGGTGCCGGGGGTGTCGACCAGCCGGCTGCCCTGCCAGAGCAGCGCGCCGACCTCGGTGGTGAAATCGTTGTCGCCGGGGGAGATGAGCGTGCCGTCGCCCCTGCCCAGTGCGGTGATCAGGGTGCTCTTGCCCGCGCCGGTGCGCCCGAAGAAGACCACGTTGAACGTGTCGATGTCGGCGAGCTGGTCGGTGACCATGGCGCGCAATGCCGCGGCGGTCTTCGCGGCCAGCATCCCGGCCTCGTCCTGCAGCGCGTCCGCGGACAGGTCCTCGTCCAGGCGGGCCACCAGCTCGCGCAGCCGGGCGGCGACCGGGCGGCTCTGCGCCACCGCCGCGGCGCAGGCTCGCTGGAACTCCGCCCCGCTGTCGGAGGCCGATGCTGCGCCTAGGGCCGTTGCCGGATCAGTCATGCGGGCACCGCCACCACACTCCATCTACACACACCTGATGAGGCACACCCGATTGAGATCAGGCGCGCCCCAGTTTCCTCGACCGGTGCGACAGGACGCAGCGCGGAGCCCACGCAGACCCGGCTCGGCGCCGGAGTCATCCCTTTCGCGCACATTCGTGGCACTGTGCATCGCATCCGGATCGTGAGCACCTCCGTCCGTATACGCTGACGGACAGGCCGCTCACCGACGTGGGGCGGTGCGGAACGGCCCGTATCCGACGATCGACGTGGGTTCCGGCGACGCAGCCGACCGCACCGGTGCCGCGCGTGATGCCGGCCTTTACCACCGCTGCCGGTCGATCGTCAGGCCGGACGGTGAGCGGAGACCGGTACGGCGGTCACCGCGTGATCCGCCAGCGGCGGTCGGGCAGCCGTACGCCGATCGTCTTCGCGGCGCCGAAGGCGGTCACGTCGGTCAGGCAGCCGTGGCGGACGTTGCCGAGCAGCACCTCGGTGCCGTGCTCCACCAGGATCGCGTCGCTGAACGGGGTGCTGTGCACCGCACCGTCACGTACGTGGTGGATCGCGTCGTCGGCGAGCACCAGGTGCTCGTCGTCGCCTCGCCGCAGCTTGCGCCACAGCGAGGGCTTCAGCACCTTCCCCTGCGGGGCGAAGGTGCCGACGGGGCACCCGATCCGTGCCAGGCCGGCCAGGTCGACCTCGGTGCCGGTCGGCACGACCACGAGTGCCGAACCGAGCCACGACGCGGCCGCGCCGCTGACGTCGTGCGGCGTCAGCCCCCGTGCGGCCGCGATGTCGTCCGCGCCGAACTCGTCGGACGGGCTGAGCAGCGATGCCTTCGCCTCGATCGGCAGCAGGCCGATCCCGTCCTCAGCCGCCATCCAGTCGATGGCCTCGTCGAGCTCGTCGGGCGTGGGCGGCGTGGTGGCGATGCCCCGCAGCTGCTCCCACAGGATCGCCGCCGCCAGCGCCGAGTCGCGGGTGCGGCCCTTGCCGCTGTAGTGCACGCCGAGGCCGATCTCCAGCGTGGACGCGGACACGGGGGTGGACCACTCGTTGGTCCAGCAGTCGAAGCCAGCCTCGTCGAGCGCGTCGTTCACACGGATACGCAGTACGCCCAGCACCAGCATCGCCAGCGGGCCCGCAGCGGCGGTGACCGCGATGCCGGGTGCGACGACCTCGTCGTGGTACCAGCCAGCCGTGCGGGCGGCGACAGCGTCGTGGTCGGGGCGTGGCCCCGGTGGCAGCGGTATCTCCAGGCCGGGCCACGGTGCGCGGCTGAGCCCGAGCGCGGCGTTGCCGGCGTGGAAGAACCGGGCGGCGTGTGCACGCACCTCGTCGGCGGTGAACGCGGCGTAGGGGACGGCGGGCCAGCGGGCCACCCCGGCACCGGCGGTGCCCAGGCGCCGCGCCAGCAGCGAACCCCACGGGTCGCGGCAGCTGTCGCCGAGTTCCAGGCCGAGGGAGACGACCAGATCACCCGGGTCGGCCTGTGCCGCGATCTCGTCCAGCCGGTCCAGCGGGAGGTCGGCCAGCACGGCGCAGCATTCGGCCAGATGCGCGGCGACCTCGCCGGGCGTGCCTGAGGCGGTGAACGCGGTGTCGACGAAGGTGGTGTGCTGGTCCGCTTCGCTGCTGATCTCGTCGAGCACCAGCAGCTGCACCAGGTGGTTGAGGCCGATCCGGTCCACGCCCTCGTCGCGGGTGCCGACCCCGAAGACCAGCGACGCGTGCACGTCCTCCGAGACGTCCTGCCAGGAGACGGTCACCCCGTCGAGCTCAGTCCGATGCATGGCGCGCAGCCTACGTATCCCGGGCAAACGCCGGCCGGCGCGGGTGCGGTCGGTCGAGTGTCCAGCGTGCCGTGGGCGCGCGGGTCCCGGGCGTTCGGCCGGCTGCGGCGCGAGGGCGTACTCCGCAGACCCCGGCTCCGGCGGCTTACGGCAGCGTGAAGTGCGCTATCGCCGTCGAGTGCAGGCTGCCCAGCCACACCGTGCCGGAACTTTCACGTACCCCGGTGACCATCGAGAATCCCGGTGTGGTCGTCTGCAGGTCGTGAACCGTGCGGCCGGAGTCGTCGACGGCCTGGACCCAGACCGTGTCGGCGGGTTGCGGCAGCAGCGCGTCGGGCAGCGCCCACAGCAGCCGCCGCAGGATCGGCGGCCGCGCCGCGAGCAGGTCCAGCGCCCGGTTGCGGGGCGAGCCCATCGCGATCCAGATCAGGCCGTCGGTGCCGCGCGCGATGTTGTCGGGGAAGCCGGGCAGGTTGTCGACGAGGACGTCGCTGCGCCCGGCCTGCGGGCCGGTCAGCCAGCAGCGGGTCAGCCGGTATGCCCCGGACTCGGCGACGGCGACGTACGACTCGTCGGCGGCCAGGGCGACGCCGTTGGCGAAGTGCAGCCCGGTGAGGACGGTGGTGAGCGTGCCGTCCGGGTCACGTCGCAGCAGGCGTCCGGTGCCCGAGTGCTCGATGAGGTCGGCTTTCCAGTGCGCGAGGTCGAACCGGGCCGACGAGTCGCTGAACCAGATGGTGCCGTCGGCGGCGATGGCCGCGTTGTTGCAGAGTCGCAGAGCCACGCCGCCGATCGGCGTACCGGTGGGGACGAGGTCTTCGATCGCCCCACTGTCCGGCTGCACGCGGAGCAGACCGCGAGTGGAGTCGCAGACCACGAGGGTGCCGTCGGAGTCGGCCTCGATGCCGAGCGGGCGTCCGCCGGTCTCGGCGACGACCTCGACGTCCTTGGCGCGTACGCGCAGGATCCGGCCGTCGGCGAGGCCGGTGTAGACGGTGCCGTCGGGGGCCACCGCGACGTCCTCCGGCCCGACGCCGGGTGTCCGGTGCAGGACCGGCCGGGGCATCGCGACCGCGCTGCGCGACAGCCGCGCTCTCCCGGGAGTGGCTGGTGGCTGCCAGACGACCGGCCTGATGCGGGGCTTCATGGAACGGTCAGACTAGTCGCGGTCGCGCCGGGATTCAACGGTGCTCGATCGCGTTGAACGGAGACTTCCTCGCCTGTCCGCGATCCGGTTGCCGGCGGCGGGAATGCCGAGGACCGGCGGGAATGCCGAGTGTGCTGATGCCGCTGAGTCCCATGTGCCGTAGCGGCCGGAGGCCGCGCAGCGCGCACGGCTACGGCGTGTTTCATAAGTAGGCGGCTGGCCGGTCGCCGTCGCGAGGTTCGTGGCTGCGGTTAGTGATGCCGAAGCGCGCAGGTGGCGGGGTTTTGTCGGCGGTGTGTGGCAGGGTGTGCTGCCGTGGCCCGTTTCACCACGTTCCGGTTCTGTCTGGACCCGACTGTCGAGCAGGAGGCTGCGCTGCGCCGGCATGCGGGTGCGGCCCGGTTCGGGTACAACCAGTGCCTTCGGCTGGTCAAGCAGGCCCTCGACGGTAAGCAGCGTGGGACGGTCGGGAAGGTGCCGTGGTCGGGCTTCGACCTGATCAACTCGTTCAACGCCTGGAAGTGCTCGGCTGACGCCGGGCGGGTGCTGGTGGCCGCCGCCGACGGAACGACCACGGTGCAGGCCACCGGGCTTGCGTGGCGGGCGCAGGTGTGCCAGCAGGTGTTCGAGGAGGCCGCGGTCGATCTCGGCCGTGGGCTGGCCGCGTACACGGGGTCGCGTACCGGCGGCCGCAAGGGCCGGCGGGTGGGTTTCCCGAGGTTCAAGTCCAAGATGCGTGCACCGCTGTCGTTTCGGCTGCGCAACAAGACCTCCGGGGGCCGGGCGGGTATCCGGGTCGGCGGGCAGGCACCACGGACCGTGTCCATGCCCGGCGTCGGCACGGTCGCGGTGCGTGAGGACACCCGCCGCCTGCGCCGCATGATCGGCAAAGGGCGGGCGAAGATCCTGTCCGCGACAGTCGGCCACCGGGCCGGCCGGTGGTGGGTATCGCTGACCTGCCAGACCGCCGACCTGCATGAGACATCCCGCCATGAGCCCGACGGCGGCGCGGGGTGGGTGGGCGTCGACCGGGGTCTGGCCGCGTTCGTCGTGGCCGCCCGCGCCGACGGCACGCCGGTGCTGCGGGTGGACGACCCGCCACGGCCCGCACGCACCGGGATGGCCCGCCAGTGTCGCCTGGCCCGCGCCGTCACCCGCAAACAGCCCGGCTCTCGCAACCGTCGTGAGGCGGTGGCGCGGCTGGGTCGCCACCACGCCCGGATCCGCGCGATCCGGCAGCGTTTCCTGCACCAGGTCTCCAACCAGCTGGTCAAGACCCACGACCGGCTCGCCATCGAGACCCTCACCATCACCGGCATGCTGGCCAACCGGCACCTGGCCGCAGCGGTCGCCGACGCGGCATGGGCCGAACTGGCCCGCCAGATCGGCTACAAGCAGCAGTGGCGCGGCGGCCGCCTCACGCTGGCCGACCGCTGGTACCCGTCGACCAAGACCTGCGCCTCATGCCGGGCCGTCGCCCAGGCCATGGCGCTGAGCCAGCGCACCTTTGCGTGCCAGGCGTGCGGGTATCAGGCCGATCGCGACCTCAATGCCGCGGTCAACCTCGCCATCTGGGCCGAGCAGCATGATGCCCAGGTCCGGGACCTCCACGCAGGGGGCCCGGTCACCAACGCCCGCCGAGGGGAAGGCTCTGGCCCGCGCACCCGCGCAGGCGAAACCAGCCCTGACGACGCGGGAACCCCGTCAGCCCCAGCAGGGGCGAGACGGGGACGCCCGAGAAGGGCGCTGTCTCATCACTCCAACGAGTTATGAAACAGGCCGTAGATTCGCTGCGTGGCAGAGGCGAAGCGGCAGGGTTCCAAGGTGGTCGCCGGTGTGATCGGCGCGGCGGCCGGAGCGTCGCTGACGGCGGGCCGGGGGCCTGCCGCCATGGCCACCGGAGCGGTTGCCGGAACCGTCGTGATGGTGGCCGCCGACGTGGTCGCCAGGGCGCGGCAGCGGCCGAACGAGATCCCGGCGCTGTGGTCGCGCATCCTGGCGGGCGCCGCGCTGGCCGCGCCGCTGGGCTGGGCGTTCGGTGCGGTGACCGGGGCCGGGCCGGTCGTCGTCGGCTTGCTCGCGGGCCTGTTGACCGGACTGCTCGGCATCCGGCCGTACAAGGTGCTGCTCGGTCCCGCCGTGGGCCTTGCCGTGGGCTGGGCACTGTCGGCGCGGTGGCCCGGTGTGCCCGCGGCTGCGGTGGCCTTCGCCGTGGTGGTGGCCTTCCGGGTGCTGTCCGCGCTGCTGTTCCGCGAACCGCAGGTCAGGCTGCTCGCCGAGCGGGTGGGCGCTGGCGACCTGCCGTTCGTCGTGCCGCTCGCGGCCCGTACCGGCTACGTCGGCACCGGCTACGTGCGCGAGCTGGCGCAGGTGCTCGGCGGCGAGTACACGCAGGCGGCGTCCGATGTCGGCATCGTCGCCTCGCTCGACGAGCTGGCCGGTCCGGGGTTCGACCCGGCCGGGGTCGATCCGCTGGTGCGCGAGTTCTACGAGCACACGACCCGGTTCCGGCTGGACATCGTGCCCGAGTGGCGGCTGTGGGTGCGGCCCGGCTACCTGCTCTACCGCCAGCTGGTCGCGCGGCCGCTCGGGCAGGCGAACGTCCCGATGAACCAGCGTGAGACGCAGCGCGGCGTAGTGAGCCGCATCGACACGATCAGCCGCCCGGACGGCGGCGTCGTGCGCGGCTGGATCCGGGCCCATGCGGGCACCGACGAGCCGATCTACGTCGGCATCTACACCACCTACCGGCGCGCCGGGCAGGGCTATGTGAGCGTCGGCTTCCCGCTGCCGCAGGCCAGCTTCACCGCGACGCTGGCACCGCTGCCGCGTCCCGGCGGCGGCCTGGTCCTGACCAGCCGCAGCGAGCTCGACCAGCCCGGCCACTACCTCACCTACATCGACGAGGCCACTGGCGAGCTGACCTCGCTCGCGGTCGACGGGTTCGCCGAGCAGCTCGACGTCTACCTGGTGGACGGGCACCTGCGGGCCGACCACGCGTTCCGGGTCTTCGGGCTGCCGTTCCTGGTGCTGCGCTACCGGATCGAGCGCAAATAGGCGGCGGCGGATCATGGCGGCCGCCTACCCTCGCGGGTAATCGCGTTCCGGTCCCGGTGGGGGCCCGATATCGTGACCGGCTGCCGCGCGGAAGGACGGATCATGTCGCAGAACCCACCCCAGCTACCGAACCTGTGGCGTCTGACCTGGCTCGACGTGGACCCCTCGCGGCGAGAATTCGATCCGGCTGCTGTCGCGTCGATCGTCCGTGCCCTGCCGCCGGCAGACAGGGTTCCAGCTCCCGGCACCGATTGGCGTCTGGTCGACTTCTGGTACGACGAGATGACGGCCGCACTCGTCGACTCCTACGGCCCATGGGTCGTCGGCTGGCCTTACCGAGTGGAGATGGAGGACACCGCCGAGTACGGACGCATCCCCGCATGGCGGCAGGAGAATCCTCCCATCACGGCGCCGGGTGAGGTTCTGGCCGGTATAGCCGACGCCGTGGTGGCGTGGCAGGGACTGCTCACGGAGTTGTCCACCGACCCGCGTTCACGGTTCGTGCCGTCATCGGCGCGGGCGATCGAGGACGACGACGGTGTGCCGCGGGCCTGGCGGGTCGTCATGGGCCCGGTCAAGCGCCTCGTCTTCCCCCAGCATCCTCGCCTGCCGCACCCGGCGGGGTTGAGCTGGGCCGAGGTCGATCCCGCGCGGCGCCGATTCGACCCGGAGACCGTTCCGGCGGTGCTGGCGGGAGTGCCGGCGGCGGCGAGCGTGCCGGCTCCGCACGCCGACTGGCGCCTGATCGATCTCTGGCTGGAGACGGTGACCAGCGCGCTCGTGGAGCAGTACGGGACGTGGGTGGTGGGCTGGCGCTGGTCGATCGGCGAGGGAGACCTCGACGGAGGTGTGGTGGGCGCCTGGTGCTGCGCGAGTCACTCGATCACGACGCCGGAGGCGACCCGGGCCGCGGTCGCCGCATCGGTGGTGGAGTGGCACGACTGGCTCGTCGATCTCGCCGAGCGGTTCGCCCGCTTCCTGCCGTTGCCCGGTGACCTGCCCGCCGATGACGCGCTGGACGGCTGGGAGCGGGCAGTGGCCCACCTGGTGACCGCGGTGGGCGATCGCACGCAGTACGAGTCCGGGTGGTACGGGTGCTGCCGGACGGTGCTCGGCTGGTTCCTCACCGCCGCCGGCATGGAGGACCGGGAAAGGCGGGACGAGCTGATCGCACACGCAACCGATGGCCGCTTCGCCAGCTGGGTGGAGCCGTCACGGGCGGACGTGCATTCGGTGGCCGAGCGCCTGGCCGAGCAGGTCGTCCGTGCCGGCACCTGACCACCTCGCCAGGTGGCGCCAGGTGAGGGAGCAGGTTGCTTGGCGTGACGTCGTCTCAGACGGGGTCAGGCCCGTGCGGGCACTACGTGACGGGTTCGCCGACCACGCTCGCGCTTCCGCCGACCGGGGCGCGGAGCGCCTGCACCGGCTCCTGGACGCACAGGACGACGTACGGCACGCGGCGGCCGCGGGCACCGCCCTCACGCCTGAGCTGCTCGCCCGATGGAACAGGATCACGCTCGGCGTTCCGGTGGCGCGGTTCCGGCGCGGTCCCGCGTACGCCAAGAACGGCCGGGAGCGGTATGGCCTGCACCCGGCCACGGAGCACTGGTTCGCGACGTGCGTGGCGCAGGGAGACGAAACGGCGGCACCGCTCGCTGCCCGAGCCGCTCGGCTCTACCTCGATGTCGCCTTCTTCCACCCGTACGACGACGGCAACGCGCGCCTGGCCGGGCTCGCGCTTCAGTTCGTGCTGCTACGTGAACAGGTCGAACTCGACGACGTCGTGCCGGTGCTGAACCCGGTGCGCCGGGCCGACGACGCCGATGGCGCCGCAGACCTCGCCCGGCTGATACACGGCATGGCCGCTGCGACCCACCGCCGCCGGCTGCGAGCGTCCCGTCACCCGGGTTCCGGTGGCGGCGACACCCTGGTCGATCCGGGAGTCGGCTGGTGAGGCGGTGGATATGGACAGCGCGTCGCCCATCCTGGCAAGATCACCGCCCATGACCGACCACGAGCGGCTGGACATGCTCGCGCGGCGAGCGGTGGCGGCCGCAGCCGCCGTGACGTGGACGCCGGGCGAGCGTGCCGACCCGGCTGAGGCCGCTCTCCGGACCGCCCTCGCTGACCTGGCCGAGCTGCTCGGCATCGCCGACGGCTCGCGCGACGAGCGCACCGTGCAGGTGCCGGCCGAAGTGACGCCGGAGCTCCTCTACCGTGCTGCCGCGACCCTCCCGGACGAGGGACATCGGACGTCCATGGTCATCGGTCTGCTTCCTCACCTCACCGACGCCCGCTTCCGGGAGGTCGTCGCGCAGTTGCCGGAGCTGGCCGAGTATCCGCGCAGCCGGCTGGTCGTGGCGGTGGCCGAACGGCTTGAGCGCGAACAGGTCGAGGCCGTCTTCGCTTCGGTGATGTCCATGCAGACGCGCGACGATTTCGTCCACGCCATCGCGGCACTGCTACCGTATCTGGCCGAGCCACAGCGAGACCTCGCGATCCCGAAGGTGCTCCGTCAGCTGACCGGGCATCCCTATCGCGTAGGCGAGTTCGTCCTGGCGCTCGCGCCGAAGCTGACCGCGCCGGAACTGGCCGCGGCCCTGGAGCAGTTCGCGGCCGCGACGCCGCCGTCCGAACGCTTGAGGACGCTGACCTGGATCGGCGCCCACCTGACGGCAGACCAGCGCGACGACACGCTCGACCTCATCCTCGAACTGCAGGACGGCAACGCCGCCGCCGTCGACCTCACCGCGCTGGCGCCGCACCTGGACGACGCCCAGCTCGAAAGAGCCGTCGCCGCCGCTGCCACGCGCTCCGACCCCGGCCATCGGGCTCGCGCCCTGACCGGCCTGATCCCGCACCTGGCGGATGAGCGGCGCCCGGCGGCCATCGCGGCCGCGGTCCAGGCTGTCCTGGCCGCCGGCCCCGACGACACGATCAGCAACATCGCCCTGCCCGATCTCCTCCGCCACCTGGCGCCTGAGCAGATCCAGCTGATCCTGGACATGGTCGGCGCCCGCCCCCGCGTCCCGCGAGGCGGCAGGCACGTCGTACTCCTGGCCCCGTACCTGACACCGGCGCAGCTCAGGCAGGCACTGACGAGCGCCGACTCGGCCGGCTACGCGGGTGACCGGTACGCCTCCCTTGCCGCGATCGCGCCGCAGTTCCCACCAGGCGAGCGCGCGGCCGCGGTCGACCTCGCCCTCTGCACGCTGAAGTCGTACGACGGATGGGCCGGGCTCGACCCGAACCTGGCCGCCGTCATGACCCCGCATCAGCGCGACACGACACTCGACGTCGCGGCAGGCCGGGCCGACCGCGCGAGCATCATGGCCGGCCTGGCCGCCCACCTCGATCCGGCGCAGCTGGACCGGGCGCTCGCCGCCGGCCTCGAGGCCGCCGATGGCGACGAGCGCATCGCCGTCCTCGTCGCGCTAGCGCCTCACCTTCGGCACGATGCCCTCGGCGCTGCGCTGGCGGCTCTGGAGGCGGTGCCGGATCCGCAGGCGCGTACCGACGCCCTGCTCCTCGCCGCCGGCCAGATGCCGAACGCCACCCGGACCGCCGCCGCCGACGCGGCATTGCGGGCCGCCGGGCAGATAGCCGACGCCGACGACCGGGCCCTCGCACTCACTCGGCTGGCCGACTTCGTCGAACCGGAACAGCGCCCTGCCGTGCTGGTGCGTGCTTATGCGGCCGCGATGGCCGTCGACGAGGATTCCCTTCGCTTCCTGCGGCTCGCGAGCCTCATTCCGGCTTGCTCGGCACCGGCGCGGATCGCGACATGATCGACCGGTGGAGGCCGCAGGTAGCGGGGCGTAGCGGTGGTCGAGGGCGAATCCGGCCGATCGGTACGGCCCGCGTGCGCCGGCGGGGTGGGCCGTAGCTGCTGCCCGCGGCCATGGCCGTGATGGCAAGGGCCGGTCGGCCGCACTGACGGTGCAGATCGCCGAGTCGGTCACGCGCCCGCCGGTGCGGCCCGGCCGACCGCGGCCACCGGTGTCGGCGCCGGACGCGCGTACCGCAGGCTCCGGCTGAGCAGCAACGTCGTGGCCAGGGACAGGCCCGCCGCCAGCGTGATCGCCACGTGCGCGGGCAGCACGTCGGCAACCGTTCCGGCCAGCGCCGCGAACACCGCCTGCCCGGTCATCATGCCGTTCTGCTGCAGGCCGAGCGCCTGCCCGCGGGCCTCCGGCGGCGTCCGGTCGATCAGCCACTCCTGCAGCGGCAGCGAAGCCGCGAACCCGACCGAAGCCACCAGCGCCAGCACCATCGCGAGCGGCAGTCCAGGTCTGATCACGAAGACGAGGTACGGCAGCGGAAGCAGCAGCCGCAGCGGGACGACACAGCGGCGGCGGGCAGCCGGTGACAGGATCCGCCCCACCACCACGTCACCGGTCAGCATCCCCAGCGCGCCCGCGGCGTACAGGAACCCGGCCCGTTCTCCCGCGTACGGCAGGAACAACGCCTCGCAGCCGACGACCAGCCCGCCGGGCAGCCACAGATTGAGGTACAGCGCCCGGCACCCGCGGTCGGCCCACAACTGCCGGTTGACCCGCATCGTCTGGCGCGTGGACGTCCGCACCCCGCTGCGGGCCGGCCGTTCGCGCAGGCCGAACCAGGTCATCGCCACCGCCACCGCCCGCAGCGCGGTCGCGATCAGGAACACCTGGTGCGGGCTGAGCCAGACCAGCAGCAGCCCGCCCGTCCCGAAGCCGGCGATCTGCATCACCCCTACGCTGGCGTTCATCGTCGACCGGGCCAGCACGTACCCGCCGGGCGGCAGGATGTCGTTGAGCAGCGACCAGCGGGCGCCGCCGGTGATCGACCCGACGTACGCGACGAGCATGATGACGACGAAACGGGCGCCGATCGGCAGCCCGGGTACGGCCTGAAGCGCGGTTCCGGCGAGGGCGACCAGTGCGGCCAGCGTCAGCGCCCGGCGCGGCGGCAGGCTGTCGGCGGCCGACAGCAGGGTCACGCTGCCCAGCACGCCGGCCAGCGGCGCCCCGAACATGCTCAGCGCGGTCAGCGCCGCGGATCCGGTCACGGCGTAGGTCAGCGAGCCCAGCGCCAGCGCCGAGCTGGTGTGGGCGGCGATGCCCGCACAGTTGGCCAGGAACAGGCTGCGGAACTCGCGGACGGTGAACAACTCCGAATAGGTCCTCACGCCCAAGACCCTGAGGTCCGGCGGGTGCGAGCCGTTAGAGTTACGGCTGGAGGCGAAACGTGGGTGTCTGGCGGGTACCGGTGGATCTGCTCGTACGCAGCCGTTTCACGATCTCGCCGCTGACCGACACCTTCGCCGCGCTGCGGACGCTGCGCCGCGCCCCTCACCCATGGCAGCAGGCCTGGCGACAGCCGCACCTGGCCGCGTACAAGCAGATGCTGGCCCGGCAGCCGAAGGTGCGAGCGCTGCTCGCGGCGTCGTTCGGCTTCCATTGGATCGCGGACTTCTTCACCCGGGTCCCGCCGACGGCGGCGCCGACCTTCGCCGAGGAGCTCGCGGCGATCGCCGGGTACACCGACGAGCAGATCCGCGACGACCTGCGGGCGACCAGACCGGGCCCGCTCGACGACCTGCTGTCCGGCGAAGGGCTGGCCCAGACCGCGGTGTATCTGCTGGACTGGGTCTGGACGCACACGGTCGCGCCGGAGTGGCCCGCGCGCGAGCAGCGGCTGAGGGCCGACGTGGTGGCGCGCACCGCTCGGCTCAGCGCCGAAGGCTGGGCGGGCGCCTTCGCAGACCTGGAAGGCACCGTGCGCTGGCTGGGCGAGGGCCGCCTGCAGGTCAACGACCTGCCTGAACCGCCCGTGCCGCTCGACCAGGCCGAACGGCTGGTGTTCGTCCCGGCGCACTACTCCCGCGGCTGGGTGCTGTGGAATCGGCCCACCTGCTTCGGTCTGGTGTACCCGGCCCGTGGCGTCCTCGCCGAGACCACCCCGCCGGCGCCGGACGGGCTGGACCGGCTGATCGGCCCGAACCGGGCGGCCATCCTGCGCCGCCTGGACACGCCGGTGAGCACGTCGCACCTGGCCGCGCTCACCGGCCTGGCCCTGGGCTCGGTCAGCGACCATCTGCGGGTGCTGCTCGACGCGGGCGCGGTGGCCAAGTGCCGGTCCGGGCGCGAGGTGCTGTACTGGCGCACGCCACTCGGCGAGGCCATGACCGGCCGCGCGGGTCAGAAAGGCCGCACGTAGCGGGCGAAGCGGTGCTCGACGGCGAATCCGGCCGACCGGTACAGCCCGAGCGCGCCGGTCGGGCTGTCCGCGTCGACCCCGAGCCCGGCCAGCGCGAACCCGTCGAGTTGGGCCTGTCGCAGCGTAGCGGCGAGCAGCGCGCCCGCCAGACCGCGGCGCCGGTGTTCGCGCCGCGTGCCGACTACGGTGATCCACGCCTCGGACCGGCCCGTCGCCTGAGTGTCGGCCTGATAGTGGTGAGCCAGCAGGATCGCCGCCAGACCGCCGTCGGCGGGCGCCGGGTGGTCGGCGGTGGCGACGTACGACAGGCCGGGGCGGAACGCGGGCGTGCCGGTGATCCAGTGCCGCCACGTGTCGGCCGCCCGTTCGGAGAAGCCCCAGTGGTCGGCGAACGCCGCGTTGCGGACCAGGCGGGCGGCCTCGACGTGGCGGTCCGGATCGAACCGCTCGATCCGGTACCCGGCGGGCACCGAGACCTGCGGCAGCTCGCCGGACAGCGGGCGGCGCATCGCGAAGAACCAGCGCTGCGGCGCGAAACCCGCGCCCGCGAACAGGGCCTGCTTGCCGTCGTTGGCGTCGCTGACCTCGGCATGCAGCTCGCAGGGGGCGCCCGGATGCCGGGCGCCGGCCACGGCCGGAGTCGTCTTGAGTGCCCAGTCCAGCAGCTGCCTGCCCAGGCCCTGCCGCCGGTACGCCGGGTGCACGACGCCGTCGAAGAAGACCCGGTGCACGGGGACCGGCGAATCGTTGGTCCGCAGCACACCCGCGGCGGCCAGGCGCCCGCCGTCCCACGCCCCGAGGGTCGCGTTCGCCAGGTCGAGGTGGGGGTCCTGCAGCTCGCGGGCGAGGTCGTCGGCGTCGTAGTGCTCGCCGGTCCGGTCGACCTGCTCTGCCTCGGCGACCGCGTCGGCCCAGCCGGCGGCGTCGCTGACCCGTAGCGGTTCCCATCGCATCGCGCGAGCGTATGTACGCGCCGCGACCGGCCGCGAGCGAATTACGCGCCACCACGGCATTGCGGCCCGGTGGCCGGCGGGACATTGATCCTCGGACTGCCGATGAGCCGAGCGCTCCTGCTGGCGGGCCCCGCGGGCGTGCCGGCAGCCCAGCCGGCCGACCGGACCGTAGGGCACCGGGCACCGCACCCGCGTCACGAGAGGCCCTGGCGCTCAGGTGGCGTCGAGCCACGCGAGCACCGCCAGGACCCGGCGGTTGTCGTCGAGGGCCGGCGGCAGGTCGAGCTTCGTCAGGATGTTGTTGATGTGCTTGTCGACGGCCTTCTCGGTGACGTGCAGCCGGGTGGCGATGGCCGCGTTCGAGCGGCCCTGGGCCATGAGCGAGAGCACTTCCCGCTCGCGGCCGGTGAGGCGGTCGAGCGGCCGGGCGCTGAGCAGCCCGGCCACCACCTCCGGATCGAGCACGGTGCCGCCCGCGGCGACCTGGCGCACGGCCGCCACGAAGCCGTCGACGTCGACGACCCGGTCCTTGAGCAGGTAACCCACCGATCCGGTGCCCCCGGCCAGCAGCTCGCGGGCGTACAGCGGCTCGACGAACTGGCTGAGCACGAGGACGGGCAGGCCGGGCCGGGCCGACCGTGCCCTGACGACCGCCTCCAGACCTTCGGTGGTCAGCGTCGGGGGCAGGCGCACGTCCACGATCGCGACGTCCAGATCGTCGCGGGTCAGCGCGGCGGCGAGCGCGTCGGCGTCGGCGACGGCGGCGACGACCGTGATGCCGCAGGCCTCGAGGATCCTGGTCAGGCCGACGCGCAGCAGCATCTGGTCCTCGGCCACGAGGGCTCTCAGCGGGTCTGGCACCGCACCTCCATGCGCACCTCGGTGCCGCCGCCGGCGGGGCTCGTCACGGACATGGTCCCGTCGAAGGCGGCCAGTCGCCGTGCCACCCCGGCCAGGCCGCCGCCACGCGGGTCGGCACCGCCACGGCCGTCGTCGCCGACGGTCAGCCGCAGCGTCTCGCCGTCGTGCTCGCCGACGACCCAGGCCCGCGACGCCCGGGCGTGCTTGGCCACGTTGGCCAGGCACTCCGCGACGGCGAAGTAGGCGGCCGACTCGACCGGCGCGGCCAGGCGGGGCAGGCGCAGCGCGACGGTGACGGGAATGGGTATCGGTATGGCCAGCGCTTCGACGCCCCAGGCGAGCCCACGGTCGGCCAGCACCGGCGGGTGGATGCCGCGCACGAGCGTGCGCAGGTCCTCCAGCGCGCTCACCGTCGTCTGCCGGGCCTCGCGCAGCAGCTCGACGGCCGAGTCCGGGTCGGTGTACACCAGCTTCTCGGCCAACCCGACGTTCATGCCCGCGGCGGCGATCCTGGCCTGCGCGCCGTCGTGCAGGTCGCGTTCGATCCGGCGGAGCTCGGCCGCGTTGTGGTCGACGGTCGCGGTGCGGGACTCGACGACCTGATCCACCCGCCTGCGCAGCTGCTCGCTGCGGGAGTGGCCGAGGATGGCCTGGTCGGTGCGCAGGCGGGCACGGACCATCGGCACGGTGACGAACCACCATCCCAGCAGGGACGGCCCCACCAGCAGGCAGGCCGCGGCGGTCCACAGCAGGCTGCCCTGGGCCGCGCCGATGACGATGTGGACCGGCGGGCCGGCCAGCAGCAGCGCTGGCAGCAGGGACATGAGCAGGCCGCCGGTGCCGGAGAACCAGCAGAACGCGAAGTCGCGCCACCGCGCCGGGTCGCGTACCCAGACCATCATGGTGGTGATCGGGTTGCTGCCGGTGGTGTCGGCGTATCCGGCGGCGACGGGCTCATCCAGCAGCCGCGCCGCGACGGCGCGGTGCGCCCGGGCCAGGCGCGCCGCCAGCGGGACGAGCAGCCACAGCATCAGGAACCCGGTCAGCGACAGCAAAGCCGGGAACGCGCCGGTCATGAGCAGGGCCAGCACCAGCGCCGCGATCCCCGCCACCGCGTGGCCGGCCGACAGCGCGGTGAGCCGCAGCCGTTCGAGGACCCCGGCCCGGCCGACGGCGGTGGCCGGCACCGCGGTCAGCGGTGCCGGCCACGCCTGCGAGGTCCCCATGACCCGAGAGTCTCTCACCGGGCCGGCCGGCGCTGCGCGCCCCAGGCTGCTGCGACCGCCAGCGCCGCCGCCACGGCTGCGACCGCCGGCACCAGCCACAGCTGGCCGTCGGGCACCACCCCTTCGTGCCGGACGATCGCGTACGGCACGGCCGTCGCTGACGCGCCCAGCAGCCCGAGCGCGATCCCGATCACGGACACGACCGCCGCCTCCAGGAGAACGCCGGTGCGCACCTGGCCGCGGGTCGCGCCGAGCCGCCAGAGCCGGTCCAGCTCGGCCCGGCGGCCGACCACCGCGGCGACGGCCGCGTTGACCACCATGATGGCGGCGAACAGGCAGATCATCCCGATGACCACCGAGTTGAGCGTGGTGATGGTGTCGCCCACGCCCTCGGGATCGCGGGCGGCGGTGAGCGTACGGCTGTCGATACCGACCATCAGCAGCGTGCCGACGGCGGTCGACACGAACACGATGACCGGGGCGAGCATCGCGGCGAACAGATGGGCCCGCCGGGTCGTGTTCTCAGCGGCCAGGTAGCCGCTGCCGGAGCCGGCCAGCAGCGGGCGCAGCGGCCCGGCCAGCAGCCGCAGCAGCACCGGCGCCAGCGTGGCCAACCCGACCCCGGCCACGATCGACGCCGATCCCGACGTCTGCATCGCGGCGTACGCGTCAGCGGACTTGCCGGTGACGGTGACGGTGACGACCGCCGACACCAGACCCGACGCGATCAGCACAGCCCCGATCAGGGTCCGCCACCAGCGCATACGGTGCACCGGAACCTCCGCCCGGCGCAGTGAGAACGCGGCGGCGCCGCGAGTGGCACGCCCCGACGAGATCACCGCGGCGACCACGCTGACCAGCACGACCAGCCCCGCCGCCGCGGACAGCGACTCCGGGCCGCCGCCGTAGGCCGACGCCGCCGAGATCAGGCCACCGCGTTGCAGGGCGTCGAACAGGACCCGGCCGCCGACCGCGGCCACCCCGGCACCGGCGGCCGCCGCGAGCAGCGTCACGGCTGCGGCCTCGTACACGATCAGGGCCCGCACCTGCCGGGGGGTCGCGCCGATCGTCCGCAGCAGCGCGGCCTCGCCGATCCGCTGCTCGGCGACGATGCCGACGGTCGAGACCACGGAGAACAGCACGATCAGCGATCCCCAGCTGCCGACGACGGCGCCCATGATGATCAGCAGCTCGCGGTCGGCGTCGTGCGCACCGGCCGCCGACTGCACCAGGGTGGCGAAGGATGCCATCAGCGCCGAGCCGAGCAGGACGGCCGCCAGGGTCGCCGCGGCTGCCGGGATGCGGTGGCGCAGCGAGCGCAGTGCCAGCGCGGTCATCGGGCCGCCCCGATGAGCTGGTCGAGGTGCGCCAGCTGCGCGGCGACGGCGTCGGCGGTGGGGGCGGTCATCCGCCCGGCGACCTTCCCGTCGACCAGGAACACGACGGTGTCGGCGCAGGAGGCCGCCACCGGGTCGTGGGTGACCATCACGGTCGTCTGCCCGAGTTCGTCGACGGCGGCGCGCAGCAGCTGCAGCACCTCGCGTGCGGTCGTGCTGTCGAGCGCGCCCGTCGGCTCGTCTGCCAGCAGCACGGCGGGCCGGATGACCAGCGCCCGGGCGATGGCGACCCGCTGCTGCTGGCCTCCGGAAAGGGCACCGGGCAGGTGCCCGGCCCGATTCTCCAGCCCCACCCGGGCCAGGGCCTGCCGCACGGCCCGCGGGTCGGCGCGCCGGCCGGCCAGGCGGGCGGGCAGCGCCACGTTCTCTTCCGCGGTCAGGTACGGGACGAGGCTGAAGTCCTGGAACACGAAGCCGATGCGGTCGCGGCGCATCCGGGTGCGCCGGGCCTCGTCCCAGCACGTGACGTCGACGCCGTCCAGCAGGACGCGGCCGGACGTCGGTTGCTCCAGGCCCGCCACGCAGGCCAGCAACGTCGACTTGCCTGAGCCTGACGGGCCCATGACGGCCGTGAACGTGCCGCGGGCGAGGATGAGGTCGACGCCGACGAGCGCGTCCACGGTGCCCGCGCCGGACCCGTGCCGTTTGGTGAGCGCCTCGACCGCGAGGGCGGGAGTGTTTTCGTTCATGCCACGACGCTAGGCAGCCGGCCGCAGGTGATCGATAGTGCTGATCCGTCACTGTCCGGTGGGGCTGGCCCCACCGCGGCGGACGCCGACCCAGCCCGGCTCAGCGGGCATTGCGCTCGCGCGCCCCGACCGCGAGCTGTAGCGTTCGGCGTCGCATCCGCTGGAGGAGATCACGCTGGCGGGCCGGCTGATTGTCCGCCGCCGACGCGACCAGGCTGGACGCCGCCGACGCTGAGCAGGACGGGTCGAACGCCACCAGGGCGTGCACGCCGGTGACGTCAGGAAGACGTCAGGCAGAAGGGGTGGCCAGCCGGATCCAGGAATACCCGCCAGCGTCCGCCGCCGGGCTGATGGTCCGGTTTGGTCGCACCGAGTTCCAGCGCCAGCTCTTCCATCGCATCGAGGTCGTCAGCGCGGAAATCCAGGTGGAACTGTTGTGGCACGTCCTGACCCGGCCACTGCGGAGCCCGGTATCCGTCAACCCGCTGGAATCCCAGATCACAGCCGGAGTCGTCCGTCAGAGCGACGAACTCGCTCGTGCTGAAGAGTTCGCGCATCCCGGTCAGCGCACCGTAGAAGCCCGCCAGCGTCTGCGGGTCGGCACAGTCCAGCGTCACCCCTCGCAGTTCAGCGCCTGGCACTGTCCGCTCCTTCGCGTCCGCGCGGCTGTCTCGGTAAGCCGCCGCTGCACGCGATCACCAGCCCACAGCCACACCGTACTCGCCACATCCACCGCTGAAGTAGCGGTTTACCCTTGCCTCAGCGCAACGGGCGGCTGTGCCCGGCGCTTTCGGTACGCGTGCCAGGCCCGTACGTCGCCGCGCTGGAGTTCCGTGTCGCGTCGGCGAGATAGCGCTGCGCGGCCCGGCAGGACCGCGCCAGCGATGGGGTGTGCCTGACCCGATGGGCGTCAAGACCGGTGCTGACCGGCGACGGGCCCGGTGGGGAGCACGACGCGCGGTGCGGGGGTCAGCCCCCGGGCGAACCCGGGGGTCGGCCGCATGGTTCGGCGAGGTGGCTTCCGGAAGGCTCATGGGCGGCTTTGACGTGCTGATCCGTGTTCTGGAGCGTGCCATGACCATCCTCAAGACAGCCGCCGGTGCGATAGGCGGCCGGCACCGCCCGCTGACGGCCAACGCAATGGCCATGTTCACCCTGGTGCTGCTGTGCGCCGTGGGTATGTTCACCGATGACCGCATGCTGCTGGGCGAGTCGGTGTGGCTGAAGCCTATGAAGTTCGGCTTCGCCATGGGAGTGTACGGCCTGACGCTGGCGTGGCTGCTCGGCAGGCTGCACCGGGGCAGACGCCTCGGCTGGTGGCTGGGCACCCTCTTCGCCGTCGCCGGGCTGCTGGACGTCGGCGCCGTCGTCTACGCCGCCGCCAACGGCACCGTCAGCCACTTCAACGCCAACACCGACCCGGTCGCCGAGACCGTGCGGACGGTGTTCAACTTCGGTGTCCTGCCGCTGCTGCTCACGACCCTCGTCATCGCCGTCCTGGTCCTGATCCAGCGGCCCGGCGACCGTGCGCTGACCCGTGCCCTGCGCGCGGGGCTAGGGCTCGCCGTCGCCGGCATGGTCGTGGCCGTCTGGCTGAGCAACTCCGACGCCGCGCCCCGCACGGTGACCGACGCCAACGGGAACGTGGTGACGATGAACGGCGGCCACGGCATCGGCGACCCCGACGGCAGCGGCATGGCCGTCACCCACTGGAGCACCACCGGCGGCGACCTGCGCGTGCCGCACTTCGTCGGGTTGCACGGCATCCAGCTGCTGCTGCTCGTCGCAGGCGTACTGAGCGTGCTCGCGGCCCGGCGCGGCTGGCTGCGCGACGAACGCGTCCGCGCCCGGCTGGTGGGTGTCGCCGGACTCGGCTACACCGGTCTGTTCGCGGTGCTGACCTGGCAGGCCAGGCGGGGTCAGTCGGTGATCCACCCCGACTGGCAGACGTCGCTGGCCTTCGCGGTGCTGACGGTGGCGGTCCTGTGGGCGACCGCCGCCGTGGTCGCCGTCGCGCGCAGACGCGCTGAGCCGCGCCTGCTCCGTACAACGGAGACAGAGCCGCGCCTGCTCGACATCGGTGCGACAGGTCGGTGAGACGGCAGGCGATAGGGGAGGTGGGCACGTGCCGTGGCCGTTAAGCTCTGCGGACGTGGTGCGATGGACCAATACTCCGATCTTCGGCTGCTACATGGGCGTGCGGGCCACGGTCGAGGTCGAGCAGGCGGCCGTGCGTGAGGTGGTGCTGTCCGACGGGTTCGTGCAGCACGAGCCGGACTACCCCATGGGCGCGGACGAGATCGCGGAGATCGAGGCCAGGGCGCTGGCCGGCGTGCGGTCGGCTCTGGACGATCTGGAGCCGCACGTCGGTCCGCTGGGAGTGGTGCTGGTCCGGCACGTGGTCCATCCGATCGACTCGTCCTGGGGGGGCATCCACTCGGCCGCCTCGCGGGCGGTGCGGGAGTCGGTCGAGCAGCTTCCGGTTCCCGTGGGCTTCGCCCGGCACTGGCTCGCAGCCACCGCGGAGCCCGGCGGACGGGTACGGGCGCGGGTCACCAACCCGGCCGACGTCGGCAGCGACGTGGGCGGGGCGAGAGTGACCGTCGAGGTGGAGCGCGTGCCGGCGCGGGAGGTCGCGGTCGGCCGCGGCTTCGTCGTGGTCTCCGACGCCGACCGCGAGGCCGTCACCGAGGCGCGGGTGGCCGAGCTGGAGCAGGGTGCCGTGCGCGCGGTCCACACGATTCTGGACGAGATGGAGTCCACGACGGGTCCGTTGCGCGTCAACCTCGTCCGGCACCGGTTCCGTCCCGTGGACTCCACGGGCTCGGCGATCGCGGCTGCGCTCGCCCGCGGTCTGCGCAGGGCGGTCCAGGAACTGGACTCGGCGCAGGCGGACACGCTGAGCGGGCCGTACATCGGCTGACGGGGCGGCGGCCGCTCGCGCGGCTCTGCGGACTCCTAGGCGGGTGATCCGGGTTCAGGGCGTAGCCTCACCCGGGCCGGGAGCGCAGCCGGTGCGAAGTCGGGCTGGGACGGTTCACCGGGCCCGGATACCATCGCGCCGATGATCGCAGACGGCGACGGTTGCAACTTCCGCGTGCTCGGCCCGGTGGAGGTCGTCGCGTCCGGTGCTCCGGTGCGGTTCGCCCGCCGGCAGCAGCTCGACCTCGTCGCCTTCCTCATGCTGCGGGCCGACCGGGTCGTGGCCACCGGTGAGATCGTCGAGGCGATGTGGGGCGGGGCCGCCCCGCGCACGGCGGGTGTCCAGGTGCAGAACATGGTGTCGGCGCTGCGCGCGGCCCTGCACGACGGGGACGGGCCACTGGCCACGGTGGACCGCCAGGCGGCGGGATACGCCCTGCGCATCACCGCCGGGCGGCTCGATCTGGCGGTCTTCGAGCAGCTCGTCCGCCGGGCCCGCGTGGCGGCGACACCGGCCGACGCCGCGGTCCTGCTGCGCGAGGCGCTCGGGCTGTGGCGCGGCACGGTGCCGCTGGCCGGGGTGCGGGCCGCGTTCGCCACCGCCGCGCGGGCCTACCTGAGCGAGCAGCGGGACACGGCGCTGGAGCAGCTGTTCGACGCGGAACTCGGCTGCGGCAACCACGCGGGGATCGTGCCGGCGCTCACCGACGCGGTCGCGGCCAACCCGGTGCGGCAGCGTTTCGTCGCCCAGCTGATGATCGCCCTGCATCGCGGCGGCCGGGTCACCGACGCGCTTGGCGCGTTCCGCAGCGCACGCCGGGTCCTGTCCGGCGAGTACGGCCTGGACGTCGGCCGTGACCTGCGCGACCTGGAGCGGCGCATCCTGCGCGGCGACAACACGCTCGACGCGCCGGTCGAGCGGCAGCAGGCGGTGGTGCCGACGCGATCCGATCACGACGTAAGCCGCGCCGCCGTCCTGGTGCCCGCGCAGCTCCCGCTCGACGTACGCGGATTCGCCGGTCGCGCCGCCGAGCTGGCCCGCCTCGACGAGCTCGCCGCGGGCGCCGGGTCGGCCGCCACGGCGGTGGCCGTCGTGGTCGGCACGGCCGGGGTGGGCAAGACGGCCCTGGCGGTGTACTGGGCGCAGCGGGCGGCGGCGGCGTTCCCCGACGGGCAGCTGTACGTCAACCTGCGCGGGTTCCATCCGGGAGCCAGGCCGATGGACCCCGGCGAGGCGCTGCGTGGCTTCCTCGACGCACTCGGCGCCGCTCCGGAACGGGTGTCCGCGGGCCTGGACGCGCAGGCGGCGCTCTACCGCAGCATGGTGGCGGGCCGCCGGGTGCTGGTGCTGCTCGACAACGCCGTCGACGCGGAGCAGGTCCGGCCGCTGCTGCCGGGCGGGCGCGGCGGGATGGTCCTGGTCACCAGCCGCGATCAGCTGATCGGCCTGATCGCGCGGGAGGGCGCGGTCCCGGTCACGCTCGGCGTGCTGCCCGCCGCCGAAGCCCGGGAGCTGCTCAGCGCCCGGCTCGGGGCGCAGCGGGTGGACGCCGACCCGCAGGCCGCCGACGAGATCGCGGCCCACTGCGCGCGCCTGCCGCTCGCGCTGGCGATGGTCGCCGCGCGCGCCGCGGTCAACCCGGCCTTCCCGCTCGGTTCCCTGTCGGCGGAGCTGTCCGCGGCGCGCGGGAGCCCGCACGGCCTGGACGGCGACTACTTCACCACCGACGTCCAGGCCGCGTTCTCCTGGTCCTACCGGCGGCTGAGTTCCCCGGCGGCGCGGCTGTTCCGGCTGCTCGGTCTGCATCCGGGCCAGGACGTGGGGCTGGACGCCGCGGCGAGCCTGGCGGGGGAGCCGCCGCAGGAGGTCCGGCCACTGCTGGCCGAGCTGGTCCGCGCTCACCTGGTCACCGAGCACCTGCCGGGCCGGTTCTCGATGCACGACCTGCTCCGCGCGTACGCGGCGGAACTGGCCCGCGACACCGACAGCGGACCGGACCTGCAGGCGGCGCGGCGGCGGCTGCTCGCCCACTACCTGCACAGCGCATACGCCGCGGCGCTGCTGATCTATCCGCACCGGATCCGGCTGGAGCTGGTGCCGGCCGAGCCCGGCACGGCGGTGACGGCGTTCGCGGACGCCGAGCGGGCGTCGGCCTGGTTCGCGGTGGAGCACCCGGTGCTGGTGGCCGCGCTGAACACGGCCGCCGACGAGAACCTCGGCGTGCACGCGTGGCAGCTCGCCTCGGCGATGTCGACGTTCCTGGACCGGTCGGGGCACTGGCACGACTGGGTGGCGACACAGCGTACGGCGCTGGCCGTCGCCGAGCGCTGCACCGACCGGGTCGGCCGTGCCCATGCGCACGGCAGCCTGGGGCTGGCCTGCAACCGGTTGAAGCGCTACGACGAGGCGCACGCGCACCTGCGCCGCGCCGACGGCCTGTTCGGCGAGCTGGACGATCTGGTCGGGCAGGCGTACACGCACCTGCGGATGAGCCTGGTCCACGAGGGACAGGGCGACCGGCTCGCCGCGCTGGCCGACGCGCAGCAGGCCCTGTACCGGTTCAAGCGCGCCGAGCACCGCATCGGGCAGGGCCAGGCGCTCAACAGCATCGGCTGGCTGCACGCCCAGCTCGGCCAGTACGCCGAGGCCGTCGAACACTGCGAGCAGGCCGTCGCCGTGCACCGGGCGCTGGGCGACCGGGAAGGCCTGGCCAACGCGCTGGACAGCCTCGGCTTCGCGTACCACAGCCGAGGTGACCACCGGCGTGCCGTCGTGCACTACCGGCAGGCCCTGGTGGTGCTGCGGCGGCTGGACGACCCGTACTACGAGACGATCACCCTGACACACCTGGGCGACACGCACCATGCGGCGGGGGAGGGGCGCGCCGCCGCCGAGGCGTGGCGGCGGTCGCTGGCCAAGCTCGACGAACTGGGCCATCCCGACGCCCGCGAGGTCCGCGAACGGCTCGCCCGGCTCGACGGCGCCGAAGGCGTATGACGATCGGATGTGCTGCCGTGTGGCCGGATGGCCCACGATGAGGACACATTCATCCACCCGGATGTGAGAGACCGCGCGGGGTCGCCGGTCCTCCGCACCTTCCCTCCGCATACCCACCGTGCCGGGGCGCCCGTCGCCCGCGGCGGCTGCCCGGTGCCGTCAGGCGGCCGCGCGGCGGCGGACGCCACCACCGAACAAGGAGCGAGCATGAGGCAGAAACCCCCGATCGACAGCTGCGGCGGCGAGCCCGTGGACACCCTGAGCCGACGCGCACTGCTGCGGGCCGGCGTGCTGGGCGCGGGCGCGATGTCGGTGGGCGGTGTGCTGGCGCTGCCCGGCACCGCCCACGCCGCGCCGGCGATCTACCACCCGTTCAGCGGCTATTCGATCACCTGTTCCTGGGAGTGCCACCTGGCCCGGGGCTCGGCCGGCGGTGTCGACTTCGGCATGGGCGTGGGCACGCCCCTGCCCGCCTGCGGCGCCGGCACCGTGCAGAACATCGCCTACAACGGCAACGCCGGGCACACCGTCACCATCCACCACGGTGAGGGCTGGCGCAGCCAGTACCTGCACCTGTCGCAGTTCTCGCTGGCCAACAACACCTACGTCGGCGCGGGCACGATCGTGGGCCGCTCCGGCGGCGCGGCCGGAGCGCCGGGCTCGGGCAGCTCGACAGGCCCGCACCTGCACTGGCACATGCTCGACCCCAACAACAACTACGTGAACCCGCTGGTCTACATCGGTGCGAACCCGGGCGGGCGGCAGGTGTACGAGGCCGCCAGCAACACCGGCTGGCAGGCGCTGCCGGTCTCGGGCAGCGGCGGCGCGGTCATGGCCAGCGGACTCGCCGTGATCAACGTCAGTGGCACGAAGATCATCTACTCGTCGAACGGCGGCCAGATCTTCGAGGCGGCCAGCAGCACCGGCTGGCGCAACATGTCCACCGGGATCCAGGGCGCGCAGGGCACGGCGCTGGCCGCGCTCAACCTCAACGGCGAGAAGCTGATCTACAGCGTCGTCGGCGGCTACGTGCACGAGGCGAGCAGCAACAACGGCTGGCGCAACCTCAACAGCGGGATCGGCGGCGTGGGCAGCTCCTCCATCGCGGCGATCGCGCTCGGCGGCGTCAAGTACGTCTACAGCATCGTCGGCGGCTACGTGCACGAGGCGCACAGCGCCAACGGCTGGCGCAACCTGAACACCGGGGTGCCCGGCCAGGCCGTCGCCGCGATCACGCTGGGCACCACGAAGATCCTGTACGTGCTCAACGGCGGCTCGGTGTACGAGGCGGCCAGCAACGCCGGCTGGGCGAACGTGTGGACCGGCATCTCCGGAGTGGGCGGCGGCTCCATCGCCGCGCTGAACCTGGCCGGCGAGAAGCTCATCTACACCACCAGCGGCAACTACGTGTTCGAGGCGAGCAGCTACAACGGCTGGCGCAACCTCAACTCCGGCGTCCGCGGCTCCACGGCGGCGGTGCTGAGCAACGGCGGCGTCAAGCTCATCTACGCCGCGTGACACCCGGAGCGGGGAGCCCTTCGGCGAGCAGCGCCCCGGTAGAGCCCGAGCTCGCCGGGACCCGCTGAGATACGGATTTGGGGCACCCGCGCTCGCGGATGCCCCAAGCCGGCTCACGGAGCAGGTCTTGCGGCATCGACCGGGTGCAGGGCCGGAGCGTTGCCGTGACGAGCGGGTGCGGACAAGGCTGCCGCGAGCGCGACGGTGATGTAGAGCGCCTGCTCCGGGATGCGCTGCCACAGCGGTGAGGCCGGCTCGCCGCTGAACGGCACGTCGGAGACCGCGGCGTAGACGTTGGCGGGCAGCAGGAGCAGGAACAGGGCGGCCAGGGCCAGGCCGGCCGGTCGCCGGGTGCGGGTCACGACGAGGCCGAGCGCGCCGAGCAGCTCCAGCACCCCGGTGGCGTACACCATGGCGCTGGGGAAGGGTACGAACGGCGGCACCATGGCCACGAGGTCGGCATGGTTGGGCATGACGGTGACGCCGTCGGGGACGAAGTGCGCGCTGGCGGTCATGAGGAGCATGACCGCCAGCGCATGCGCCCCGGCGGCGGGCCAGCTTGCGAACCGGCGCACGCCCAGCGCGCCGAGCCCGCGGAAGAGCAGCAGTCCGATGAGCAGAACGGCGAGTACCACGACGACTCCTGCAATCTAGACATTGTCAAGGTTGGCTTGACGGTACGCTGGACGCGAAGAAGTTGTCAATGGCAAGATAGGTGTCCCGGCATCGGAAGGACGTGAGGGCGATCGGATACCACCACGGAGACCTGCGGCGCACCGTGCTCGCCGCCGCCGTCGACGCCATCGGCGAATCCGGCCTCGACAGCTGGAGCCTGCGCGAGCTGGCTCGCCGCGCCGGTGTCTCGCACGCCGCCCCCGCACACCACTTCGGCGACAAGGCCGGGTTGCTCACCGCCCTTGCCGCCGAGGGCTATGAGCTGCTCGCCGACGCCCTCGCCGCGGCGGGCGCCGACTTCCTCGAAGCCGGGCTGGCCTACGTGCGCTTCGCCGTGGAGCATCCGGTCCACTTCGGCGTGATGTTCCAGCCCAAGATCTACCGCGCCGACGACGAGGCGGTGCGGATCGCCCGCGAACGGGCCGGCAGCCTGCTGCGGCAGGGCGCGGAGACGGTCGGGTCCACTCCGGACGGCGGCGCGACCACCGCCCGTGCGGGCTGGTCCATCGCCCACGGCTTCGCCAGTCTGTGGATCGCCGGTGCCATCCCGGTCCCACCCGGCACCGATCCCCTGGAAGCAGCCCGGCCGGTCCTGTCCCGGCTTCTCGGCCGCTGAGCGCGATGCCGCGCGAGCGGGGGCCGCCCCGCTGGGCATCGTCGCCAAGGGCCCGTCGTGGTACCTCGTCGCCGACACCGAGGCCGGCCGAAGGGCTTCGACCTGGCCGAGAGCTGGCCGGGCCGGTGGCCCTCGGGGGTCGCACCCGAGATGCGGAACGCGTACCGGTAGCGCCGCTGCATCGGCCAGCCGTCGAGGAAGGCGTACTTCGGCACCGCCGTCGGGGTGCCCGTCACGACGAGCAACACCTGCCTCTCGCCCGACTGCGTCTGGAAGCTGAGCTGGCCGTCGTTGGAGGTGGTCAGCGGCCCGTAGCGGGGCACGTCGTTGCGGACCGCGACGAAGCCGAAGGTCCAGCCGTCGGCTCCGGTCACTCTCGCCACCTACCTCCCCATGGCCAAGAGGCTGAAGAACCACCTCGCCGGCCTGGAGCTGACGAAGCCGGAGCACCGAGTTGTGGATGCACAAGTTGTAGGTGGAGACGTTGTCGAGTCCATGACAGTCGACACAAGCAGCATCCGGGATCAGAGTGCACCGTGGAAACAGGCAGCGTTCGAAGCCACAGTAGGCAGGTCAACCATGCCGCGCACGCCACTCGTTATAGGCTGCCATCTGCTGCACGTCGAAGTTCTCCACAGGCCGGCTGCGAAGGCCGCGCATGCCGAAACTGACCGTGCTCCACAGCGGGTTGCTCCTCCACAGAGCCTGCAACGTCGGAAGGTGCTCCACCTCCCACAAGACCTCACGCAGGGCGTCGGCCATCGCAGGACCCGTCCGCCCGTGATAGACGCCGCTGCCCTGGGTGTTCAACTCCCCGATGTCGGCGAATGCGGCTTGATCTCGGAACACCATGTCGAGGCTGAGCTTCCAATGCTCAGGTGCATGTCCTGTCGGCGCGGGCCAGGCAGCTGAAGCATCCACGGTCAGATGCCTGCAGAACGACAGGCTCGGCAGACTGTCACTCCAACTCGGGCGGCCCCACGACACCTCGAACCCGTCCTCGCGCCCTGCCTGGTTCGGCTCCAGTCCGTCGACCTCGATCGCCAGGAACGCCCAGAAGACCCGCCAGGCCGACTCCGGACTTTCCACTCGATTCGGGTCCGAACGCTGATCGCGGATCATGTCCCGCAGGACCTCTGCCGCATCCGGCCACAACACGAGCACGCCACAAACTAGCAGCCGATCCATGGCGCTTCAGGGCAGAGCTTGCGGCCGAAACTCACCGATATTGATCATCGCTGACGGTGAACACCGGAGCCGAAACCGGCCGTCAGAATCAGCGCTCCGAGCCCGTTACCAGCACGTAGCACTCACGTGCAGGTAACTGGACCTCCTGCTCAGCTGGTGATGCGGCCCTCGGGCGTGTCCACGACAAAGCAGGCCGTATAGAGAATTTCCAGCAGGCTGGCCCGGACCAGGGAAAGTGCCTCGGCCGGCAGGTCTAGACGTACCCGGTGGTCACGCGGAAACCCCAGCTTGGCCGCTGCCTGGCGGTCCAACTCCAACGACAGCACCTGACCGATTAGCGTCCAAGCGCGCACCGCCCCGGTCGCCACCTCGCCAGCGCTGTTGATCACCTCGTCCACGTCGCCCCACCTGCTGTCATAACGCAGACGGATCATCATGACGTGCAACCCGCCCGCGGACAGGATCACCGTGGAGCCGTCGTCGGTCTCCCGGACGTCGGCCCGGTCGACGCGGGGCATATCCACAGCGACGACCGTAGCAACGTGTCTCACGGGCTGGCGGGCAGATTCCGCCAGCGGGAAGGAGACCCCTTCACGGGGCACGACGACCCTGCTACCTGCACATAAGCGCTACATGCCGCTGCCGTACAGTACGGCAGTCACGGTTCGCCTCTGTGCTGCCAGGATTCGCCTTAGGGTCCGGCGGAGCCGGGCTGATGCGCAGCCCGGGGTTCATCGCCAGGCCACACGCCGAGCGGCGATGGTGAGCGCATAGGAAGTATCCCGGGCACTCTGGATGTCAGGGTCCGTGGCGGTGCCGCCGTCGAGCGCGATGCCGACGCGCTCGGCGATCTCTGCTCGGTGGTGGACCAGTTGGCGGTCTTCCGTTAGGAGTACCGCGGCAGCAAGGGCGGCAAGGCGAGTCGTGGGGTCATCGTCGTGGAGGAACGGAGCTATGGCCGTGAACAGCGTTGGCCGCATTGCCAGCACAGCTGCCACGTCAGGATCGTCATGGGGGCTGTCTTCTGCGTCCCATATGAGATCTCTCAGCCAGATGATCAGTTCTGAGCGCAGTGGCGCTCGTCGGTCCTTCGGCTCTCGCCACCACCCGAACATGCAGTCGGTGGCGGTGCGGGGGTCGGCGAGGATCGCGGCTATGTACTGGGCCACCGGCACAGTAGCTGGGTAGATGCTGCTCTGGTGGCTTACTGGCTCCAGGTCGTCCAGGGCTTTTGATTGCGCGGCCGGGTCGGGGTCCAGAAGCGCACGAAGCGTAGCGGGGACCCACTGTGCATCCCCGATCGCTGTGTACAGGTCTGGATCGGCCCACTCGGTGTCTCGAAGCACGGCATTGGGCTCGGGCAAGCCGGTTGCAGTTGGACACGGCGAGGAGCGGTTGCCGGTCGTCACGGACGAAGACTACGCCGATCAAGAGGACGCACATGCGATGGCGGCGTTCTTCGAGCGGTCGCACGAGGTTAGCTGGAACGGCTGAGGTGCTCCAACTCGCGTCGGCGATAGTGGCTGGTCCGTGCGAGGGCTTGCGGGATGGGGCGCAGTAACCGCCCACAGCGGCCTAACCTCGCAGCGAGGAAGAGGCCCGCGAGCCCGGCCCTCAGGCCGGGTAGTTGAGCTGAAGACAGCGAAAGGGTGCCGATGCCTCGATGTGTATTAGGAGGCATCGGCGTCGGGTGTCGTCGGCTGGTGATCTTTCCGGCAAGCAAAGGATCAGGGGAGCAGCAAACCCCAGTAGAGCGACCAGGGCAGGAAGAGGACGCCGCCGGTGATCAGCAGACCAAGACGCAGCCGGTCGCCGGTCGCGGTACGCCAGGCGTACGCCGTCATCGCCGTGGCGATCACGGTGATCAGGGCGATGACCTGCAGCGCCAGCCAGAACACCGGGCGTCCGGCGAGCATCGGGCCAGGGGAGATGCCGCGCCAGTTCGCGCTGTCGACGACCGTGACGAAGTAGCCGGTGAACCCGAGGACCGCCAGCACGCCCACCCCGGCCAGAACTCGAGCGCAACGGGTCACGGCGACCGTACGCCGCCGGACCCTGCGGGCCACCGCGATGGCCGGGTACGCCAGGAACGTCACGAGCAGCACGGCGAGCACGGTCAACTGCGCCGGCCACGACTCCCACCACGCCGACGGCGCGAGGTCGCTGCTGATCGCCGCCTGGCCCGGAGCCGGGTCGGATTGCGCGGGCGGGACGTCCCCGGCGGCCACCGCCCGGACCCACTCGCCGACGATCTCCGCGTACCCCGGGTACAGGGTGTCGGTATACATCCCGTCCTCATCGAGAACCCGCAGCGTGTGCCCGGCCCCGGGCAGGAACCGCACGGTCAGCGGCGCGGTGACGGTACGGCGCAGCTCGGCGGCGCTCTCGGCGGGCGGGACCTGGGTGTCGTCGGTGCCGTAGACGGCGAGGACCGGCTTCGTGAGCGCCGACAGGGCCGGGGTCGGGTCGTGATCGGCCTCGGCGAACATGCCCGCGTCGTTCGCGAGCCGGTAGAGCCGGTCCGACAGCGTGTCGGCGAGGGCGCCGGTGACCCCGGCCGCGGCCAGCTTGTTGCGCATGTTCCAGTTCTGGACGCGCAGCGGGGACTGCGCCGGTGCGGACGCCAGCACCAGGAAGGCGATGTCGGCGGAGCGTCCGGCGGCGATCGGGTCGACCCAGCCGCCCTCGCTGATGCCCCACACGCCGACCGCGGCCGGGTCCACGCCGGGCTGGGCGCGCAGCACGCCAACGGCGGCCACCACGTCGTCGGCCAGCAGGAAGTATTCGGGCTGGTCGAGGGGCCGCTTGTCGTAGACGAGGACCGCGATGCCCTGCCGGGCGAAGGCGATCGCCTCCGGCGTGACGCCGGCCCGCCGTCCGTTGCCGGAACCGTGCACGAGCACGAGACCGGGCAGCTGGCCGGTCGCCTCGCGAGGGGAGTAGACCGTACCGGCAAGGGTCTTGCCGCCGGAGGCGGGAATCGCGACCTCCACGGTCGTGAGGCCGGCGGTGGCAGCTGCGGCCGCCGGACCGGCGGTCAGCGTTAGCGCTGCGGCCACGACCAGCGGCAGCGCCAGGACTCGAAGGCATCGTCTGAACATGCAACGATCTTCGAAGAACCCGCGTGCCTTGCCATCGCCGCCGAGAGCGGACTCCGCTCGGTGCCGCGAGGGATTCCGATCTCACTCTCCAGAGGGAGACGACCGACCGGCCACCACGAGACCCGACTCGTACGCCGCCACCACCGCCTGCGCCCGGTCGCGCAGCCCGAGCTTCGCCAGCACACTGCTGACGTGCGTCTTCACGGTGTGCTCGCTGACCACCATGGCTGCCGCGATCTCGGTGTTGGCCAGACCGCGGCCGAGCAGCTGCAGGGTCTCGCGCTCTCGCGGGGTGAGCCGGTCCAGCCCCGCCCAGGAGCCGGCCGGCGCGCCCTGCCCGCGAACCGCCGTCTCGATCAGCCGGGTGGTGATCGCCGGGGCGAGCAGCGACTCGCCGGCCGCGACGACCCGGACCGCCTGGACCAGCTCCGCCCGCCGGACGTCCTTGAGCAGGAAGCCGCTCGCCCCGGCTCGCAACGCGTCGTAGACGTGGTCGTCCTGGCCGAACGTGGTCAGCATGAGCACCCGGACCGGCTTGCCGTGGAGCCGCCGGGTCGCCTCGATGCCGTCCATGCCGGGCATCCGGATGTCCAGCACCAGCACGTCCGGCGCGTGCTCGTCGACCGCGGCGATCGCCTCGGCGCCGTCGGACGCCTCGGCCACGACCTCCATGTCCGGCTCCGCGTCGAGGATCATGGCGAACGCGCCGCGGACCAGCTCCTGGTCGTCGGCGACGACGATGCGGATGCCCATCAGGCCGGCACCGCCGGCAGCATGGCCCGGACCCGGAAGCCACGGCCGCCCGGCACGGCTCCCGCTGTCGCCGATCCGCCGCAGCTCACCGCACGCTCGCGGATGCCGTGCAGCCCGCGGCCCAGGCCGTCACCGGTGACCGTGCCAGCGCCGTCGTCGTCGACCGTGACGGCGAGGCCGTCGCCGCTCCAATCGAGGGCCACGATCACCGTACGGGCCCGCGCATGCTTCATCACGTTGGTCAACGCCTCCTGCACGATCCGGTACGCCGCGACCTCGCCGTCGGCGGTGAGCCTGCCAGGGTTGCCGGACACGGTGAGCGTCACCGGTACGGATCCGCTGCTCGACACCCGTTCGACCAGCTCGGGTATGTCGGCCAGGGTCGGCTGCGGAGCGCGCGTACTCTCCCCACCGGCCTCCAGCACACCGAGGATGCGCCGGAGCTGCCCCATGGCGTCCCGGCCGGCCGTGGCGATCGCGTCGAAGGCCGCCTCGGCGCGTTCCGGGCCCTTGCGCATCAGGACCGGGCCCGCCTCCGCCTGGGCGATCATGATGCTCACCCCGTGCGCGAGGATGTCGTGCATGTCGCGGGCGATCCGGGACCGTTCCCGCGCGGCCTCGAGTTCCCGCTCGCGTTCCAGGTGCAGCGCGCGTTCCCGCAGGATCCGCACGTGCTCCTGGCGGGAGGCCCAGGCCCGGCCCATCGCGTACGCCGTGGTCCACAACAGCGCGCCGCGGGCGGCCGTCTCCAGCGAGCCGGTGAAGAGGAACGCGCCCCACACGATGATCACGATGGCGCTGATCCGCTGCCACCTCGGTGCCTGCGCGGCGAGGGTGAACATGGCGATCAGCGCGCCGTACCACAGCGGCTGCCGTGGACCGTCCGGGACCAGGGTGTACGCCACCGCGGCGAGCTCACTCGCCATCAGCACCGCGAACGGGAACCGCCGCCGCAGGATCACCGGTAGAGACACGGCGACCGCCACGAGATAGCCGCCTGCCGGCCACGACCGGCCTGCCGGCGGATCCGCCGAAACGAACGGTGCGAGCTGGGCGGCCAGCGCGGCCAGCGCGAGTCCGATATCGACGGCCATCGGCGGCAGCAGGCGGAGCCGCTCCGCTACACCCGCCATCGGCCCAGCCCCCGGTCGACGGCGTCTCGGCTCCGCAGCCGAGGCGCATCACGCGGCACGCTGGCCATGAGCAGCTCGTCGTGCGCGGTGTCCCCATGCGGGATCGAAGCGATCCGGATCCCGAACACGTTCACCGGATCCCGGCAGACTCGGTTCCTTCGATCATGGGGGAGATCCTGCCGTCGTGAACACCCACGTGGCAAGCCGCGGTCGCCGCCCCGGCCGGTCCGAGGAACGGTGACGTGTCAGGTCGACACCATCGAGCCGCCGGTGACAGTCGCTGCGGTACGCAGGCAGGTCCCGGGCCCATCTCCAGCACGCGGATCACAGACTCTGGTGCTGTAGCCGGTCGCGACCCGCCCGCCGGCTGATCACCTCCTGGATCAGGCTCACCAGCACGTTCTTGACGTCATCGCGACGGCGGGCGTCGCAGTCCACGATCGGGAGGTCCGCGCCGACGCCCAGCGCCTCGCGTATCTCCTCGACGTCGAAGCGGGCCGCCCCGTCGAAGTTGTTCACGCCCAGCAGGAACGGGATGCTGCGCTCCTCGAAATAGTCGAGGGCGGGATAACAGTCCTGGATGCGGCGTGGATCGACGAGCACCACCGCACCCAGCGCCCCCTCGACCAGGTCGTCCCACAGGAACGCGAACCGGTCCTGTCCCGGCGTGCCGAACAGGTAGAGGATCACGTCGTCGTCGATCGTGATGCGCCCGAAGTCGAGCGCCACGGTCGTCATCGTCTTGTCCACCGCGAACACGTCGTCGACACCGAGCGACACCTCGGTCATGGCGGCCTCGGTGACCAGCGGCTCGATCTCCGAGACGGCGCCGACGAAGGTGGTCTTGCCGACCCCGAAACCGCCGCTCACGACGAACTTCACGGTGCTGACCGGTGCCTGCTGGGGTGCTGGCGGGCGGTGCTCAGAGGCTCCGTACACGGTCTCTGATCCTCTCGAGCATGTCGATGGTGATGTCGTTGGCCTGCTGGATCGTCACGAAGTTGCCGTTGACCAGATCAGCTACCAGGACCTTGGTCACGCCGAACGGGATCATGAGCGCGACCGCGATCTCGGCGACCGACCGGGGGGCCTGGCAGAGCTCGACGATGCGGCGCCGCTCGAACGTCAGCGGAGCGTGCAGGCTTGCGGGCACCGCGGAGACCAGCGTCTCCACCCTGAGCCCGTCCTGGACCGGGCGGGTTCGACCGCCGGTCATCAGGTATGGCCGAACCAGCGCCGTATCGTCGTCAGGTGGGGCAGCCGGTGGTGGCTGCCGGTGCGCCGCGCGGTGCGGATCGGACCACACCCGGCCCGGCGAGATCATGCGCGGATCCGGGATCCGCGGATCAGGGCTGTTCACCGCAGTGGTCTCCGGCTCGCGTCATCGGGGCAACGCCTGCCGTGCCTGCTCGATCAGCGACGGGGTGAGGACCGCACCCACCCGATCCTTGAGCAGCGCGATCTCGTACCCGATCAGGCCGACGTCGCAGTCGGCCTCGGACAGGACCCCGAGGCAGCTGCCGTCGGCGACCACCGAGACCAGCAGGAAACCCCGCCGCATCTCGATCATGATGAGTTTGAGTCCGTCGAAGTCGTAGCGCCGGGACGCGCTGCGGGCGAGGCCGGCCATTCCGGAGACGATGGCGGCGAGCTGATCGCCCGAAGCCCGGTCCAGGCCCTCGGATGCGGCGATGAGCAGGCCGTCGGAGGAGACCGCGACGGCGTCGCGTACGCCGTGGGTGTTGCGGACGAAGTTCGCCAGCAGCCAGCTGAAGGTCTGCGTACCGGACTGGCCCGGGTCGATGTGCACGGACGGGGCGGCGCCGCTGGAAAGACGTGTGGTCACGACGTTCTCTCTCCTACTCTTCGGACATGCGTGAGGTGGCCGAGCGGCTCTCGCCGCGTTGGGTGCCGGCACGGAAAGCGGAGAGCATGCTTCGTACGTCGTCAGGCCGCCGGTCGGCGGCCGCGGTCTGCACGGTGCCGGCCGGGGTGGGCGCCCCGCCCGCGCCGCCGCTCGGGACGGTCCGGGCCGCCCGGGGAAGTCGCTTGACCAGGCCGTTTCGGGTCCGGTCAGGGCCGCTGGGCGGAGCCGGCACGGGCGCAGCCCCCGGGGCCGAATCCCAGCCGGGACCGGGCCGGCCGGCAGCCGCCCTGACCGCCGTGGCGGCCTGCGCGGTGACGAGGGGCAGTGGAGTCACCAGGGGCAGTTCGGCCGTGCTGGCAACGCCGGATGCTGAGCTGCCTGCCGCCTGATCCTGAGCGGCTGGGGCACTGGCGATGGCAGCGGCGGCGGCACCGGCGGCGATCGCGGCATCAGGGGCGACCGCGGTATCGGTGGCGACCAGGCCGGCAGCGGCCGGCCCGGCGATGTCTGCCGAGGCCGCCAGGAGCCCGGCCGGCAGCACCAGGCGCGCGGTGATGCCGGTGACCGGCGAGTGTGCCAGCTCCACCGGCGCGCCGAGTTCCTGGGCCAGCCGGCCCACCACGTAGTGGCCGAGGAAGCGGGCCGGCCCGATCAGGAAGTTCTCCTCGCCACGCAGCCGGGCGTTGGCTTGGTCCAGCTCCGCGTTCGACATGCCCACACCCTGGTCGACGATCGCGATCAGGTAGCGGGTGCCGGTCCATCGGCCGTAGATCTCGACGTCCAACTCGGGCGGGGAGAAGGCGAGCCCGTTCTCGACCAGTTCGGCGATCATGTGGGCGACGTCGGTCGCCGCCGAGCCGGCGAGGTAGGCGTCGTCGATGCGGCGCAGCTCGACCCGCCGGTACTCCTCCACCTCGGCGAGCGCCGCCCTGATCACGTCCGCGACGGCCAGCGGCGTGGACCAGCGACGCGGGCTCGCCTCACCGACCAGCACCAGCAGGCTCTCCGCGTTGCGGCGCATGCGGGTGGCAAGGTGATCCAGCTCGAACAGGTTGGCCAGCGCGGAGGGATCGGGCTCCTCCCGTTCGAGCTGACTGATGAAGCTGAGCTGGCGGCGTACCAGGTTCTGGTTGCGGCGGCCGAGGTTGGCCAGCGACGCGGTGGTGTTACGGCGCAGCAGCGCCTGCTCGGCGGCCAGCGTGTGGGCCACCTGCTGCACCCGGTCGAGCGCCTGCGCCACCAGGCGGATCTCCGCCCCGGCGCGGGCCGGCACCAGCACCGGCGGCGGCTCGTCCGGCTGCTCCTGGCTCGCGGTCTGGCTGTGCGCGCGGGAAAGGCGGGCCACTGCCTCCGGCAGCCGCCGGGACGCCACGTCCTCCGCCTCGCGGGCAAGCTCGGCCAGCGGCCTGGTGATGGAGCGCGCCGAGTTGACCAGCAGCAGCCCCTCGCCGACCAGCGCCAGCAGAGCCAGCGCCAGCAGCCCGGCGAGCTGGAACGCGGCCCGGCGTTGCAGCTCGCCGGCGCGGACCCGGGCATCCACGCCGACCTTCTGCTGCACAGCACGCAGATCGTCGACGAGCGTGGTCATCGAGTCCCACCACGAGCGCGGCTCGACCTGCAGCGCGCGGCCGTCGGCGGCAGCGACCGCGGCCTCCTCGTACCCGGCGGCCCGGACCGCGGCCACCGAGCGCAGCGCCGCGTCGGCCAAGGCCCGCTGCTGCGCAGTGGCCTCCTGGTCGAACCGGGCGAGCGCCGCCCGCTTGGCAGCCCGAATGTCGGCGAAGCGGGCGTACTCGTCGGCGCCCGCGGCACCGGACGTGGCGGCCTGCCGGAAGCGGCCGGCCGCGAAGACGCCGTTGAGGAAGCCGCGCTCCTTCGCCGCGGCCTCCTTCGCGTCGCCCAGCGCCCGCAGCGCGCCGAGATGGTGGCGCAGCCCGGCGTCGGCGGTCTCGTCGAAGCCGATGTTCTGGCTGTTCAAAGCGTTGATCGCGGCGGTGTAGGAGTCGAAGACCGCGGTCCGGTCAGCGCTGCCCGCATCCACCGAGCCGCGGATCGTCCCCTGGTCGTCGAGCAGGCTCAGCGCACCACGTACCGCGGCCGTCCCGGGCGTCGACTCGTCGGCGATCAGCCGGTCCAGCCGCGCCCGCGCGTCGTCGGCGTGCCGCCGCTGCGCGTCCACGTCGGCGCGATACCGGGACTCGCCGCCCAGCAGGCCGTTGGTCAGGCCGCGCTCGCGTTGCAGCTCGTGCACCAGATCCTGCACCGCCAGCGTGACCGCCACCTCGCCCGCGGTGGCGGCCGCGTCGAGGTAGGTCCGCACCACGCCGACGACGGAGAGGACGACCAGGGCCAGCATGGCGACCAGCGGGAGGGCCAGCATCCTGGCCATCCGGCCCCGGATCGTACGAGGTTGCCGCACCAGACCCTCCCGTTTCAGCGGCGACGGCCCGTGCGCGGTACGTGCGCGATGTCGAGCGCTCACCCGTGTCCCCTGCCGAGCCGACGAAGGGCACAGCGTGTGACGCGCGAGTTTCCGCTGAGGTGACCGGCCGGGTGCAAACGTTGAAAATCCTCTGCACAGTCCAGAGCGGACGATTGTGAAGGTCGGTGTGCCGCGCGCCGCCGGGCTGGTGAGGACACCGTGGTCATGGGGTCGGCCGAGCACAGCAAGTCGCGGCCGAGGACGTCCTGAGCCCGCCGGCCCGAACGCCGATGTGCGGGTCGCGGAGTGCAGCTCATCGGCGTGGCGTGCCGCTCGGCTGATCATCAACGTAGCCCGTTGTGATGACAGCGTGACGATGTGAGGGTTGGCGCCGCTGTGTCTGTAGGAGGGCGTCATGACAGATGAGATTGCAACCCGGCTCGCCGTCGTCGTCGCGGAACATCAGGCTCGCCGTTGCTATTGCAGGGTCTGTGCCGAGGCGAGAGCAGATCTGTCCCTGAACGGCCGGGACCACTCCGGCCACGTACTCGAAAGGGCCCGCAAATGACCGACCCCTGCATCGACCTGGTCAGTGCGCGGTGGCGCAAGTCCACCCGCTGCGACAACTCTGGACCGAATTGCGTGGAGGCTGCGTTCCTCGACGGCCACGTGGCTGTGCGCGACAACAAGGACCCGGGGGGTCCGGCGCTGGTGTTCGGTGATAGGGATTGGGCGTCGTTCGTGGCCGGCATGAAGGCCGGCGAGTTCGACCGCTGATACGTGGGAATGAGGGCGCTCCGGTGCCGTCGGCCGGGGCGCTCTTCCCTGCGTGGAAAGACCCGACCCTTCCCGCCTGCTGCGGATCCGGCGTATCCCTTTTGCCCCGCGGTCCGCGCTTATGAGCCAAATAGATCGTCAAGAAGCCGCAGCTCACCACAGGTAGTGGGTTATGGGCCTCATGTTCGTTTTATGACGGTTTCAACAGGGTGATTAAACACCTTTTGGTGAAATTCGGGAGTCCGGCACCAGAGCGAACTGACAGGGGCCGACGCCTGCGCCTGCCGGACGTCCGCGCGCCCTCGGCTGTGTCGGCTTTCACGGCCAGATAACTTGCATCTGAGATACCAGATAAATAGGTTCGCTGACGTGAGGCTGACCAAGGGGACCGACATCGCGTTGCGCGTCGCCATGCATCTCGCGGCGGCGGACGCAGACCCGCCGTCGCCGACGACGCGTCAGGTCGCCGACGCGGTCGAGGTTCCGTACACGCATGCGGCCAAGATCGTCAGTCGGCTGAGCGCCCTGGGGGTCGTGGAGACTCGACGGGGAAGGGACGGCGGGCTGAGGCTCACCGCCCTCGGACGCCGGGCCTCGCTGGGCTGGCTGGTCCGCGAGTTGGAGGGCGACGGAGACGTCGTCGGCTGCGAGGACTCGCCGCCGTGCCCGCTGCGGGGGCAGTGCCGACTGCGCTCCATGCTGCGCGAGGCCCAGAACGCCTTCTACTCCGCCTTGGCGCCTTACACCATCGGCGAGCTGGTCGACGCCCCGGTCGGTCCGGTGCTGCTGGGGCTGAGCCCCAGGCCCTGAACGATTCCCGCCTCCTCAAGGGCGGGCGGCGCTTGCCGTTAAATCGGAATCTGAAATGCAAGTTAAAGGAGACCGCTGCCACCATGCTGTCCACGTCCTCGGCCGGGACCGTCCGCGCCACCCTGCCCGTCGTCGGCGCCGCCATCGGCGACATCACCGCGCTCTTCTACCAGAAAATGTTCGCGGCCCACCCTGACCTGCTCCGCGACCTCTTCAACCGCGGCAACCAGGCCGCCGGCACGCAGCGCCAAGCGCTGGCCGGCTCCATCGCCGCCTTCGCCACCTTCTTGCTGGAGCACCCCGACGGGCGTCCGGACGACCTCCTCGCCCGCATCGCACACAAGCACGCCTCCCTCGGCGTCCGCGCCGACCAGTACGAGATCGTGCACCGGCACCTCTTCGAGGCGATCGTCGAGGTGCTCGGCGAGGCGGTGACCCCGCAGGTCGCGGCCGCCTGGGACGAGGTCTACTGGCTGATGGCCAACGCCCTGATCTCTCTGGAGGCCCGGCTCTACGACGGCGACGACCAGGTGTTCTCCGAGTGGACGGTCGCGGGCCGAGCGCAGGAGACCGATGAGGTCGTCACCTTCACCGTGCGGCCCGTCGAGGGCGCCGCCCCGGCGTTCAAGCCGGGCCAGTTCGTCTCCGTGCAAGTCCGGCTCGCCGACGGTGCACGGCAGATCCGCCAGTACAGCCTTACCGGCGGCGATGCCGAGACGCTGCGCTTCTCCGTCAAGCGCGACGGCGAGGTCTCCACCTGGCTGCACGAGCACGCCCCTTCCGGCACCCGGCTGACCATAAGCCGCCCCTTCGGCCACATCGTCCTCGACGAGACCTCCGACCGCCCCCTCGTGCTGGCCTCCGCGGGCATCGGGATCACCCCGATGGTCGGCATGCTGGAGCTCCTGGCCGCGACCGGCGCCCAGCAGCAGGTGCTCGTCCTGCACGCGGACCGTAACCTCGCGGCGCACCCGCACCGGGCACATGTGGCCGATCTGGTCGGAAAGCTGGACAAGGCCCGATCCGTCGTCTGGTATGAGGACCCGGACCGCGGCGACGACGCTCTTCCCGGCCGGATGGACCTCGCCGGCGTCCCGGTCCCCGCTGATGCGGTCGCATACCTGTGCGGGCCGACGCCCTTCATGCGCGGCGTCCGCGAGCAACTGCTCCGGGTGGGCGTGTCCGCTGCCGACATCCACTACGAGTCTTTCGGCCCGGACCTCGGGCTGTCCTGACCGCACTGTCCCGACGGACGGCCACCGACTACGTTGACGGCAACGGCCACTGCTGGGC